>DAOUDA010000168.1:0-26258 GCA_034431835.1 Chloroflexaceae bacterium | reverse complement strand
CGCGCCACGCTCGCCCCAGTCGGCGATGGCATAGGCGGCGGAGAGGTCGGCCTGATCGGCCAGGACCACCAGGAACTCGGTCTGACCATCGGGGGCGGCGGCCTGCTCGCGGGCGATCTGCGGATCGACCCGCGCGTCCTGCGCAGGCAGGGTGGCGCGCGCTTCGGGAACCGGACCGGCGGGCCGGGCGGGCGCGGGGAGGGCCTCGTAGAGCTGCGGAACCACGGGCGCGGCGCTTTCGTTCCGCACCACGAGTTGCAGACTGGCCGTCGCGCCCAGGGCGACCATCGCCGTCAGCGCCTCGGGGGAACCAGCCAGAACCGGCCCGCCGGATTGGGCGGCGACGGGCGGTGGCATGGCGGGGAGCGCCGGAAGCAGCGCCACGATGAGGAGGAGCAGCAAGAATGGCGCGCGGTGAGATTTGACCATGGGTGCCTATGAGGTACGACGGTGGGAAGCAGAGGCGCCGATCAGACTTCGGCTCACGGGCATCGGCCCGGCATTGATCGCGTCTGGAAAGGGGCGGCCCTCGCCCGGCAGGGCCGAAGCATTGGCGCAGCCAACGCTTCGGCCCTGCTCGGACGCCGCACTACAACGTTTCTCGAAAAGACTGGCCAACAGGATCAATCATTCCGGCCAGTACACTACGCTGCGCGCCCGACGCAGCGTTCTTCGAGGCGCTTCAGCAGGCGGTCAAGCTCGGCGAGGGTCAGCGCGAGGCCGGCGGGCGCGGTATGGAGCGAGCCATTGGAGACCAGCGCGGCCTTCACGGCGTGGAAATCATCGCCAGCGGCGCGAAGATTCTGAAGATCGTGGTTGAGCCGCTCATTATTGATCTTGACCCCATGGCGCGCCATCATATCACGGTAGTAATAGTAATGTTGATTGAGATGCGAAGCGACCGTCTCAAAACCATGGCGAGCCAGCAACATGCGCGTCTTGTAGCGCATCGTATTATCATTGAACATCACATGATCGCGACGATTCGGCTCGATGAGAATAATATCCACATCGGGATGGCGGCGACGCACCTGCTTGAGATGGTAATGCAAACCGGCATGGATAAAGGTGCGGAAGACCTGATTGCCAATGCGGGTCATGCCCTCATCGCTAAAGGATCGCCCCTCGAAATGTTCACGATTATCAAAGGGAACGAGGGGATTGACACAGACGATCAACTCGGCGCCGCACTCAATGGCCACATCGAGGCTGGCGGTGCCGCGGATGCCTCCGTCAATATAATCCCGGTCCCCGATGCGCACCGGGCGATAGAAGAGGGGCAGGGCCGCCGAGGCGCAGACGGCCATGGAGATGGGCACCTCATCGAGGGGCGGATGGCCAAACACGGCCCGTTCGCCGGTATCGAGATCGGTGGCGATGATCGCCAGTTCGCGGTGCAGATCGGCGAAGCGGTTCGAGCGTCCGGGAAGGGAGAGCGCCGCGCGGATGTAGCCCTCGAGGGCCAGCGAGTCGTAGATCCCCGTCGGCAGGCCGGCCGCCAGAGCCTCAACCAGATCGAGCAGGGAGATGGCCCCACCCTCGCCAACCACCCGGCGCGCCATCTCCACAAACGCCGCGGGCAGGCGGCGGAGCCGCGCGAGCAGGTCGGGCACATTCAGCGAATAGAGATGGTGCGGCTCCAGTTGCTCAATCCCCAGCATGGGACTCTCGAGGACCGAGAGCAGGGTGCGGGGTGAAATGTTATTGGCAAGACATGCCCCGATGAGACTACCGGCGCTGGTGCCGACATACACATCGAACTCGTTGACCGAGAGTTGTTCAAGCAACTGGTCTATCGCGCAGAGGGCGCCGATCTCATAGGCCGCGCCGGCAATCCCTCCTCCAGCCAGTACAAGCGCCGTTTTGCTACGTTGCATACACGCCTCATCGCCCGGGTACAGAAAAACAACGTTCCATGGGGCACATCATGCGGTCCTATCCCTGCCGGGAGCACGTCTGACGCGTCCGAACCGGCGCTCACTGCTGACGCCGTTCGCGGAGCAACTGATCGATCGCCTGGGTCAGCGCGTCGACCTGAGCGTGGAGCTGGGCGACATCATTGCGCGAGGGCACCTCAGCAACGGGCTCAACGCCCTTCTGGTCCGCGCTCTGGCTGAACTCCTTCCGCAGCAGGAGCCGGTAGAGCCGCTCCCCCTCATCGGCGGTCAGTTCGCCCACCTCCACCAGGTAGGTAATGCGGCGTTCGATCTCCGAGGCCACCAGGTCATCGCCGCCGAAGGAAGCGAACAACGCCCGCCGCACCCCGGCGAGGGTATCGCCGCCGATCTGGATCAGCCCCGTCAGCATGTGCGTCGGCAACTGGGGCCCGGAGCGCCCGCGGGAGTGCAGCACCACCTGGGCGAGGATGCTTGCGGTAATATCCTCACCCGTCTCATTATCGAGAACCTGAACCGCCTCACCCTCCTGCACCAGTTTAGCAATACCATCGAGGGTGATGTACTGCTTCTTATTGGTATGGTACAGTTTGCGGTTGGCGTACTTTTTAATGATGTGCATAGGCTCTGGTGTCTCGGCAGTCCGGTATATTATAACACGCCCGGCTGTCTCCGTGCCTGCCTGAAGACCGACGCGCCGGTGCACAGAGGCAATCCCCCGCGCCCGGCGCGTCTCCTGGCCCGCAACCTGCGCCACGGGCTAACCCTCAGCCTTCACCTCGGCATTTTTCCGAGAAGGCCCCCTGGCCGACTGCTCCTGTACCAGGCGCAGTTCCTCGACCCGCGCGGCCAGTTCGGCGATCTTGGCGCTCAGTTCGTCAATGTCGCGCTTCGAGGGGATGTTGAGCCGGTTCAGGAACTGCTCCAGGTTGTTCTCCACCTGCACGGAAATGCTGCTCACCTGGCTCTCGGCCTGCGCGACCCGCGACTGGCCCACGTTGCGAAACTTCGACATCGTCTCATCCAGCAGGCGCTGCGCATCCTTCTGGGCGATCTCGCCACGCTCGACCAGCCGGTTCAGGAACGCCTCAACCTCGTCGCGGGTGAGCGCGACCGCCCCGACGCCGGCCAGCAACAGCTTGCGCATCACGTCGAACACCATTATCGGCTGCTCGGCGGGCGGCGGGGTCTCTTCGATCTGCCGGACGTTGACTTCGATTTCCTCGGCGGACGACATGGTGGTCCTCCTCACGTCTATGTGCTGTACCCTGCCATGGCCTCGCATGATACCACAGCATTTTCGCCACGGCAGTGTATAACGCGGTGCGTTATCGATCCTGAGTATAACACGCTGCGTTATCCGTGTCAATCACGCGAATCCGAACTCGCGCGCGCCCACGTCCTCACGATAGGTGCGCCCGGGGAACCGAATGCGCTCGGCGTTGAGCAGCGCCCGCCCCCGCGCCCCGGCCAGGGTCGCCCCGAGCGCCACCACCGTGACCGCGTGTCCTCCCGTGAGCGTGATGCCGCCGGCGGGCGCGGCGCCGCGGAGCAGGGAGGCCGGTCCGCCCCGGCTCGCGGGCGCGTACCGCAGACCGGCGGGATTGTGGGTCTGGCCGTGAAAGACCAGCACGCCCTCGTCAACCTCGTTCAGCCCGTTGACGCTGGCCCCCACGGGGTAGTGGTGCGGGTAGCCCTGGGCGACCAGCGCCAGGGCCACGCTGGCCTCATCGCGCCAGACCAGGGGCGGTTCGCGGTCGAGCCGGCGCGCGATGGCCGCTTCGATCAACGGCAGCAGGTCGCTTTCCAACCGCGGCAGCACCGCCTGGGCCTCCATGTCGCGCAGGCTGCAGCGCAGGCCCGTCAGCAGGGGGCCGTGATCGGCGATCACGCAGTCAATGCCCAGAAATCCCCAGTAGGGCAGGCCCTCGTTGCGCAGCGCGCCGATGATCGGCAGAGCCACCCGCTCGTACAGGTAGGCCCCCAGTTTGCGGGCATAGACCGAGTTCCCTGCCACTGCCCCCATCCCTGGAGCAGCCGGACCGTTCGGTTCGGCGCCAGTGTGCTCGTAGAGCTGTACCGGCAGCAACGGCAGGGCCGTCGTTCCATCGGTGAGCACCGAGAAGCCGACCAGCGGCCCGGCGGGGTGCTCCTCAATCACCACGCCGCCGCGCCCATCGCCGGCCATGGCGGCGAAGGCGGCCCGCAGGGCCTCCAACGCCGCGTACCGGTCGGTGTGGATCGTCGCGCCGCCTTCGGGATCGTCGGTCTTGATCACCACCGGCAACGGCTGGC
Organism: Chloroflexaceae bacterium; assembly: GCA_034431835.1. GTDB lineage: Bacteria > Chloroflexota > Chloroflexia > Chloroflexales > Chloroflexaceae > JACAEO01. Next base: position 22,068 of record DAOUDA010000168.1, on the reverse strand, counting down.
TGGCGAGGTACTTCTCCGCCGTGGCGAGATCCAGGCACACCCGCCCGCGGGGCAGAGGCAGGCCGTGGCGCTCCAGAAAGGCCCGCGCGAAACAGCGGCTTCCCTCGATCAGCGTTGTTCGCTGCGCCGGGCCGCACACGCCGATGTGCATCGCGACCACTTCGTCCACCAACCCGGCGCGCAGGGGGCCGCTGTCGGCGGGCACGATCAGATCCACCTGTTCGGCGAACGCCCAGCGGGCCACCTCGACCACGTTCGTCGGGTCGAGATCGACCTGCGCCGCCAGTTGCACCGCCCCGCCATTGCCCGGGGCCACCAGCACCTCAGCCGTCGAGTGATTGAACAATTTCCAGACCAGCGCATGGGTCCGGCCGTCCGCGCCAAGCACCAGGATTTTCATAGGCTTCGATGCGGCTTTACCGCAGAGCGCCACGAGCGCCACCGATGGGGCAGGGCCCGGCCCTTCCCCACCCCGGGCGGTGGCATGGAGCAACCGGGCTTCAGCCCCGCCGGGTGGCACGGCCGCGCGTGGCAGCGATCAGGTTCTTCAGCAGCACCGCATTGGTCACCGGACCGGCGCCCCCCGGCACCGGGGTCAGCATCCCCGCGACCTCAACCACGGCAGCGAAGTCCACATCACCGACCAGACTGCCGTCCTCCCGCACATTGGTGCCAAAATCAACCACCACGGCGCCCGGGCGGATCATCTCGGCGGTGATCAACCCCGGGCGTCCCACGGCCACGCAGACAATCTCGCACTCGCGCAGCACGGCGCCAAGATCCACCGTGCGCGAGTGGCACAGGGTCACCGTGGCATCGGCCGTAGTGAGCAGGTGCGCCATCGGGCGCCCGACGATGGCGCTGCGACCCACCACGGCGGCGCGCCGACCCCGCAGTTCCACGCCGTAGTGCTGGAGCAGGGCCATGCCCCCGGCGGGGGTGTTGGGCACCATGGCCGGGCGCCCCTGAGCCAGCAGGCCAGCGTTGATCGGGTGCACGCCGTCAATGTCTTTGCGGTAGTCGAGGGCCATCACCGCGGCGTGGGCGTCGAGGTGCGGCGGTAAAGGCAGTTGCAGCAGAATCCCATCCACTTCCGGATCGGTATTCAGCATGTCAATCGTTGCCACAAGGGCGGTCAGGGTCGTATCGGCGGGCAGCAGTTCGAGGCGAAACGCCGCCCCGGCGCCCTCGCACAGGCGCCCGATGCTCCGCACGTAGCGACTGGAGGCCGCGTCGCCCTCGACCTGGATCACCGCCAGACACGGGGCGCGGCCAAGTTGTTCGGTAAGTACGGCGATTTCGGCGCGGGCGGCAGCGCGGAGTTCCTGGGCCAATCCCTTGCCTTCGAGCAGAGTTGCGGTCATAGCGTGGTTCCAGGCGCCCTGTAGGGGCATCGGCGCGCGGCGGTAAGGTCGAAGCACTGGCTGCGCCAATGCTTCGGCCCAACGACATAGCCTGGACGCAGTATTACAATCAAAATCGCTCCGCTTACTGGTACGACAATGTGGTTGTGATGGATAGTTTTTTGCGGGGAGGGCGAAGCCCTCCCACGCCCCCTCCCGCCGCATCCATCACCATCATCGTGACAGACTACTACTGGCTGATGCGGCTGCGCACAATGGCGATGATCCCTTCGGTCTCTTCGCTGAGGCCGATGGTCAGATCCTCCACCTGCGCGCGGGTCTCGCGCACGAAGAGTTGATCCTCCAGCCCGCTCAGGTTGATCTCGATGTTGAGGATGGCGCTCTGCACCGCTGCGCGGGCGAGCACGGCCGCCACGCCGACGTCGCTCACCACCAATCGGCTAACCCTGGGCGCCAGCGCGGTGCAGAGGGGCAGAATACTGGCCGCAGCCTGGGCAATGCGGAGCGGCACCTCCGTGGCCTGACGGGTGACCTGCTGGATGGCAGCCTGACGGGTGGCCGCATCGGCCTCGGTGGTGCGTGGCAACTTGTACGCCGCCGAGAGCCGCCCGAACACCTCGATATCCTTCGCCGCCAGGTGTTGGAACTCCTGTCGCAGCGCCTCGGAGCGCGCATGCGCGCCGCGCACCTCATCTTCGATCGCCGCGAACTGCTTCTTGCCGACGGTGAGCGCGCAGACCATGCTCACCAACCCCGCCGCCATCGCCCCCGCGAGGGCCGCCACGCTGCCGCCGCCTGGCGCTGGCGCGTTCGAGGCCAGCGCGTCGAGAAACGCGCCGATTGGCTGGGCATCAAGTGATTCCGACATGGTTCATAGCTCCTTCCGTCGCGTCGAACCGGGTGGCGCGACACCGCTGACTCACGGCTCGCGTCTCCCACCCAGCACGCCGTTCCTGCACTCGGGGCGGCCACGGCAGCGCCACGTCCCCCTTCCTGGCTGTTATTATACCAGTGCGATCGATCCATCGGACAGAGGCGCTCCCCCGTCACCAGGGCGGTTGCAACGTCTTCGGGGCTTGCCCCGGCCCCCGGGTTGTTGGTTGGTTCTGGCCGCTACGCCGCCAAAACTACCGAACAACGATCCTGTCTGGTGCGCAGCCGCCTCACACCCCTCTATTAGAGACGGAGCTCAAGCCCTACCCCGTCACGCAGGCTTGACATGGCCCAAAAGCTCGTGCTACACTTCACAAAACGTACAGCCTGACTCCCTGGAGGCGCCTGTGGATCGCCTGGACGTACCACCCGATGTTGTCATCCGGCGGTTGCCGCTCTATGCTCGAAGTCTGCGCTACCTGCTCGAAGAAGGAGTGCACTCGGTTTCTTCGCAGGAACTCGGTGAGCGGATCAACGTCACCGCCGCCCAGATTCGCAAGGATCTCTCCTACTTCGGGGAGTTCGGGAAGCAGGGCATCGGTTACGATGTCGAGAAGCTGCTGAACCACATCGAGCGCATCCTCGGTCTGAACCAGCGCTGGCCGGTGGTGCTGGTCGGCGTCGGCTACCTCGGGCAGGCCATCGCTCGCTACGAGGGCTTTCACAAGCAGGGGTTGCAGATCGTCGGCCTCTTCGATACCGATCCCGCCAAGATCGGCGAGCGTGTGAATGACCTGACCATCATGCCGCTGGAGCAACTGGCCCAGGTCATTCGCGAGCACCATGTGCGCCTGGCGATCATTGCCGTGCCCGCGGCCCAGGCCCAGCATGTCGCCGATCTGCTCATCGAGGCCGGCGTTCGCGCCATTCTGAACTACGCGCCCATTGTGCTGCAGACCCCCGATGATGTCTGGGTGCGCTACATCGATCCGGTGGCCGTTCTGCACAGTCTCACCTACTACCTCGCCCGCGAGTCCGGCGATTGATGCGATTGTGCGGCGGTGGTGACGGCTGCGCCGCCACGACCGCCGCAACCGGGGTTTGGGGCTTGCTCCAGGGGCAGGCCCCGCGGGAATCCGTCAGGGCCACGTCAACGTCCTGGCTGAAGGTCAGGCGCATTGGCGTGGCCCTGGGAATCTGCTTCATGGCTTGACAATCTGGTTGTGACAGGGTATGTTTGCAGGGAGGGTGCGGCCCTTCCAGTTCCCCTCCCGCGTCCCTGGGAATGTCTGCATGAAGCGACCGATACTCGCCGGGCGTCGCCAGATCCACCTCGCGCTGCTGGTTCTCGCCTATGCGTTGACCGCGCTGCCGCTGGCATGGCCGCACCCGTCTCACACCGTCCGGTTCGCCGGCGCCCGGCTTACCTCGGCGCCCCTGCCCCTCTCCGACGCCACAACCCCTCAGCAAGCCTTTGCCGCCCTCCAGGCCCGCACCAGCGCCCCGCTCGACGCCACCTTTGACCCGCTGACCGGCGTGGCTCGCTTCGTGCAGCCGGCGCGCGCCGACGACCGGCTGCCGTACGTCCCCACCGCCGCCGAGGCCGGCAAGCCCGAGGCGATCGCCCGCGGCTTCCTTGATCAGCATCGCGCCGTCTTCGGCCTGCGCAGCGCCGCCGAGGAACTGCGCCTGCTGCGCTACGAACCCGACGCGCAGCTTAACTTCGCCCATCTACGCTTTGATCAGGTCCATCAGGGGTTGCCCGTCTTTGGACGCCAACTGGTCGTCCACCTCGATCCCGAGCAGCGTATCGTCGCCGTGAACGGGCAGTTCCATCCGCAGATCGAGATTACCACCAGCCCCGCCGTCAGCCCCGAGGCGGCCCTGGCCGTCGCGCTGCTCGATCTGCGTGGCAAACAGCTCGATCCTGATGAACTGGCGCGCATCGAGATCCACCCCATGCCTGCCAGGACCCGCCTGGTGGTTTATGTGGACGAACGCGGCGGGGCCGCCCTGGCCTGGCACCTCACCATTCTCACCACGACGCCCCTGGGCCAGTGGACCTACTTCGTCAACGCCAGGCGGCCGCTGGTGATCCACGCCTTCGACACGATTATGCATACCAGGCGCCGGCGCACCTTCACCGCGCAGAACACCACCCGCGTGCCGGGCCGGCTGATCATTGACGAAGGCGAACGCTCGCACGACCCCGTGGCCCAGGCGGCCCACGATGGCGCCGGCATTGTCTACGACTACTACTTCAAAACCTTCCAGCGCAACTCGATTGACGGGCGGGGCATGCCCCTGGTCTCCACCGTCAACTTCGGCAGCGACCCGCAGGACGCCGAGAACGCCGCCTGGGTGGGCGAGTACAACCAGATGATCTACGGGGACGGCGGGCGCATCTTCAAACCACTGCCGTTCGGCCTGGATGTCATCGGCCACGAGTTCACCCACGGCGTCACCCAGTACACCGCCGACCTGATCTACGAGGGACAGTCGGGCGCGCTGAACGAGTCCTACTCCGACGTCTTCGCCGCGATGATCGACCGTGACGACTGGCTGATCGGCGAAGACATCATCAAATCGCCGCCCTACCCGCTTCCCTATCTGCGGAGCATGCAGGATCCGAACGCCGGCGGCGCCTACGACCCGCGCAACCCGTTGGAGGGCATCGGCCAGCCGGCTACGATGGCCCAGTATGCCAATCTCCCCAACACCCGCCGCGCCGACAACGGCGGCGTACACGTCAACAGCGGCATTCCCAACCATGCCCACTACCTGCTGGCGCAGGCCATTGGTCGCGAGAAGACCGAACAGATCGCCTACCGCGCCTTGACCCAATACCTCACGCCGAGCGCCAATTTCGTGGACGCGGCCAACGCCAGCGCCCGCGCCGCCGCCGATTTGTACGGCCAGGGCGCCGAGGTGCGGGCCGTGCGCCAGGCCTTCGCCCAGGTGGGCATCACCGACCAGGCAGTACCGGGCGGCCCGGTGATCTCCGACACCACCGGCGTACCCTCCGGCGGCCCCGCGCCGGAACGGCCCGCTCCGGCCCTCCCCGCCGGCTGCAGTGATATTGTCGTCGCGGGCGGCTTCGAGCAACGCGAAGCCTGGGTCGAGGTCGTGCGCGGCGATGCGCCGATCATCGACACCCAGCTACCGCGCAGCGGGCGCTACAGCGCCTGGCTCGGCGGGCAGGACCAGGAGACGCTCCAGTACCTCTACCAGAACGTGCGCATCCCCGCCAACGCCACCCGCGTGGAACTGCGCTACGCCCGCCTGATCCATGAAGAAACCACCGGCCTCTTCGGGGCCTTTGCTCCCGATGCCCGCTTTACCGCTCTGTTTGCCACCCTCCAGGGCGACCCGCTCCAGGTGGTCGAGGAGATCTCCTCGCGCGGCGGCGATGACACCTGGCGCGAACGGAACTTTGACGTCTCGCGCCTGGCCGGGCGTGATGTACGCCTGGTTTTTGCCTCCGAAAACCCCCGTGGCAATGTTTCGAGCATGTTCGTTGACGATGTGGCCCTGATCGCCTGCACCACCGGCGAGGGGCCGGCCGCCCCGCCGACCAGCAACGCCGACCTGGTCTACATCCAGGGGCAGATCACCGATGCCAGCACCCGCCGGGGCATCGAAGGCGTGCAGTTTCTCGTGATGCGCCCGGGGATCACCGCGAGCCAGGCCGCCGCCGATGACACCCTCTCGCCCAACGAGGTGCTGACCTTCGGCGTCACCGACCGGCAGGGCGTCTACCGGACGCAGCAGGCCGTTCCCCGCGGCCAGACTTACAGCGTCATCGTCTTCGGCGCCGGCTACCGGCCAATCATTGCCGACCAGGAAGTGTCCATCCCCGCCAATGCCACCAACCCGTACCGGGTGGACGCAGAGTTGCGCCGCGGGCGCTAGAGCAGTGACCGAAATGCTTGATCCACCGAGGACCCTGAGCCGTGTGGCTCGCTGCACTCGCTCCGCCATCGTTATGGGTCAATCTTTTTGAGAAACGCTATAGCGCGATCGTTTGCAGCCGCAGCCCTCCCAGGGCTGATGCATGGTTTTTGGGGCAAGCCCCAAACTTTTTCGCTGGTTTTGGCGGCGTAGCCGCCAAAACCAGCGAAAAACGAGCCTGCCGGGTGGGGGCCGAGCCGCCCCCGCCGGCGGCGGATGTTACATCGGCCCTGATGCGAGAGGGCGTAGCCCTCCAGAAAGTGCAATGGCAGAGAAGAACCCCATCGAATGCTGCGTCTGCCACGAGCCGCTGGCTCCGCCATACCAGACCCTTGGCGGGCGGGCCTACTGCGCACGGCACTACGCGGCGGTGAACCGCCCCCGCCCGGGCTTCTGGCGGGCAACCGCCATGCAGATCAGCGGCATGGCCGCGCTGGCGGCCGTGGTGGCCTTCCTCGCCGACCGGATTGGCCCCCTGAGCGGCCCGGCCCTGCTGGTGGCCGGCGTGCTGCTGGCGGTGATCCCCTCGGCCCTGTGGGTCGTGTTCTTCTACCAGCAGGATCGCCTGGAACCGGAGCCCAAACAGCGCGTCGCGGCGGTCTTTCTGCTCGCGGCGCTGCTCGCCGACGTATTCGCCCGGCGCATCATCTACGACTGGTTCCGGGTAAGCGAGTGGGCGCCGCGCACCACCTTGAACTCGTTGCTGGCTTCGATCCTGATCATCGGCGCCACCTACCAGGCCATCGTCTACCTCGCCGTGCGCCTGCTGGTCTACGACACGGCGGAGTTCGACGAACGGATAGACGGGATCATCTACGGCACCATGGCCGGCCTGGGCATCGCCATGGTCAGTAACCTGTACTTCGTGCTGGCCAACGACGGTGTGGCCCTCGGCCCCGGGGTGATCGCCACGGTGACCACGGCCCTGGCCGCGGCGTCCTTCGGCGGCCTCCAGGGCTGGTTCATGGCCGAGGCCAGGTTCGAGCACAAGCCGGTCTGGTGGGTGCCCCTGGGCTACGTTGTGGCGACGGTGCTCAACGGCGTGTTTAGCTGGCTGATCAGCGAGGTCAGCGCCGTGGGTCTGCAGGTGGCCCCCTGGCGCTCGCTGCTCATGGGCCTGATCGTGGCCCTGGGGGCCTTCCTGACCCTGGCGGCGCTCATGCGCCGCAGCACCGCGGTCACCCTGCGGCGGGCCGGGCAGTAGATGGGAGACGCGAATGAGCGACCTGGCGCGCAACGAGCCGATCTACACCCTGCGTATGCGGCCCAAGGACATCGGCGTGGCCCTGGCGGCGCTGCTCTTCCTCCTCGGCGGCTGGCTGCTGATGACCAGCGCCACTGCCCGCACCCGCCCCTTCCAGGACGAGGCAACACCGCTGCGCTTCGAGTATCCCGCCGACTGGATCGCCGTTGAAACGCTTCAGGACGTTGTGCTGCGTGTGGCGGACCCGGCCACGCCCTCGGCGGTCAAAACCTCTATGACGGTCGAGAGCCGCCTGCTCGACCCTGCTAACCCGCCTACCTTGCAGACCCTGCTCGACCGGCGGGTGGAACAACGGCAGGCGCTCACCGGTTACCATTTCCTCAGCGAGGCCGAGACCGAGGTTGGCGGGGCACGGGCGATTGTGACCGAGTACGCCTACGTGGTGCAGCCGATTGACGAGCCACGGCGCGCTTCGCTGCCGGTGGTGGTGCGCGCGCGCGAGTACATTATTGTGACCGCCGACCAGTCGTATTACGTCACCTTCAGCGCGCCGGATCAGGTCTTCGACCGGGAGAGCCGGCGCTTTGAGCGGGTGATCGCAAGTATGGTGGTGCAATGAGCGACGAGACCGAGGAGCCAGCCGTGCCCGCCGAGGGCGTTCAACTCGGCGGCGCGCTTGCGGAGGGCCATGACACGCGCCTGAGTGAGTCGCAGGCGCCTGAAGGCGCCGACGAGGACCGCCTGCGGCTGCCCCGCAACGGCCTGATCGCCTACCGCAAGAGCGGCGGCCTGCGCTTCACCTCACGGGCGATCATCGTCTACCGCAATGGGTGGGTCATGCCGCTGGACGGCGCCGACGGCCGTCCACGCCGCCTGGGGCCGGCGGCGCTGGCCCGCCTGGAGGGCCTGATCCTGCGCAGCGAACTGACGCGGGCGCCACGGAACACCCGTAGCGCCACGCGCGACGGCTACAGCTATGAGATCGTCACCCGCGTCGGCAACCGGGAATGCGCCGTTGTGTTGAGCGATCCTGTCCCCGCGGCCCAGGCGCGCCTGGTAGGGATGCTGAACGCCTTATTGCCGGCGCCGGAGTGAAGGGGTGGCGAAACCGGGTTTCCCCGCCCCCACCGCGCCACCCCTTCCAGATGCGCCGTGCCTGATCCAAAATCCAAAATCTAGTGCCGGGTGATCTCCCGGCTGATCACCAGACGCTGGATCTCGCTGGTACCCTCGTAGATCTCTGTAATCTTGGCATCGCGGAAGTAGCGCTCGACGGGGTACTCCTTCGAATAGCCATTCGAGCCGTGGAGCTGGATGGCCCTGGTGGCCGTCCACATCGCCGTTTCCGAGGCGAAGAGCTTGGCCATCGAAGCGTCCTTCACATACTCAAGCCCCTGATCCTTGCGCCAGGCGGCCTCGTAGGTGAGCAGGCGGGCGGCCTTGATGCGGGTGGCCATATCGGCGAGGGTGAACCCGACGGCCTGGAACTCGTGGATGGGCCGGCCAAACTGCTCGCGGATGCGGGTGTAGTTGAGCGCGGCCTCGTAGGCGCCCTGGGCGATGCCCACCGCCTGGGCCGCGATGCCGATGCGCCCGGCGTTGAGGATGGTCATGGCGATCTTGAAGCCCTGGCCCTCTTCGCCCAGACGCCGCCAGACCGGCAGCCGGTAGTTGTCGTAGGCCATCTGGCAGCTATGGGCGCTGCGGATGCCGAGCTTGTTCTCCACCTTGACGATGCTGCAACCGGGGGCATGGGTGTCAACGAGGAAGGCGGTGATGCCTTTGTGGCCCTTTGCCGGGTCGGTCATCGCCATCAGAATGATCGTATCGGCGTGATCGCCATTGGTGACCCAGTTCTTCACCCCGTTGATCACATACGTATCCCCGTCGCGCACGGCGCTGGTCCGCTGCGCGGCGGCATCGGAGCCGGCCCCGGGCTCGGAGAGCGAAAAGGCCCCCAGCATGCGCCCCGAGGCCAGAGGGACCAGCAACTCGCGCTTCTGCTCCTCGGTGCCGAACTTCTCCAGACCGTAGCACACCAGCGAGTTATTGACCGAGGCAATCACGCCGAGGGAGGCGTCAACCCGGCTCAGTTCCTCAATCACGATGGCGTAGGAGACGTAGTCGAGGCCGGCCCCGCCGTACGCCTCCGAGACGGCGACGCCAAGCAGACCCAACTCGCCCATCTGTTTGACCAGGTCGGTTGGCCAGATCGCCTCCTCATCGCGCTGCGCGACCGTTGGCGCGGCTTCCTTTTCGACGAACTGCCGCACCGTGTCGCGCAGCATCTGCTGGTTGTCATTGAGCCGGAAATGCATTGGTTCCCTCCTCTACCCCTACCTCATCGTAGGCATCACTCAGTTCACAACTCCGCCAGGCGGGCGCGTAGCTTCTCCAGGGTCGCGCGCGCCAGTTCCAGACCCTCGCGCTCGCGTTCCACCACCTGAAGCGGCGCTCGCGAAACAAAGCCATCATTGGCGAGTTTGGCCTCGCGGCGCGCCACGTCGGCCTCGGACGCCTCAAGCTCTTTCCGCAGCCGCGCGCGTTCGGCCTCCAGGTCGATCAGGCCGGCCAGGGGCAGGTAGCACTCGACGGTGCCGATGACGATCGATGCGGCATGGATGGGCCGGCGCTCCAGGCGCTCAACGATCGTGAGTTCATCGGCCTTCACCCGGCCCAGGCGCGCAACCAGCGGGGCCTGGGCGCGCAGCATCGCGGCCTGCTCGCCGGCGGCAATCGTTGCGGTGACCCAGCGCGCCGCCTCGACCTTGAACTCGCTGCGGGCATTGCGGATGGCCACGATCAACTCGCGCACCAGTTCCCAGTCGCGCTCGGCGGCCTCGTCCAGCGGCGCGGGTTCGTCCACGGGGTAGGCGGCGAGCATGATCGAGCGCGGCGCGTTGGGGTAGTGGCTGGCCGCGGCGGCGTCACCCACCAGGTACTGCCAGAGTTCCTCGGTGACGTAGGGCATGAAGGGATGCAGCAGGCGCAGGCTCCCCTCCAGCACGGTGTAGAGCGTGGCCCGCGTCACCCGCTGCGCCTCGGGAGGGCCTTCGAGTTGCACCTTGGCCACCTCGACGTACCAGTCGGCGAACTCGCCCCAGAGGAAGTCGTGGATCTGCCGCCCGGCCTCACCGAAGTTGTAGCCCTCCATCAGCCGGTCCACGTCGCGCACCAGCCGGCCGTAGCGCGAGAGGATCCAGCGGTCGGCGAGGGAGAAGGCCGCGGAGGGCAGGCCGTAGGCCAGTTCGCGCTCCTCGCCGAGTTTGCCCAGCACGAAGCGGGTGATGTTCCACAGCTTGTTGGCGAAATTGCGCGCCGCCTCGATGCGCTGGGGGTTCAGGTTCAGGTCCTGGCCGGGGGTGCCGCTGGTGGCCAGGGTGTAGCGCAGGGCGTCGGTGCCGTAGCGGTCCATCACCTCCAGCGGGTTGACCACGTTGCCGTAGCTCTTCGACATTTTGCGCCCGTGCTCGTCGCGCACCAGGCCGTGCAGGTAGACGGTGTGGAAGGGCGGCGCGCCGGTGAGGTAGCAGCCCATCATCATCATGCGCGCGACCCAGAAGAAGAGGATGTCGTACCCCGTCTCCATCACCGAGGTGGGGTAGAACTCGCGCATATCCGGGGTATCGTCGGGCCAGCCCAGCGTCGAGAAGGGCCAGAGACCCGAACTGAACCACGTATCGAGCACGTCAGGGTCCTGGGTGGCCCCGGCGGGCGGCTGCTCATCGGGGCCGGGAACGACGAAGCTGCCATCGGGCAGGTACCAGACGGGGATGCGGTGGCCCCACCAGAGTTGCCGGGAGATGCACCAGTCTTCGATGTTCTCCAGCCAGTGGAAGTAGACCTTCTCGAAGTGTTCGGGGATGATCCGCGTGCGACCCTCGCGCACGGCGGCGAGGGCCAGGTCGGCCAGGGGGCGCGTGCGCACGAACCACTGCTCGGAGAGCAGCGGTTCGATCACCTCGCCGCCGCGCTGGCTGATGCCAACGCTCATGGTATGCGGCTCGGTTTTCACCAGCATGCCCTCGCGCTCCAGGTCGGCGAGCAGGGCCGCGCGGGCCGCGAAGCGGTCCATCCCGGCATAGGGGCCGCCTTCCTCGTTGATCGTCGCATCCTTGTTCATGATGTTGATCATGGGAAGGTGATGGCGCTTCGCCACCTCGTAGTCGTTCTTGTCGTGGGCCGGGGTGATCTTCACCGCGCCCGAGCCGAACTCCTTATCCACGTACACATCGGCAATAATCGGGATCTGGCGGCCCAGGGCGGGCAGCACCGCCACGCGCCCGACCATGGCCGCGTAGCGCTCATCGTCGGGGGCGACGGCCACCGCGGTATCGCCCAGGATGGTCTCGGGGCGGGTAGTGGCGACGGTAATCCAGGTCGTGGCCCCTTCGGCCCAGCGCCCCGATCCCCAGGGATGCCCTGGCCCGTTCCAGCCGGAGTCGATCACCGGGTAGCGCACGTACCAGATCGAGACATTGCGCTGTTCGTACTCCACCTCCAGGTCGCTCACGGCCGTCTGGAGCGCGGGCGACCAGTTGACCAGGTAGGTGCCGCGATAGATCAGCCCGTCATCGTAGAGGCGCTTGAAGGCGGTATGCACCGCGCGCGAGAGACCGGCGTCGAGGGTGAAGCGTTCGCGCGACCAGTCGCACGAGGCGCCCAGGCGGCGCAACTGGCGGGTAATCTCGCCGCCGTACTTCTCTTTCCACGCCCAGGTGCGGCGCAAGAACTCCTCGCGCCCGACGGCCTGGCGGCTCGTGCCCTCGCTCAGCAGCAACTTCTCCACCTGCGTCTGGGTGGCGATGCCGGCGTGGTCGGTGCCGGGCACCCACAGGGTCTTGTAGCCCTGCATGCGTCGCCAGCGGATCAGCAGATCCTCGATGGTGACGAACATGGCGTGGCCGAGGTGCAACTCACCGGTGACGTTGGGCGGTGGAATGGAGATGACGAAGGGGGGGCGCGGGGCGTCGTCGCGCGGCGCGAAGAAGCCGCTCCGCTCCCACCACGCATAGAGGCGCTGCTCAACCTGCTGGTGCTCGTAGGCTCTGGCCATCTCGGCGGGGCGCCGGGGGGCGCTGGCCGGGGTGTCTGTCGTCATAGGCTCCTCGACACGGGGGGCGCGTTCAATCTCGTTGTATTATAACATCCCCCCGGAGGAGCAGACACCGGCAGGGCCAATGCAACATCTCTGGGGCAATCCCCAAGCCCCGCCGGAAGCGGGCGTTGCATCGGCCCCGCCTCACAGGGTCACAGGGTGCTTCATGAGGGCGCCGCTCACTGGGCCAGCGCCGGGCGCGGCTGGACGACGATGCGCCAGCAGGCGACATCGTCAAGTGGCACGTCGGTAAAATGCACCAGGCCGGTATGGTCGGTTTCGCCGCGGAAGCTCTGTTCAGCGGTCTCCAGGAACACCGTGCTGCCAGCCTGGTCGAAAGGGTCGGCATCGGGCAATTCGACACAGATCCGTACCAGGCCCTGCGCGTCCTGCTCATCCGGCGCGAGCACCTCGACCGTGATGTGCGGGTCGTCGTCGCTGGTCTGCGGAACGGTGTACGTATAGCGCAGGCGCAGGCCAACGGCGCGGGCCAGGGCGGGCGGGCGCATAAGGGCCAGCAGCGGTTCGGAGAACTGGACCACGATCATATCGAGAAAGCGCGCAACCGCCGATTGAACGCCGGAAGCCGCTTCGGCCAGGACGCCCAGCGGCGCGGGCGGAGCGCGCAGGAAGCTCAGGTCGGGCGCGGGCGGCTCGGGAAAACTGACCGCTTCGTGGCCGTAGAGCGCCTCCAGGGTAGCGCGCAACGCCTCGGCCTCCGCGCGACAACTGGCGCAGCCTTCCAGGTGCGCCCCAACCTCGCGCAGCGCCGCCGTAAGCGGCTGCCCAAGCAGCACCGCTGTTACATATTCGGGAAGGATGGCCAGCACCTGAAGATGAAAGGCGATGCTGTCGCCCTTCGCCGGGCCATCACCATGCGCGGCCCCAGGTTCCATTCCGTGTATCCTTTCTCTGCCCCGGGAGGGCGACGCCCTCCCGGACCCTCCCATCAAGCAGGGGGAGTGTCAGGACGCCCATTTCAAATCCAGTCCCCAATCCCGCGCTAGTTCTTGCCATACCGGTGAGGCGCGCAACTGGTTCAGGCCCCGCGAGCGCAGCACGTGTACACTGGCGACCGGCCTGGCCATGTACGTGCTGATCGTCTCATCGTCCAGACCGGCGATAAACTTCAGCCAGACGGCCTCCAACTGGCGCCGCGCGCGTGGATGCTGGCGCAGCACCTCGTCAAAGCAGGCCCGCACCTGCTGGCGCAGATCGGCGCGTACGGCGCTCTGCTCCGGATCGCCATGCTCGGCGGCAATCTGTCGCTCGTCCAGCAGGTCCAGGGGCGGGGCCACTGCCAGTCTGGTCCACAACGGGCGCAAGACGTTGCGCAGTTCCAGCGCTGCGATGGCCAGAAAGGCCCCCGGTGTATGGTAGCTGTCCAGCTTTTTCCAGATGCGCAGCAGGGTTTCGTTCACGGCCTCGGCCCGCACATCCGGCGCCAGATCGGTGCTTTCGCGAAAGGAAAGCCCGTACAGGTAACGGTGCAACTCGGTGAACCCGAGGTTCTGGCGCTCGCAGCCCTCATCGCCGCGACACGCGCCGTAGAGGCACTGGCAGTACACGTTGATCGCCGCCCGCCACAGGTCCGTCACCTCGCCGCGCGCGACACTCGCCTCGGTTTGCCGCGTGAACTCGTCAACGCTGAGGAGTTGCCAACCGAACCGTTCCATCACCCGGATCACGATCTGGCGGCACTGCGCGCGCACATCGTTCTCGGTCACACCCTCGTCGTGGAAGACGCCCTCGGTCATGGGGGGAGTCGCACCTTCTCTAGGGCGTCGCATTGCAGCGTAGGCCCGTCTTCTACCACGGACCCGGGATGTTAGCCGCCGGGGGTCCAGTAGATCCGGTAGCGTTCAACCGGAGGCGCCCCTCGTTCACCAGTCAGCGCCGGGGCGGTTCCCAGGTCCTTCTGGAGTGGGAGCGCCACGTAGGGGAGCGCAGGCGTGTAGGTGACGTGCCATGTCCAGCGTTGCTCCTGCGTGTCCCAGCGGTAGATCAACAGATCGCCGCGGCGCTCGCGCGCGTCCCGGTCATAGTATAAAACAAGCGTGGCGGTATAATCCATAAGTAACACATTACTGGCGAGGCTAAAGATGTAACTTCGTGCCTCGGCGCCTCCGGGGAGGCGCTGGGCGCCTCCGATCAGGGTGGTGGTGACGATGCGCACCCGTTCGTCATCGTCGGGTGGCGCATCGGGAGTGGGTGCGGGCCGTGGCTGACGGTTGTCCGCCTCGACAAAGAAGAGCATGGCGTTGCCGTCGGCGGAGCCGGCGGTGATCGGCAGGCGCCCGCCGGTGGTCGAGTTTGGCCCGCCTCCCTGCGAGTAGCTGGCGACGAAAAAGGCATCATCGGCCCAGCGCAACAGCACGTGGCCGTCGAGGTGCGGCACGAGGCGCGCCTCGGTGATCAGCGTGGCGGCATCGAGGTCGCGCAGCGCCAGGGGCGCGAGCGGGCCGTGGGGGCCGCAGGGGTAGATCTGCACGGTGTCGGGCTTCGGGCCATGCGCCTCGACCCGCGCCGCCACGGCCACCGGGTCGCGCGCGGCGCCTTCCACCGACCGGGGCAGCACGTCCACGAAGAAGGGCCGATCCAGCCCCGGCGGGGTAGCGTCGCTCCAGGCGAGCCGGGCCAGCGCGCGCTGCCCCGGCGCCGCCGGGGTCACCGGGGCCACGAAGTTGGCCCGCTGCACCCGCAGCACATCCCGGACCTGGCTGATGAGCAGGAGTTCATCGCCGGCTTCGACTCCGAAGAGGTGAAAGCCCTCGCGCTGGTCGGCCGTTGAGACCTTACCCTGGGCGATCAGCCCGCGGGGCATGCCGTCCTCGCCCCGAGGTTTGAGCACGTAGAGCCAGTGGGCCGTGTCGGGGCGCCGGGCCGAACCGGCCGTCGCCCGCGCCAGCGGCTCGGCCAGGTCGAGGTACGCTTCCTGAGCCTGGTCCAGGCTGATGCCGACGCCAGCGTGGTAGCGTGGCGCGGGAAGCTCAACGAAGACCGGCAGGGGCAGCGGCAGGGCCAGTGGCCCCTCCATCGGGCGCTGATCCCGGGGATCATCGGCGGGCAGGAGCGGAAAATTGGCCCGCAGGGTCTCGAAGATCGTGCGCCAGGGCGGCAGTTCGCTGATCTGGGTGGCGGCCATCAGACTGGCATCCACCGGCAGGGCCACCTGAGGCAGCGCCGCCCTGACCGCCGTCGCGCCCTTCGGCGCCCGTTCGCTCACCTGCCAGCGCCGCTGGCGCCCGCGCTGGACAAGTGTGGTATCCTCCAGATACCCGTCGTTGATGTTGAGCGCGTAGTGGCCCCACTCGTGGATCAGCGCCCGGTACCCCTCCGGCGCGTCCCAGGTGGAAAGGAGCCCCAGGTCCTTCTGCCAGATGCCGCGGCCAACCCGAATGCTCTTGAACTTGCGGCCCTCGTGCAAGCCGTTGTTCCAGGCGCGGGGATGCACCCGGTTCGAGGCCAGCACCTGGATGTCGGCGCCGTCAAGCAGGGCCGGCCCGCCGATGACGACCTGGCCGAAGGCCATGTAGCCGTTGGTCACATCGTAGAGGAAATCCGAGGCCCGTCGCATTGCAACACGGATCTGCTGGTAGGTGGCCGCTGAGGGTTGCCATTCGAGGGCCACGATCACGTTAAATAGATACAGGACCGATCGGAACAACGGCTCGCCGTTGATCGCCGTCAGGGATCGGGCGCGTTCGTCGGGCGCGTAGGCCAGCCACTTCTCACGGAAGGGTGCCGAGGCGGGAAGGGCGCCGGGTTGGTCGAGCAAAGCGGGATCAGCGCGAACGAAGGCCCCCTGCTGGGCCGCGCTACGCTCCGCGTTCGCGCTGTGCAGATAGGTGAGCCTGACCGCCTTGCAGCGCGCCGCCGCCTCGCCATGGCTGGCGGCGTCGAACTCAAAGGGCAGGTCCAGGAGATAGCGCTCGTCGTCCATGGAGATCCTCCGATCTGGCGGGTTATCCCCATGCCTCGTGAGGTATGGGTTGCACGGTTACCCGGTTACATTCTGGGGAGCGCAGTCCTACCACACCCTCCCCGCAGGCAGAGGCGTGGGGAAACCTGGTTTCCCCACCCTGAACGGCGCGTTCGGCGCCTGCGTGTATCCTCGCAGCCAGGTGAAAACCTTCCACACGAGTGTGCTATGTCTGGTTCCACATCGCTGGCCATAGTGCGTTGCGCCATCTTTGAACACTTCGATCGGGCCATGCTGCGCGCCGTGCTCGAACTCGACAATGACATGGCGGACGCAGTTCTGGCGCGGGTAGAGATTGAACGGATCGGGCCCGACCTTTTCGCGCCGCGCCTCGAGGCCCGGCGCGAGTTGCTGGCGCGCCTGCGGGCCGAGGCCGCCCCCGAGGAGCGCGCGTTGCACCAGCGGGCCTTTGACCACCTGATGGATCGTCTGGCCGCTACGGGCGCGGAGGCCCCCTGGCTCATGGCGGCCTGTCTGCATCACCTGGAGGCCCTGCGCGACCTGAACCTGGACTACATGCGCTGGCACGAGGTGAGCGCGATGATCGCCCGCGTGCGCGCCCTGGGCCGTGAATTGGAACCCGATCACGCCGATCGGCTGGCGCTGCTGGAAGCGTATCACGCCTTCCGCCAGCAGGCGTATGGGCAGAGTGAGCGGATCATCGAGCAACTCCTGCAGCGCGCTGATCTGCCCCCGCGGCGGCGCGGCGAGGCGCTGGTAACGCGGGGCCTCTGCGCGATGAACCAGGCCCGCAACGAGGCCGCGCTCGCCGACTTCGCGGAAGCGGAGGCCCTCGGCGTGGCCTCCGGCGATGCGGCACTGCAGGCCCGCGCCCTGGTGAACGCCAGTTGCGTGTACAATCTGCTCCATCGCTTCGAGCGCGCCCTGGAGTTGAGTGAGCGCGGGCTGGCCCACTACCGCCAGGCGGGCGATCGCTACGGCGCCGCCTTCGCGCTCTACATGCGCGCCAACAACGCGCTCTACCTGGGGCGCTGGGAACCAGCCATCGCCGACCTGGACCAGACCGCGGCGATCTACCACGCTGCGGGGATGCACGCCCGCCTGGCCTCGATCGACTGGGCGCGCGGCTTTCTGCATCAACTGCTCGGCAACGAGGCGGACAGCCTGGCAGCCTATGAGCGCGCCCTGCTTATCGCCGCCTCGGCCGAGCACGGCAATGCCGTACTGGCCGCCGACATCCTCACCGAACTGGGCCTGATCTACCAGTTGCAGGCCCGCTGGGACGATGCCGACGCGGCCTTCCGCCGGGCGATCGCGCTTCAGGAGGAGTTGGGCAACACCCTGGGCGGCGCCCTGCTGATGCACCGCCACGCCCAGTTCCTTGACCGCCGCGGCGCCCGCAGGGCGGCCCTGGCCACCCTGCGCGAGGCCGTTGATCTGCTGGAAACGTTGCGCGTCGCGACTTACGCCGAGGACCTGAAGATCAGCCTGCTGGGCACCGCCGAACAGGTGTATGAAACCATCGTCCTGACCTACCTGGCGCAGGGCGATACCGAGAGCGCCTTTGCCTACGTCGAGCGGGCGCGGGCGCGCGCCTTTCTCGACCTGGTGGCGCGTCGCGACGCCCCTGCTGATGCGCTCGCGCAACGGCCCACCGTCACCCTGGCCGAGGTGCAACGCCAGATCGCCCCCGGCGCCCTGGTGCTCGAATACTTCTGCATCGGCGTGCTGCCGCCCGGCGACTCCTTCCTGGCGCGCATCCCTTCTACCAACACCCGGCTGCGCGATCTGGTGCGTCCGCAGCCGGAGATCCTGCTCTTTGCCATTACGCGCGAGACGGTTCAGGTGCAACGGATCGCCTTCGATCCGAACCTGCTGCGCCCGCCGGCCAACGACCCGACGCCGGGGTGGCACCTGGTGACGCAACGCAAGCTGCGCTGGATGTACGACCGGCTGATTGCCCCGATCGAGAGCCTCCTGGTCAATTGCGCCGTGGTCCATCTTGTTCCCCATGGGCCGTTGCATTACGTTCCTTTTGCCGCCCTGGCCACTCCGCGGGGCAGCGCCCTGCTCGACGCCGCCGGGCCGGCCCTGACCTTCGCGCCCAGCGCCACGGTGCTCTGCGACTGCCTGGCGCGACCCCTGAGCGCCGGAACCATGAGCCTGGCCCTGGGGTACAACTACCGGGGCGAGGCGCGGCTGTTGCTGGCCGAGCATGAGGTCCAGATCGTCGGGGCCATGCTCGACGCCCGGGTGATTGTCGGCGATCCGGCCAAGCGCGCCGACCTGTTCGCCTCCGGCCCCGCCCTGCGCTGCCTGCACATCGCCGGCCATGCCGTGTATCGGGCCAGCGATCCGCTCGGTTCCTACCTCTGCCTGGGCGCCGATGACAACCTCGATGCCCGCGCGCTGATGGGCGAGTTGCAACTGCGCGACACCCTGGTGACGCTGAATGCCTGCACCTCGGGCCTCAGCCAGGTGGCCTCCGGGGACGAGTTGCTCGGGTTGCCGCGGGCCTTCCTCTACGCCGGCGCGGCGACGATTGTCTGCGCGCTCCACGAGATTGACGATATCGCCGCCTACGTTCTTATGGTATTGTTTTACACGAATCTTGCAGCGGGAGCGTCGCCCGCCGAAGCGATTCATCAGGCGCAACTCGCGCTCCGCGATTCGGATCGAGACACGGTAGTGGCCCTGCTGCGGCGTTCAGGCGCCGCAACCCCCCGGGCCCTCGCGGCCCTGGAAGGCTACGACCAGCATCCCTTCGCGCATCCGCGTTTCTGGGCCGCGTTTATGCTGGTGGGGAAACCCTAGGGGATTTGGGATTTTGGATTTGGGATTGAGACGGGTGGTTCGTTGGGTTGGCGTTGCTTTAACGCAGGCCAGAAGCAGTCAGTGAAACCGGATAGGCACCATGCAGACCACCAGACTCGGCCGGAGCGGCCTGGAAGTGACCCGCCTGTGTCTGGGCGGCAATGTCTTCGGCTGGACCTGCGATGAGGCGACCTCCCAGCGGGTCCTGGATGCCTACGTGGATGCGGGGGGCAACTTCATGGATACGGCGGATGTGTATTCGCGCTGGGCCACGGGCCACACCGGCGGCGAGTCGGAGGCGGCACTGGGCCGCTGGATGCAGGCCCGCGGCAACCGGTCACGGGTGGTCATCGCCACCAAAGTGGGCTCGGCGATGGGTGAGGGGCCAAACATGGGCGGTCTCTCGCGCCAGCACATACTGCGCGCGGTTGACGAGTCGTTGCGCCGCCTGCGAACCGACTACATTGATCTGTACCAGGCCCACTTCGACGACGAACGCATCCCGCTGGAAGAGACTCTGCGGGCCTTCGACGATCTGGTGCGGCAGGGCAAGGTCCGCTACATCGGCGCCTCGAACTACCATGCCTGGCGGCTGGTGCAGGCTCTGTGGGTCAGCGATCGCCACGGGTATGCGGCATATATCTCGTTGCAGCCGAAGTACAATCTCATCGACCGCGACGAGTTCGAAGGCGATCTGGAGGCGGCCTGCCGCGCCTTTGGCCTGGGAGTCATTCCCTACGCACCGCTCGGCGGCGGCTTCCTCACCGGCAAGTACCGCCGTGAGGGCGCCCTGCCGGCCACCGAGCGCGCCCCAAAGGTGCAACAGCGCTACATGCACGCCCGCGGCTGGGCCGTGCTGGAAGCGGTGCAGCGGGTGGCCGAGGCGCGAGGGGCCACGCCAGCGCAGGTGGCCCTGGCCTGGCACCTGGCCCGCCCGAGCATCACCGCGCCCATTGTCAGCGCCACAAGTGTGGAGCAACTCAACGAACTACTCGGGGCGCTGGATCTCCAGTTGAGCGCGGAGGAACTGGGGTCTCTGACATCAATGTAGCCGGTCGGAGGAGGCGGGGAAACCCGGTTTCCCCATGCTCATGCCCGCGGGGAGGGGTGAGGGATCATTTTTCCCATCGCCTTCAATCTCGCCGTCAGGTCAGTTGATACCGTTTGTCGTTTCTGTTATAGTATTACAATAAGGTTTGAGATCGGCGGGGTTACGGGGGCCATAGGCCCCCGTAAGATCTCCTGTCCGGTCCGGCGCGGCGAAACCACACCGGACCGGCAGCTCCGAAGGGGCTTTGCCCTTCGGAGCCTGCCCTGCAGGGAGAGGTAAAAAGGAATCTCTACCGGAACCGGCTGGCTGGCAAACCGCTCGGATCGCCAGTCGCCCAAAGTGAAAGGGACGTGACCATGACGACCTCAAAGCCCAGTGTGACCGGCACGACGCCCGATATCGGTCTAAGCGCGGCGAACGTGCAGGGAGTGGTGGCGCTGTTGAGCCGCCTGCTTGCCGATGAGCATGTGCTCTACACGCGGCTGCGCAACTACCACTGGAACGTTGTCGGAATGGCCTTTGGCCCACTGCATGCGTTGTTCCAGCAACAGTACGAGGCGCTGGAGGGTGACATTGACGAGATCGCCGAACGTATTCGCTCGCTTGGCGCCCCCGCGCCGGGCACCATGACCGAGTTCCTGCAACTGACCACCCTGTCCGAGCGCCCCGGCGAGTATCCCGACGACCGCACCATGGTGGCCAACCTGGTGGCCGATCACGAGGCGATTATCCGCCATCTCCGCCGCGATGTGCGCGCGACTGACGAGCAGTACGACGACATGGGCACCAGCGATTTTCTGACCGGGCTGATGGAGAAGCACGAGAAGATGGCCTGGATGCTGCGCGCGCATATCGAGCAACGCGGGTAGCGCCGGGACACGTCGTTTCAGCAGGGGTGCGGGGGTGCGGGGGTCTGTGGCCCCCGCACTTTCTTTTGCCGGTGTGGCGCAGCGGAGCCGCGCCGCGCCGGCAAAAGGATATTCGGAGGGGTTTAGCCCCTCCGAACTTCCCATCGGGCAACGGGGTTGATCAATTCTTCCACTGGCGCCCGGGTGGCGGCGCGACGAGGCGGCGGTAGCCTACGCCAAAGGGCAGCCGTTGCTGGCGACAGAGGGGGGCGCAGAGTTCTTGCGCCGCGGTCCCCACCAGGCGCGCCAGGATGCGCAGTTCATCACGGCTGAGCAGGATGCCCCCGTTGTGTAGCCAGAGCTGAATGGCGCCGTCCGCCCCCCACATCAGGCGATAGTAGCCCCGGCGCAAGAAGGGCAACTCCTCTTCCTCGCACCATTCATCCAGCGCGGCGGCGAGATGCGGCAGGTCGTAGATCGGCAGGCGAAAGGTCGCGGCGTCCCACACCAGACGCAGATCGCCGTCGGGCGCAACGCCGATCAGGCGGCCAGGGCCGGCAATCGCAACGGTGGCAAGATGAGCATCCATCAGATCTCCAGTCGCAACAGGGTAGTCGTAAGGCTCATTGGGCAAGACAGCGGATAGGCTCAGTGTATGCTGCCATGGCGGTTGTTTGTGTTAACAGGCACTGGCAACAGCTTGCGCCTTCATAACCGTTAGGCGGGGGCTGCGCCCCTGCCAGCCTGCCCTCCACAGGAAGGTTTGGAAGGGCTCCACGCTGTCATTAGCAAATCCTAAATCCTGCATGTAGGATACACGATTCGCCGGCGGCGTCTAGTTGTGAATTTTGGAACTACTAACGGTAGAGGCGCGAGCCCCCCGGGGCGCACCCGCCACAGGCGATTCCAGGCCCAGCCAGGC
>DAOUDA010000167.1:0-20963 GCA_034431835.1 Chloroflexaceae bacterium | reverse complement strand
GGGCGGGGCGCCGCCGGTGACGCCAGCGATCCGCAGCAGTTCGCCTGGATCGGGCCAGAGGTAGAGCCGCGCCCCGCGCTCCTGGTCGTAGAGGCGCCGCAGCCGGGCGCGCTGGCTCTCCAGGCGGTCCTCGAAGTAGGCGCGCCGTTCAGCGTACCGGGCGGCGGCGCGGCGCGCGGCGGCGCGGCGGTTGGCAAGCGCCGCGCCGATCCCCATGAGCGCCAGGGCGCCGCTGGGCAGCCCGACCAGCAGCGGGTTGCCGCCGCCGAGGCTGGCGGCGCTGGCGAAGATGCCCGCGCCCGCCAGAGGCAGCACCAGTTGCGCCCAGTCGGTGGGCGCCGGCTCGGGGGGCGCCGGTGGTTCGGGCAGGTCCACACGCTCGGTGGCCCAGCGCGGGCGCACGCGTGGCGGACGGTTGAAGGTATGATCGCGCACCTGGCCTCCTTGGGCGATTTTGGATTTTGGATTTTGGATTTTGGATTGAGGACGGTGCAGCTGGATACGTCTGGGATCGTGCTGACCCCCACACATAGCGCCTGGAACCGCGTATCCTATACCGCGCGAGGACCGCTGCGCTCACGTTGCCGCCGTTCGCGTTCCTCACGCTCGCGGCGATGGTGTTCCTCGCGCGCGCGCAAGCGCCGGGCCTGCTCTTCGTGGGCGCGGGCGCTGGCCTGCTGCACGGCGGCGGCGGCGCGGCGACAGGCCGCGGCGATGGAGCTTAACTCGGTGTGCACGCGACCACGCCAGCTATCGAAGTGCTCGCGGTGCGGACCGAGCCAGTCGCTCGCGGCTTCGCGGCTGGTCTGCCCGATCTCGGCGAGCGAGCGGTCAATCTCGCCGGCGGCGCGTTGCAGCGCCGCCACCGCTTCAGCAGCAGCGCCGTGGTCCCAGCGCACATCTTGCCAGATATCGTGTGACATCCATGCTCTCCTGGTCAGTAGTCCGTGAACGAACTTTCCTTGCATTTCCCCCCTCCCAACCTCCCCCCGTTGGGGAGAGGAGCCGGACGCCCTCACCCGGCGGGGGAGGGCCAGGCCTCACAGACCCTCCCCGCATGCAGGAGCATGGGGAAACCTGGTTTCCCCATTTCCGCTTCAGTTTCCGCAGGGTGAGGGCGCCGGGGGCGTGGCGGGCGGGATTGGCGCGTACACCTCGTGATAGGCGGGATCGATGGCGAAGGGCAGCACCTGCGCCGCTGGCGGCAGCCCGCGGTAACTGCTGGTGTCATACGAGAGATGGGCGACCCGCGGGTCAGTGATATCGCCATCGTCGAGGAGATGCACGTTGGCGAAGCGCCTCGGATCATGACCCGCGCCAACGTTGAGCGCCAGCGCGTCGTCGGCGTCCACGTAATGGTTCACGACCGTATTGGCAAAGAGCGACCCGGCGAGCGCGCTCGGCGTTTCCGGCGGCACGCCGTTGACCCGCACGCGGTTGGGGCGCACCGCGCCAAAGGTAGTCACCGAACCAACGCTGAAGTTGCCGCTCTGCAGGCGCTGCTGCACCTCGGGATCGTTGAGCGCGAGCATAACCATACCGCCGCCCATGCTGTGACCGGCCAGGTGAATGGTGCTACCCTCTGGCAGCCGCTCGAGGTGGCCGAGGAGTTGCTCCTTGACGTAGGCAAAGTATTTGTTTTCGCTCCCCGCGTCACCCTGCGAGGTCAGCGCGACGGCATAGTAGGTGTTGGGGCCCCGGGCATTGGCGACGTCCAACCCGGAGATGCCGAAGGCGTACTCATTGGCGCCCACCCGCGCCAGGCGCACCTGCTCGCCAGAGTAGGAGCCGATCAGGCTGTGCTCGCCGTACATCAGCGCCTGGGGGCTCAGGTAGAGCCGGCCATCGGCGCCGCGATGGCGCACCGTCCCGGGGTCGTACATCGCCTCCAGCGGGACGTCGAGAATGCCCCGCACGGGATCGCGGAGCGGTTCGGCGAACTGGGGCGGACGGGGGTGCGAGCACGTGCCCAGCGTGCCGCAGACCGCCAGGTGGATGCGGTCGATCCGCGCGGTGATTGAACGCATGCGCCGCTCATCAACGGGGCGGTACACCAGGCGCCAGACGCTGCCATGGACCAGACTCAAGAAGTCCTCAGGAGAGGTAATCGGTTGAGCCATCCAGCGCGACCAGTCACTGGCAACTACCGTACCTTCGGCAAGCATGCCCAGTAGCGCCAGGGAGGGACCTATTTTCGCGATCAGGAAGGGGATCTGCGAGGGCCAGGCAGGCCCGTACACATTTATGACGCGCTCGATTTCGGCGAGATGGTGGTCGAGCATCGTGGCAATGCCATCCCAGACCTCGCCAGCCAGTTCGGGCCGGCTGCGAACCAGTTCGATCAATGGCCCAACCCCCGCTGGTAGCGACAGATGGACGCGGTGGTCGCTCATCCAGCGGATGACCTGGGCGCGCAGGGTTGCCGCGGCCGCGGCGCGCGTGTCGGCGGCGGTGAAGGCCCTGGCCACCTCAACCGTCCACGCGGCCAGGGAGGCCTGTTCACGGGCCGCAACCGATAGACGGCCGGCCAGTGCGTCGGTTTCGGGTACGCGATACTCGGTGCAACGAGCGGCGAAGTGGGACAGGATGCGGGCGAGGCGATTGGCCTCGCCTTCAAGCCCCATGGCGGAGGCGTCGGTGGCGCGGGCGTAGCGTGTGAGCGCCGCGGGGCGCGCCGAACTGATGGTCATGGCCAGGCTCCTCGTGGCACAGGCGAGGGCATCGTCAGTGTTCGGGGACCCGGGTCACCCTGAGCGAAGGGCCCGCCGATGGTGTGAGGTTGGGGCGATGCTGCGCCGTGCCTGGTACGCTATGCTCACAATCAAGGGCGGAATTGGGCCGCGCGGGTCTCACCGCAGGCACGTTCGCCAGCGTTGGACCCGCGCGGCCAGTTGCGCGAGCTACATGTTGCCGCCGGCCTGCATAATGTTCTGGTTGATCTGCTGGATCTGGCGGCGCAGTTCCTCGAGGGCCTGCTGGGTGCTGATCAGCTTCTGGTGGGTGTCGGTCCATTGGGCGCGGAACTCGGCGGCCAGGCGCCCATCCCAGTTGCTCGGTTCGCTGAGGATCTGGCCCTGGGTGTTCAACTCGCTGATCTGCTGGAGCAGCGGGCCGGTGACGATGCGCTGGAAGGCGTTGATGGCCTCGCGGGCGATGGCAGTGGAGAGAACGCGGTCGCTCATGGGTGGAGACTCCTCTGGTAGAAGCGCGGATACCTCGCTGTATGTACCGCCGCGCGGCCCAGGAGGATACGGGCGCCTCCGAGGTGCACTACCAACCAATAGAACAGGGACCGCGTGTGAGACCTGACAGGTAAGGGCCTCGACTGCTCGACGTGAACAGGGAGGGCCCGTGCTTCCTACCTGGCAGGACCTCGCGCAGGCTCCACTGGTGGTTGGCAGAAGATATCTGGCCTTTGTTGAGACCATCGTTCCATGGTATGCTTGTGGCACCGTCCCGCGGACGCCATCCCTTGCTGATCGAGGAGCCCTCACGATGCTCAGGCGGGTAGCCATTCTCTACAATCCGTTCTCCTCAGCCTCTATCGAGCGTTCGGCAAAACTGGCCGAATGGTTGCGATCGCGCGATATAGCCGTATGGCGTGGGGTGTCGCAGGAAGCGCGCGATACGCCAGGGGTGCTGAACGACACCGACCTGATGGTCGCGATGGGCGGGGATGGCACCGTGTTGCGGGCAGCGCGCCTGTGCTTTCCGCTCGACATTCCCGTGCTGGCGGTGGCGCTGGGACACCTGAGCTTCATGGCCGAGGTGCAGCCCGATGAGATTGAACAGGCGATCGAACTGGTGGATCAGGGGGGCGGCTGGTACGACGAACGGGCGTTGATCCGCGCCAGTCTGTATCGCCAGGACATACGCATCGCCGACTTCACGGCGCTGAATGAGATCGTACTCTCGCGCAGCGAGATCAGTCGTATCGTGAACGTGCAGGTGAGTGTGGATGGTTCGCCGTTGACGACCTACCATGCCGACGGGGTGCTGGTGGCAACGGCGACCGGTTCGACCGCCTACGCGCTGGCGGCGGGCGGCCCGATTGTTGATCCGCGTTCACGGGCGCTGCTGCTGGTGGGCATTGCGCCGCATCTCTCACGGGTGCCCTCAATGGTGCTGCACGAGGACGCGGTGGTGACCCTGCAACTCCACAGTCGCCACCACGCCAATCTGGCCATTGATGGGCGCGAAAACCTGTCGTTGCAGGAGGGTGACGAGGTGGTGGTGCGGCGCAGCCCGCGGGTCTGCACGTTCGTGCGCCTGCGGCCAAGCAGCCAGTTCTACTCCCAACTGGTTGCGCGCCTCCGGCGGGATGAGTAAGAGACTATCTCAGAGCTACTGGCAGACGGTCGGAGGAGGGCGGGGAAAGCGGGTTTTCCCATGCCCTGGCCCGATGGGAGGAATGGGGGGCGTTTCCAGCGTCGAAGGGGCCAGCAGAGCCCTGAGAGGACACCGACCCCGTGCGCGGCGCGCGAGCGGAAGGCACACGGGGCCATACGATACATCAACGTAGTGCAACCCAAAAGCGAGGAAAAAACGATGCGATACGTCGGCGCCTCGGTGAGCGGCGTTTTGCGCGCGCCGGTCGAGTCGGTGTGGGACCTGGTCGCCGACCCGACCCGGCACCCGGAGATTGCCGGAAGCGGCGAGGTTCAGGCGGTGACGGTGCCAGGCGGGAGGATGGGGCCGGGCGTGGTGTTCGAGTCGCAACAGTACATGCGCGGGCTGTCGTATGTGACGGCGAACCGGGTGGTGATCTGGGAGCCACCCTACCGGATCGCCTGGCGGGTGGGGTTCACCTTCGCGCCCGGGGTGGCGCAAATCTGGATGTTCAGTCTGGCGCCGGAGGCTGGCGGCACGCGGATCGAGAATGGCGTGGTGTTGCCCTACGCGCTGCCGGGTGTCTTTCCCTTCAGCCTGCTCCACCGCGAGATTGCGGGCCGCGAGATATCCGTCATCAAGCCGACCTTTGCGCGGCTGGCGAGCGTGCTGGGCGTCGCGCCGCCGGCTGAACTGGTGGAGCGCTATGAAGCCCCCGCGGCGCTGGCGGCCCTGCTGCCTTCACCGTGGATCCAGGGCGCGTTGTGGGCAGGTCTGGGGGCGGCGCTTGTGGGCCTGCTGCTGCGCCTGCGCCGCCGCGGCTAGACCGGGGTCACTCCCCAAAGGGGATCCCCAGAGCGGTAGCTCCGCCCCGCGCGCCGCCGCCGGGGAAGAGGGAGCGTTCGGCGACGATGGGCCGGGTACTCCGCACAATGGCCGAGACGGCATCCTCATTGGGGTAGAGTTCATGGACGGACATGGTGTAGCGGGCCCCGGCGGGCACCTCGAAGCTCTGCTGGCCGGTGGCGCCGCCTGAGAAGTTGAAGTCCACCGTGACGCGGGCGGCGAGGCGACCAGGGTTGCTGACACAGAGGATGTAACTTGTGTCGCGGGTGCGCCCGTCAACGAAGGCCCAGCGCAAGGCCGGTTCGGGGGCGCCGGCGCTGACGGCGCCCGCAGCGCCGCCGTTGAAGATCAGCGCGCGCTCGACGGCGATGGGCCGGTCGGCCTCGACCAGCGAACTGAAGCCCAGGTTGGGCACGATCTCATTGGCATTGATGCTGAGTTGCGAGCGTGGCGGCACGGCGTAACGGCGGGTCACGGCGCGGCCATCGGGTCCCATAAAAGTGACAAGGGTGCGCGCGGGCTGGGTATTGGGGTTCAGGACCAGCAGGCGCATGCGGAAGTCGCCCTCGGTGGTGCCCTCGGCGAAGTGCCAGCGCCGCGACAGGGTGGTAATGGCGCGCCCGGTGTGCAGGCCGGCCTGCTCCGGCCCGAAGCGCAGGGTGCGTTCCACCGCGATGGGCTGGCTGGCAATCACCTGTCCGCCGAAGTTCGCCCCGAGCAGGGGGCGGGCGCCATCGGGCAGAGTGATGTCGTGTACCGAAATCACCAGGCGCGATTGGGCGCCCACGGTCACCGGTTGCTCGAAGGTGAGGCCATCGCGGCGGAGGTAGTTGACGGTTGCCTGGACGGGCGCCGCGCCAGGGTTGAAGAGGATCAGGTAGGTTCGGGCGTTGCCTTCGGTTGAGCCTTCGGCGAAATACCAGACCCGCGACAGGCTGGTGATGCCGGGGCCGCCATCAATGTCGGTGGTAAGGCCCATGGCGCGCTCGGCCAGAATGGGCGCGCTGGACTCGACGATTGCCGGCAGGGCCGGGGCGTCCTGCACCAGATCGTTGACAACCAGGTCGGCGCGGCCATTGGGGGGCACGGTGACGATGCGGGTGATGGGCGCGCCACCGACGCGGATGAGGTTGACCCGGGCGTCGGCCTGGGCGCCGGTGGGGTTGAAGAAGGCGAACCGCTGGCTGTAATCGGTCACATTGCCCTCGGCGAAGTACCAGCGGGCGCGCACGGTTGATGCGTCGGCCTGGGTACGGATCTGGCCGAGTTGGCCACGCAGGGGCGGGAAGGGATCGGGCGCCTCGGGGGCGACATCGTTGTGCCCGGCGATATTGGGCCGCGTGCGGCGTTGCCCGTCGAGGGCCACCACGTGGTCGCCGGTGGGGCTGATGGTATAGGCTTCACCGAGCCAGGCCAGCAGGCTCACGAGCGCCCCGGTGGCGGCGGGGGTCGCCGTCGCGTCGCGAGGGGCGATCAGGGCGACATGGACGGCGGTACCGCCCCCGGCCAGCCGCGGCACACGCGAGGTTGGCCCCCCGAGACGGCCCTCGAAGAGGTTCCCCTCGGCGTCAATCAGATAGTGGTAGCTGAGGTCCTCCCAGCCGAGCGCCTCGGTCTGGTACACCGTGAGGGCGCGCACGAAATCGAGGGTGGCGGTGGGCGTTGGACTGGCGTCAATCTGGTGGATAATCACGCCGAGCGGATCGCCGCGAACGGGCTGGGCGGGCCGCAGGCTGCCGCTCCAGTCGGCCCGGCTGATCAGGGTGGGGCGCCGGGTCAGCGTGGATGGGCCGAAGAGGATGGGGCGGCGGGGCAGACCCGCGGCGAAGATCGGCGTCGCGGCCGTAGTATTCAGATAGCTGAGGGTGACTTCTTCGAGAGTGGGTGAGGCGCGGTCAATCTGGCTGCCAAGGGTGACGCGCAGTTGCAGATACTGGGTGTCGGCGGGCAGGGCAAGCACATCGGGAGTGGCGAAGGCGCCCTCGCTCCCGGTGACGGCGGAGCGCGCGTCGCCGGCGACGAGCGGTTGCCAGGGTCCCCAACCGCTCTCGGGATCGCCTTCGGGGGGCGTGGCGCGGGCGCGGGCCTCGAGCAGCAACTGGGTGCCGTCGAGCACCTCCGCGCGCCATTGAGCGCCGGCCGCGTTGATGGGGAAGTTCGTCTTGAGCACGGGCGAGACGAAGCTGCCAAAAGTCTGACCATCGGCGAGGCGGAGTTCGCCACCGGCATTGTTGATGACCAGGAGCCCGCTGGCGCTGCCCGCCTCCCAATCGGCGACGGACGAGAGGGTGAGTTTACCGACGCGGGCCTGCGGTCCTTGCTGTTGGGCGCGAGCGGGCGGGGGGGCGAGTGTAACAGTCAGGGCGATCAGAAGGATGCAGGCGACGTGGCGCGCCCGGAGTGCAAACAGAGCCGACATCCGTCGCATACGTTTCCGCCTCGCGCGCTGCTGGAACGGAAGGCCCCGGCCCGCCGGATTGACTGGACGCAGTCACCGCCACGCCCAGCGCATCGTCCAGCAGGGGGCCGCAGTGATCGTCGCGGCGCGCACTAGTTCCCCGTCAAACAGGGTTGGTTGCTTATCAGCAGTCCGGAGCGAAAACCCCTTGCCTTGTGCCGATGCGCGGGTGTCCCACCCGCGCGTGAGCCAGAGGGAGGGGGGCGCGAACCGCCCCTACCGGCGGTGGAGGAGGGGCAAGATGGGGAAAGGCGGTTTCCCCATCCTGTCGTCAGGCGAGGGTGTTCCCGGGAGCGCCTCCGCGACCCTTCCTTCCGCGCAGGGTTACCGCTCAGGCTTCACGGCGCCGCCGAAGGCGCCTTTGTAGGCGTTGGCCGAGTCGTAGAGCATCCAGCCATCAATTTCCGGATACTTC
This sequence comes from Chloroflexaceae bacterium, assembly GCA_034431835.1. Classification (GTDB taxonomy): domain Bacteria; phylum Chloroflexota; class Chloroflexia; order Chloroflexales; family Chloroflexaceae; genus JACAEO01. Next base: position 12,915 of record DAOUDA010000167.1, on the reverse strand, counting down.
TCGGTCGCCTCGATCTGGGCGCGCACCTCGGCAGGGCCGTAGCGCACCACCTTGTAGGCCCAGGGATCGGTATGATCCTGGAGCCACGGGCGCAGGCGGGCATATTCGCCCTCGATCTGTCGCAGCGCCTCGGCATTGGCGGCGTCGAGCACCTTGTAGGGTTCATCTACCGGCGCGGGAAGGTCGAAGGCCCCCGGCCACCAGAGCGACGGGTAGGGCATCGGAGCGATGTAGTCGGTATGGTTGCCCATGCGCCGGATATCCTGAGCGATGGTGAGCGAACCGCCGAGGACGACCCGCCCAAAAATATCAATGGACATCTTCGCGCCGGCGCCATTGACCGCGCGATGGGCCTGATCCATAAACTCGGTGATCACCTCGAACATGCGATCGGGGTTATCAACCGGATCGATCGGCTCGGAGAAGAGCAGCTTATCGCGAAACTCGGCGCGCTGGCCGAACCAGTCAGGGAAACGGATGTAGTCGTAGTTGATCTCGTCGAAGCCCATCAGCGCCGCCTCGACCCCGAGCTGGATGTTGTAATCCCAGACATTGCGGTTGGTCGGGTCGAGGTAGGCGTAGCGGATGCCGGGGCCGGGATAATCGGCGTAGACCTCGCCGGTCTCTTTCAAGCGAATGGACCACTCGGGGCGCGCATCCGAGAGGGCGTTGTCGTGGGAGAACAGTTGAATACGAGCGATGGTGTAGATCCCCTTATCCTTGAGGCGCCGCACGAGGGCCGGCATATCAATGTAGGGCCGTGACAACCCGAGTTCGCGCGCCAGCGGCACCTGGGAGTCGTAATACACAATTCCAAGATCGTCCCGTAGATCGCTCTTCAGATCGATTACGATCGCGTTGAGCTCGGTGCGGTCGATCAACTGGATATACTCTTCGAGCAGGGCGGGGGCACTGGCGACCGCGGCGGTGACGTAGAGGGCCTTCACGCGGAAGCGTTCCAGGGCGATCTCGGCGGGCACCTCGCCGGGCTTGATGGGCAGCACCACGCTGCGGTAGCCCGGGGCGAGCACCTGGAGATAGCCCTGTTCGGGCACGCCGGTGAGGGTAAAGGCGCCGTCGCTGCTGCCGGCGATGCGTTCAAAGGCCACGGCGACGCCGGGGTAGGTGGTGGTGGCGAGGATGGCCGCGTTGGCCAGGGGTTTGCCAGTAGCCTTATCAATCAGGCGTCCCTTGAGGGTATCCGGGCGCAGCACAGCGTCGAGCACGGTCGCGCGGGCCAGTTCCTGGGAGAGGGAGGCGTACCCATCGGCGCTGATCTCGACACTGGTCGCCGTGGGCGGGATGCCCTCGAGGCGATAGCGACCATCGGGGCCGGAGGTGGCGCGGGCCGTGCCGGCGGAGATGGTAGCCCCGGCCACGGGCTGACCACTGTAGCGGTCGGTGATCATACCCGTCAGCACGGCGGGGCGCAGGGCAAGATCGAGGCTGGTGGCGCGGCTCAAGGTCCGTTCAGCGGGGGCGTAGTCGGGCGCGGTCACGCTGAGCGTAAACTGCTCGGGCAGATCGGCAAGGGTGTAGCGACCATCGGCGCCAGTAGCAACGCTGAGGGTATTGGTGACGTTGAAGGTCGCGGTCACCTGGGCATTGGCGAGGGGTTGGCCGGTATAGGCGTCGGTAATCGTGCCGCTCAGCGTATTGGGGCGCAGGGCGGTGTTAAGGGTGAGGGTGAGGGCATCAGAGGCGGCCAGTTCGGGGCGCTCCGCGAGGGGCAGGCGGAGCGGCTCATAACTGGGCGCGGACACGGCGAGCACATCACCCCGCCGCCAGCGCGAGGTGCTGAACGTACCGTTGGCATCGGTTGTCACGGTGGTATTGCCGATGGTGACCCGGGCCTCGGGCACGGGTTGGCCGGTGTAGGCGTCGGTGATCGTGCCGGTGAGCACCACGGCCGGGCGTCCGCAACCGGTAATGATTGCGGCCAGGAGCAGGACGCTCAGGAGGGCCATCGGGCGGGCCGGCAAACGCAGGTTCATAGCAGCGCTACTCAAGGAGACTCCTCGCAACGATGAGCATCGGGCAGGGGGTGACCTGGTTTTCCACCCTCCTCCAATCGTGGAGGGCGCGGGTATGCTTTAGCGGGCTGCCACGATGATGGTGATGGCTGCGGTGGGAGGAGACGTGGGAGGGCGACCCCCTCCGCGCAAGAAATTACCCATCACAACCGGGTCGTCACACCACCAGCCAGTACGAGCCACCTGCCGAAAGGTTATGCGTATAATAAAGTTTTTACAGGATATTGTCAAGACGGCTTACAGACAGGGAAGCTATCGGAGAGAGTGTCAGGAGATTTGCACCTCGTAGATCCGATGGGGTTCAAGTTTCCCCTTAAGGTCCACACTACCAAGGGGAGTGAGGGTCCATGGGGCCTGCCAGGCAGGGGGCAGGGCCTCGACCAGGTGATAGGAGACGATCACCTGCCCGGCCCGGGCGAGGCCAGAGAGGCGCGAGGCAGTATTGACCACATCGCCGATCAGGGTGTAATCCTGGCGTTGTTCGGAACCGATGTTGCCGACGACGGCGCGGCCATAGCTAAGGCCGACGCCCATCCCGATATCGATACCGAGTTCGGTGCGCCACTGGCGGGCGAGGCGAGCGAAGGCCCGTTGCAGCTCGACCGAGGCGACGAGGGCGCGCTGGGGATCATCGGGATAGGCTATCGGGGAGCCGAAGACGCCAATGATGCCATCGCCAAGGAACTTGTCAATGGTGCCGCCGAAGGCGTAGAGCACCTCGGTCATAGCGGTAAAGTAGCGATTGAGGATCTGCTCAATCAGCACCCCCGGGGGGGTGCGCTCAGTAATGGTGGTAAAACCGCGCATATCGGCGAAGACCACAGCGACATCGCGTTCGGTGGGATGGCCGAACTCTGTGCCGGCGTCGAGCAACTGTTCGGCCACCTGGGGCGACACATAGCGCCGGAAGACACTGCGGAGCCGTTCCCGTTCTTGGCGCTCGAGGCGCTTGATCGGGCTAATGTCGCGCAGCACGGTCACGTGGCCAAGGGGAGTTTCATCGGCGCCACGCACGGGCGCGACACTGACGCTGTAGGTCACATCGTCGGGCAGGACGATCTCGGCGGCGGCGCCGACGCCGTTGGCCTGCTCGATCAACGGCGCCAGTTGACCGATGGCGGGGTTGCTACCCGACCGAAGGGCTTCGAGGGTCTGGCCGCGGGCGAGGCGCAGGTTCAGGCCCAGGCGTTCTTCGGCGGCGCGATTGGCCAGCAGCACTTCACATTGCGGGCCAACGAGCAGGATGGGGTCGGTAGCGCCACGCAGCACCGCGTCCAGCGTGGAGCGTTCCTCGGCGACCACGCGGTAGAGCCGGGCATTTTCCATAACCTGGACGATCAGGCTGGCGACGGTCGTGGTCAGTTCCATATCGGCGCGTCCGAAACCCGCCTGGCGACCGGTGGCATCAATGCAGAGGACGCCCAGGGTGCGCTGGCCGGCCAGAAGCGGGACGAAAAGCATATCGTCGATCCCGCGGGCCTCGAACAGGTTGTGTAAGACGGCAAAGCGCGGATCGGCGCGCAGGCCGCGGACGAGCACCGGCTCGCGGGTGTTCAGGAGCATCTGCCGCGCGTCGGGATGGGCGGTGAGCAGGCGTTCCAGATCCACATCATAGATGGTTGGAGCACCGTGGAGGGCGATCAACGGCTGCTCGTGCCGCTCAGGATCGTTGAACAGCACCAGGCCGGCCTGGGGCACGCCAAAGATCGCCGCCACGGCATCGGCGGCGAGTTGCAAGTTCTGCGGTGCGTCGATCTGGGCCGTTATGGCGACCGACAGACGATTGACCTGGTTGAGCTGCGAGATGCGCCGTTGTTCTTGTTCGAGGAGGCGGGCATTGCCCAGGGCGATGCTGAACTGGTTGACAATCGCATTGAGCACAGCCTCATCATTGGGGCCAAAGGCGCCTTCATCCGGGCTGCGCAGTTCAAGGGTGCCCAGCATCTCACGCCGCAGCATCACCGGCATCACCAGCAAGGCGCGCACCTGCTCATCGCCGGGCAGGATGGGCTCGAAGCGCGCGTCGTGGGAAACATCGGCCACGCGCACCGTCTGCCGCTGGGCCATGGCCCAACCGCTGAGGCCCCGTTCGGCGCACACTCTCACCAGCGGGGTGGTCGGGCCGCCAATGGCGCCCGCATCCGCCTGGAGCACGAGGTGTTCACCCTGAAGCAGCAACAGGCTGACACGGGGATAACCGAACTGCTGCTGGATCATATAGACCATCAGGCGCATCAACTGATCGGGCGCCATCAGTTCGGCAAGGTAGGTGTTGATCTCGTTGACCTTGCGCAGTTCTTCCGCCCGGCGGGCGAGCAACTCCTTCTGGCCCCGGGTCAGGCGGAAGAGCTGGGCGCTTTCGATGGCCACGGCGCTCTGGGCCGCCACCGAGGTGAGCAGTTCGAGATGTTCCTCGGTGAAGTAGCCGGGCGTATGGTGTACCAGGGTGATCACCCCGAGAACGCGACCCTCGCGCACTATCGGCATTGCCGCCACGGAACGCACATTGCTGTGGAGTTGATTGGCGCTGAACCAGCGCCCATCGTCGCGCGTATCGGCGATGGTCAAGGGGCGGCGTTCACGCAGCACCCAGCCGGCCACGCCCTGCTGCAAAATATACTGGAGCGTGGCGCTGGCCGGGTTGCGACTGCTGGAGTAGCAGAGCACGTGCTCGGCGTCCACCTCGGTCAGAATGATACTGGCGCGCGCGGCCCCCACCGCGTCGGCGAGATGGTCGAGGAAGCCCGTGAGCAGGGCGTCGAGATCGATGCTGGAACCCAGGTCACGGGTCAGGTGGAGCAGCAGTTCGGTTTTCCGCTGGGCGCGTTCCAGCCCGCGCTGGGCGCGCTGGAGCCGCAACATCGCCCGAACGCGCGCCAGCAGTTCGTCGATGGCGATGGGCTTGACCAGAAAGTCATCGGCGCCGGCGTCGAGGCTGGCGACGCTGGTGTTCAGGTCGGCCGTCGCGGAGATGATCATCACGGGGATGAAGGGTTTGGAGCGGTCGGCCTTGATGCGCCGGGTGACTTCGAGGCCGCCGATGCCGGGCAGGCCCAGGTCGAGCAGAATAATGTCCGGGGTAATGAGGTGCAGGTAGGCCAGGGCCTCCTCGCCGCTGGCGGTCAATGAGACGCGGTAGCCATCGGCGACAAGTACATCGTGGTAGACGCGCTGGATGATCGGTTCATCCTCAACGACCAGAATGTGCGCCGGCTCGGTCATGCGCTGGGTTGAAGACGCGGAATAAGGCATGTTTCAGACCTGGACGTTCCGGCTTGACAGTTGCTCCACGAGCCCGCCTCACCGGTCTGTAGAGGTGTGGAGGTGTGGAGGTGCACGCCGGATTGTCAAGCCGGTTTGAAACAGATAGCGTTCGCATCTACCGAACACGTCCTCAACGTAGAGGGCGCGAAGGGACGCAGCGCGTTTCAACATACCCATCCTCCGCGCTTCTCTGCGTGCCCCGTGGCACGCCTGCACAAGTACCTGAACCATGCGCGGAGGGGACATGACAATCGAAGCATGCGCGCCGCCATCGGATGTTACGAGTGTTTGTAGTGCATTGTAGTGCTCTATACTTTCTCAGGCATGGGTAAGTATAGCATTAAGCCCGGCCAGGGGGAAGGCCGTCGTGGTATGATGATCACCATCACCATGATGGCATAGGATGGCCGACAGTGTGCCAGCCAGCAAACAAGCGATTGGCGGGGTTATGGATTTCTATCTAGCCGAGCCGGTGGATGCGCTCTACGCCACGGTGGCGGAGGTGATGGCGATTGATACGGTAGAGCGTTTACAAGTCACCCGCGAGGGCCAGATGGCGACGCGCTTCGTGGGCCGGCTGCGCATGGAGGCGCAGAGCGCCTACGATCTGGTGGCGCCGCGGCTGCGGGCGATGGGCTATACACCGCTGTTGCAGGAGGCCGGCGACCGGGTGGCGCTGCTGGCGGCGCCGGCATTGCCCAGACCGGCGCCTTCGCGGCTGTGGCTGGCGCTGCTGCTCTTCGCCCTCACGGTGACCTCGACGGTCTTTGTGGGCGGGTTTTCCGCCGAGGGCTTTAACCTGGCGCAGGGGTTGGGGTTCAGCGCGGCGCTGCTGGGCATCCTCCTCGCCCACGAACTGGGCCACTATGTGGTGGCGCGGCGCGAGGGCGTGGCGGTCAGTTATCCCTTCTTCATCCCCGCGCCGATCTTTCTGTTGGGTACAATGGGCGCCTTTATTTCGATCAAGGAACCGGTGCCGAACCGGCGCGCGCTGCTGGCGATCGCCATTGCCGGCCCGCTGGCGGGGCTGGTCGTGGCCATTCCGGTGCTCTTCATCGGGCTGAGCATCTCCGAGGTGCGCCCGATCGTGCCTGTGCCCGGCAGTTTTACGGAGGGCAACAGCCTGCTCTACGCGGCGATCAAGATCCTCGTGTTCGGGCGTTTTCTGCCCAGCAACGGCGAGGATGTGTACCTGCATCCGGTGGCCCTGGCGGGCTGGGCCGGCCTGCTGGTCACCGGGCTGAACCTGCTGCCGGCCGGCCAACTCGACGGGGGGCACATTTTCTTTGCCCTGTTTGGGCCGCGACTGGCGCGGGTGATGAGCATAGTCGTCGCGGTGACCCTGCTCGCCATGGGCTTTCTCTGGAGCGGCTGGTTCCTCTGGGCGGTGATCGTCGCCCTGCTGGGCCAGCAGCGCAGCCCCCTGCTCAACGAGGTTTCGCCCCTGCGCGGCCCCTGGCGCCTTCTGGCCATCCTGGGCCTGATGGTGTTTATCCTGGTCTTTACGCCCCGGCCGATTATGGAGACGACGGGGATGTGATTGCGCCGCGCGGGGGGTTGGTCCTCATCCTCCCCCTGGCCCCCTCCCTCTCCACCTGCGGTCGAGAGGGAGGGGGAGGCCTTTCTCAGGCGCAGGGGGTTCCGGCGCATCCTCACGTCGCGTTCGCCATCTCGGGCAGGAGGGTGAGGGGCGCTCCTGCGCGCCACGCCCGCTTACATCAATTCCGATTGAGCAGAGCACACACGCCTCATCCCCAGGTCCCCTTTGAGACCCCCGATACGGCAATCCAAAATCCAAAATGATATCACCCTCCCGCAACCGTGCGCTCCAGCAGCTTGACCGTGGCGTAGATGGCGTCAATATGTGGCGTGGTGACGCCCACCAGGCGGCCCAGCTCGATCACCGCGCCGACCATGGCGTCAATCTCGGTCGGGCGGCCCGCTTCGATGTCCTGGAGCATGGAGGTCTTATGGGCGCCGACCTCCTCGGCGCCCTTGATGCGCTGCTCGATGCTGATGCCGAACTCGATGCCCAGGGCCTCGGCGATCTGCTGGGCCTCGGCCATCATCGCCACCGCCAGAGCGCGGGTCAGCGGTTCGGCGACGATGGCATCGAGGGTGGCGCGGGTGAGGGCGCTGATGGGGTTGAAGGCCAGGTTGCCCCAGAGCTTGATCCATAGCTCGTTGCGGATGCGCGGGCGCACGGGGGCCTTCAGCCCCGCGGCGGTCATCAGTTGGGACAGGCGGGTCACCCGCTCGGTGCGGGCGCCGTCAGGCTCGCCGAGGGTGAAGCGGTTGCCCTCGATGTGGCGGATGACCCCGGGGCGGACGATCTCGGTGGCGGGGTAGACCACGCAGCCAATAACGCGCTCGGGTTCGGTGTGGGCAGCGATCACTCCGCCGGGGTCAACGCTCTCCAGGCGGCGGCCCTCGTGGGGGCCGCCGTGGCGGTAGAAATACCACCAGGGAATACCGTTCTGAGCGTAGACCACGGCGGTGTCGGGGGCGTAGAGCGCGCGCATGGGCGCGGCCAGGGCGGGCAGGCTCTGGGCCTTGACGGCCACGATGACGTACTCATGGGGGCCGGCCTCGGCCAGGTCGGCGGTGGCGCGGGCCGGGCGGGCCGTCTCGCGCTGCCCGTCGGCGTACTCGACGCTGATACCCTCGCGCTGGATGGCCTCAAGATGAGCGCCGCGGGCGATCAGCGTCACCTCGGCGCCAGCGCGGGCCAGCTTCGCTCCCAGGAAGCCGCCGATCGCCCCGGCGCCAACGATGCAGATCCGCATACCTTTACAGCTTCCGCAAATAGACCCGCTCCAGCGTGTGCCGCGGACCCTTCTCCAGGATCAGATCGGCCCGTTCGCGGGTCGGCTCGATGTTCTGCTTCAGGTTCACATAGTTGATCTCGCGCCAGATGCGCCGGGCGGTCGCCACCGCCTCCTCCACGCTCAACTCGGCGTAGCGGCGGAAAAACGACGACGGATCGCGGAAGGCGGTCTTGCGCAGGCGCAGGAAGCGCTCGACGTACCACTGTTGCAGCAGCAGTTCATCGGCATCCACATAGATCGAAAAATCGAAGAAGTCCGACACGAACATCTGCGGCGCGCGGGAGGCGCGCCCGCCCCGTTGCAACACGTTCAGCCCCTCGACGATGAGGATATCGGGCCGGTCAATCACGCGGGTCTCGTTGGGTACGATATCGTAGATCAGGTGCGAGTAGATCGGCACCTCCAGGCGCGGCACCCCCGATTTGACATCGGCCATAAACTGCAGCAAGCGGCGGCGGTCGTAGCTTTCGGGGAAGCCCTTGCGGTGCATGATCCCCCGTTGCTGGAGCACGCGATTGGGGTACAGGAAGCCGTCGGTCGGGACCAGATCGACCTTCAGGTCGCCGAACTGGCGGCTGAGGAGCACCTGGAGGATGCGGGCGGTGCTGCTCTTGCCGACGGCGACGCTGCCGGCAATGCCGATGACATAGGGCACGCGGCTGGTCGAGGGGTAGTCGAGAAAGACATTGGTAACCTGGTAGAGTTGCTGTGAAGCCTCGAAGTAGAGTTGGAGCAGGCGGGTCAGGGGCAGGTAGATATCGGCGACCTCCTGCATCGAAACCGAGTCGCTCAGGCTGACAAGATGTTCAAGTTCCTCTTCGGCGATCGGCAATTCAGCGCCGTCACGGAGACGCGCCCACTCGGCGCGGGAGAATCGCAAATACGGGCTGAGGCGGCGTTCGTCGGCGAACACGGTGGCCATGGGTCAATCCTCATTCCTGCGAGTGCGCAAGGCACGCTGATGCTAGAAGCGCTGGGGAGCGCAGGCATCGTCGCCAGCCGCGTCCCGTCGATTGGTCCTACTCGGCGAGGCCGAGCGTTTTGGCCATGGTGATGCGTTGAAGCTTGCCCGTGGCGCCACGGGGGAGGGCTTCGAGGACGTGGATCCGGCGGGGCACCTTAAAGTCGGCCAGGGAGCGGGCGCAATGGTCCCGCAGTTCGCGTTCGGTGGCCTCGCCTTTGAGCACCACAGCGGCGTGCACCTCTTCGCCCAGGGTGGGATGGGGGACGGCAAAGGCCAGAGCCTCGGCCACGGCGGGATGACGCAGGAGCACATCGTCAATTTCCAGGGGTGAAATCTTCTCGCCACCGCGATTGATCAGTTCCTTGATCCGCCCGGTGAGCGCCAGGTAGCCCTCGGCATCGAGGTAGCCCTGGTCGCCGGTGCGGAACCAGCCGTTCACGAAGGCCGCGGCATTGGCCTCCGGGTTGTTTTCGTAGCCATCAACGACGTTGCCGCCCCGCACCACCACTTCGCCCTTTGCCCCGGGGGGCAGCAGGCGACCGTTCTCGTCCATGATCCCCACGTCCACCCCGAAGCCGAGGCCGACGCTGCCGGGCTTGCGCGGGGCGGGCGGGAGGGGGTTGGAGGTCATCTGGTGGCTGGCTTCGGTCATGCCGTAGCTTTCGAGCACCGGCGCGCCGAAGACCGCTTCCATGCGTTCCATGACCACGGGCGGCAGGGGGGCGCTGCTGGAACGGATGAAGCGGAAGGGGTGGGCCTGGATCGTCGCCAGGTTGCGTTCGGCCCGCGCGAGGAGGGCCTGGTGCATGGTGGGTACGGCGGAGTACCAGGTGGGCCGGAACGCTTCGACCCACTGCCAGAACTTGAGCGCGTCGAAGCCGGGCGGGCAGATCACCGCGCCGCCGGTGGCCAGCGTGCTCAACAATGAGGCGACAATGCCGTGGATATGGAACAGCGGCATCACGCAGAGCGCCCGGTCGTCGGGGCCAAGCTTGTAGGTTTCGGCGATGTTGGCGGTTGACGTGGCCAGGTTGCGATGGCGGATGGGCACGCGCTTGGGGCGGCTGGTGGTGCCGCTGGTGTGGAGGATCATAGCCACATCATCGGGGCGAGCGAAATCCGGGGTAACGCCGGGGGTGAAGGGATGGTCGGCGTGGAAGGCGACGGCGCCGTCCGCGCGCGTTTCGACCTCGATGAGCAGCATGCCGGGGAGCATGGCTGCGCGGGCCTCGGGTTGCGCGCCGGGCGGGACGATCAGCGCCCTGGCCCGGGTGTCTTCGTAGTAGAAGGCGAACTCCTCCTGCCGGTATTTGGGGTTGAGGGGCGCGGCGGTGGCGGCGGTGGCGGCGGCCAGGAAGGCGACCGCCATCTCGGGGCCGTTGGGCAGCGCCAGGGCGACGCGGTCACCCCGGGCGAGGCCCAGGGCCCGTAACCGTGTCGCAAGGTCGGCCACATTGGCCCGCAGCGCGGCACAGGTGATGGGCGGGCGGCCGGGGGCCAGGATCGCGGGCTGGTCAGCGGCGCCGCTGTCGAGCAAGTCGAGCAACGTGCGGGTCACGGGCTCACGGGCCATCATCGGCTCCTGTCAGTGCAGCGTCGGAGGACAGGATGCCCGGCCAACCGGCAGCCCGGCGCGGCTGATAGCGACCGCGGGCAGGTTGTCGATTGGTCGAGGGATCGGACTATTGGGTACTCGAATTGTTGGGTTGTCGAATCGTAACCGGGTTTACCGTTCTCAACCCCATAACCATTGTAAACCACGGAGTTACACCGCCATTCCCGCGGCCCTACCATCCGGCGGCGCAGCCATCGCAGCGCGGCTCGCTGCCGGCCAGGTAGGCCCCCGTATCCATGCGCCAGATGATCTGGCCGCGCCCGAAGGGGCCAACCTCGGCCTCGACGCGCACCTGGTGGCCGCGGGCGATCAAACCCTCGATGACATGGCGCGGCGTCTCCAGTTCCAGGTGCACCGTGCCATCGCGTTCCCAGCGCCAGCGGGGCGCGTCGAGGGCGGCCTGGGGATGCATGGCGTAGGTCAGACCGTTGACGATGACCTGGGTGTGGCCCTGGGGCTGCATATGGGCGCCCATCACCCCGAAGGGGCCCACGGGCCGGCCCTCCTTGAGCAGAAAGCCGGGGATGATCGTATGAAAGGGGCGCTTGCCCGGTTCCAGGCGGTTGGGATGACCCGGATCGACGACGAAGCTGAAGCCGCGGTTGTGCAGGGCGATGCCCCACCCCGGAACGACCACGCCCGAGCCGAAGCCAGTATAGGTGGACTGGATCATGCTCACCATGCGCCCGGCGCCGTCGGCGGCGCAGAAGTAGACCGTGCCGCCCTGGGGCAGTTCGCCCGGCCCGTACTCCCCGGCCACGGGGCCGATCAGGGCGCGGCGGGCGGCGAGGCGCTCGCGGTCGAGCAGCGCCGCCGTGGGCACGTCGGCCATGGCCGGGTCGCCCACATAGGCGAACACTTCGGCGAAGGCCAGTTTCATCGCCTCGATCTGCAAGTGGTAACTCTCGGCCGAGTCGCGCGGGAAGCGGCCCAAGTCAAGCCCATCGAGGAGGCCCAGGGCGAGCAGGGCGGCGATGCCCTGGCCGTTGGGCGGGATCTCGGCCACGGTGTGGCCCGCGTAGTCCATGGTGATGGGCGTGACCCACTCGGAGCGATGGGCGGCCAGGTCATCGGCGCTGAGCAGGCCGCCGGTGGCGGCGCTGAAGACGGCAATCTCGGCGGCGATGGCCCCCTCGTAGAACGCGCGCGGCCCCTCGCGGGCCAGCAGGCGCAGGGTGCGGGCGTGCCCGGGGGCGACGAAGCGTTCCCCGGCGCGGGGGGCGCGCCCGCCGGGGGCGAAGGTCTCCAGAAAGGCGGCGAACTCCGGGCCGCGGCGCGAGCGCGCCGCCGCCACGCCCTGTTCCCAGAAGAAGCTCACCAGGGCCGCCACCGGCGCGCCCTCCTCGGCGTAGGCGATCGCCGGGGCCAGCACCTGCTCCAGGGGCAGCGCCCCGAAGCGCGCGTGCAGATCGCCCCATGCCTGCACCACCCCGGGCACCGTCACCGGCAGCCAGCCCTCGGGCGGTACGCGCGCGTGACCGGCGCGTTGGAGCGCCTCGACGCTCAGGGCCGCGGGGGCGCGCCCCGAGCCGTTGAGCCCGTGCAGGGTCGCCCCGTCCCACACCAGGGCGAAGGCATCGCCGCCGAGGCCGTTGGAGGTCGGTTCGAGCACGGTCAGACAGGCCGCCGCGGCGATGGCTGCGTCCACCGCAGTACCGCCGACCTGGAGCATGCGCAGGCCGGCCTGCGAGGCCAGCGGGTGGCTGGTGGCCACGACGCCATTGGCCGCGAGCAGCGGCGCCCGGCGCGTGGCGTAAGGGTAGCGCAGCAGATCGAAATGCACGGGCCCTCCCCGGGGCAGGGTAAGCGAAACGGCGCGAGGCTCGACCGTAATTATGCCACATTTCTCGGCACCCGTTGGCAGGCATGGGCGCAACCCGGAGGGTTGCACCCATGCCTGGCCGAAGGGTTCGGGAGGGCTTTGCCCCCAGAAACCCGCCTCCCGGCCCTTTCGTGTAACAGGACTTGCCGGAGGCGCCACAAAATAGTTTGGAGACATAGTTTTTCGCTCTATCCCCGCCCCCTCCCCAACCCTCCCCCAGCGGGGGGAGGGAGTCCGGATCCTCCCCCGTTGGGGGGAGGCTGGGAGGGCTCGCAGGTGTAGGGTTTTTCGAGCGAGAGGGGGGTTTCGGCATTCCAATGCGCTTTCGGTCCTCACCCCCCTGCCCCCCCTGGTATCATGTAGTCGTCGGCGGTGAGGCCGTCCCCCCC
>DAOUDA010000166.1:0-36163 GCA_034431835.1 Chloroflexaceae bacterium | reverse complement strand
CTGGCGGCTGATCGAGGTTGGCGCCGGCCCGGCGCTGGTGGCCAGCCCGCTGCGGATCGATGAGCGTGTGCTCCACTTTCTCCTGGGGGTCAACTACCTCGACGAGCGGCTGCGCGGGATGGTCGAGCCCGCGCCGCCCGTCGCCCCGCTGGCCCCCTCCCACGCCGCCCTGGCCGAGCGCATCGCCGGGCTGTGGGCGCAACCCGGGGCGGGAGGCTCGCCGCCCGTGGTGCAGCTCTGGGGCGCGGAGAGCGCCGAGCGCCAGGCGATCGCCGCGGCGGTCTGCCGGCGCCTCGGCTGGGACCTGTTTGCCGTCGGCCCGCAGCATTTGCCAGCCGACCCCCGCGAACTCGAGGCCCTTACGCGCCTGTGGGAGCGCGAGGCGCTGCTGAGCCGCGCGGCGCTGCTGCTCGACTGCGACGACCTCGACCCCGCCGACGCGCCCCGCGCATGGGCCGTCGCCCGCTTCAGCGAGGGTCTGGATGGACCCCTCATCCTCGCCGGCCGTGAGCGGCGCCCGTTGCGCTGGCGCCCCTCCCAGGGCTTCGAGGTCCCGCGACCCGGCCTCGACGAGCGGCGGGCCCTCTGGCAGGGGGCGCTGGGCGCGCATGCGGAGCGCCTGAACGGGCAAATCGAGCGCCTGGCCGCCCAGTTCAACCTGGGCGCGACGGCCATCGGCGCGGTCGCTGCCGAAGTGGTCGCCACGGCGGACGGCCAGGGAGCGGGCGAGTCCCTTTGGCAGGCCTGCCGCGCGCGGGCGCGCCCCCGGCTGGATGACCTGGCGCGGCGCATCGAAACGCGGGCATGCTGGGACGATCTGGTGCTGCCCGAGGCCCAGTTGCGGACCCTGCGCGACCTGACCGCCCAGGTGCGGCAGCGGGCGAAGGTCCACGAGGAGTGGGGCTTTGCGGCGAAGAGCAGCCGCGGCTTGGGCATCAGCGCGCTGTTTGCCGGCGCCAGCGGCACGGGCAAAACCCTGGCCGCGGAGGTGATCGCCGGCGCGCTGCAACTTGACCTGTACCACATCGACCTGAGCCAGGTGGTCAGCAAGTACATCGGCGAGACCGAGAAGAACCTGCGGCGGGTCTTCGACGCCGCGGAGGACGGCGCCGCCGTGCTGCTCTTCGACGAGGCCGACGCCCTTTTCGGCAAGCGCAGCGAGGTGAAGGACAGCCACGATCGCTACGCCAACATCGAAGTCAGTTACCTGCTCCAGCGTATGGAGCAGTACCGTGGATTGGCGATCCTGACGACGAATATGAAAGACGCGCTGGACACGGCCTGTCTGCGCCGCATCCGCTTCATCGTCGCGTTCCCCTTCCCGGATGCGGACCAGCGGGCGGCGATCTGGCGGCGGGTGTTCCCGCCCGCTACACCCACCGAAGGGCTGGACATCGCCCGTCTGGCGCGGCTGAACGTGGCGGGCGGCAACATCCGCAACATCGCCCTCAACGCCGCCTTTCTGGCCGCCGACGCGGGCGAGCCGGTGCGCATGGCCCACCTGCTGCGCGCGGCCCAGATCGAGTACGCCAAGCTGGAGAAGCCGCTACCGGCCAGCGAGGTCGGGGATTGGGCGTAGACCGGGGAAACCAGGTTTCCCCATGCCCCTGCCCGATGGGAGACGGTTGTAGCGCAACCCTCCGGGAGTTGCGATGGGGAGATCAGGTTTCCCCGCGCTCCTGCCGGCGGGGAGTGCGCAGCCCTCTCGGGAAGGCTGGTTCCCTGGTCCCTGCGGGCGGGGAGGGCAGAGAGGGCGCAGCCCTCCCAGATCGAAACCGGATAACCTGGTTATCCACATAGGCCCCGGAGGGTAACCCGATGCGCATTCGACTGGAGATCGACACCCTGATCCTGGAAGGCTTCCCGGCCCACGAGCGCCAGGCGATCGCCGCGGCGGTGGAAGCCGAACTGGCGCGACGCCTGGCCGACTGGCGCCCGTCTGCCGCCCTGAGCGGCGTTTCGCTCACGCGGCTGGATGGCGGGGCATTCGACGTGGCGCCCGGCGCGTCGCCGGAACAGATCGGCGCGCGGGTGGCCGAGGCGATCTATGGAGGTCTGACCCGATGAAGAGCCAGTTGCAGCGCCAGCCAGCCACCACACCGGTGGCGGAACCCGCTCCACGTTCGCCGCTCCAGCGCAGGTGCGCCTGTGGCGGCACGCCCGGCTTCGACGGCGAGTGCGCGGCGTGCCGGGCGAAGCGCCTCCAGCGCCGGGCGACCGAAGGCGCCGGGCCATCCGGCGTGCCGCCCATTGTCCACGAGGTGCTGCGCTCGCCGGGCCAGCCGCTCGATGCGGAGACGCGGGCCTTCATGGAGCCGCGCTTCGGCCACGACTTCAGCCGGGTGCGCGTGCATACCGATGCGCGGGCGGCCGAGTCGGCGCGGGCCGTGAACGCGCTGGCATACACGGTGGGGCGCGATGTGGTCTTCGGGGCGGGGCAGTACGCGCCGGGCGCCAGCGCGGGGCGACGCCTGCTGGCGCATGAACTGGCGCATGTGGTGCAGCAGGGTGACCTGAAGCTCGACTTTCCACAGCACCGGCTAATTGTGTCAATCGGAGACCAGGCTAGCGAAATCGAGGCAGACCGTGCCAGTTCATTGGTGGTTTCTGACCGTCTCGCGTGCGCAGAGCCTTACTTGAGCATATCCGTTGGGCGCATGGCTATGCTCCAACGTCAAGAAGTATGCCAGCCTGAAGGTGAGAATGTCTCTCAAAGCAGTGCTGATGTGATTTATGACTACGAAGATCAAGTTTGCCGACTGCCCTATCCAGAAGAAATAGGTATCAGCGTCCCTCACATCGATGAGATCGATGGCGAGTTTTGGATATGGCCATCAGGATTGCGCCGAGGAGCAACACCCATTTTTGATGACCACGACACTTCTGTGATTGTGGGTTTTCGTTACAGTTCAGGCGGATACTATGAGATCTATGATCTTGAAGGAAACATGGTTGAATCAGGCGAGCCAGGTCTGGAAAGTCCTCTGATTGATCCGATCGATCTTCTAGCTGGCGGCATTACGGGCCTGGGAAGAGGGTTACTCAGAGGGGGCGTCAGAGCGGTAGGTCGAGGGGTTGCGAGCAGCGTAGGGCGTGGTGGTGGCACGGCTTTAGCCAGGGCTGGTCTGGTTGTTACAATCAGAGCCCTCAGTGCCCGTGCCATCACTGCCATTAGAGGGACTTATCGGGCAATTCGTTTCCGTGGCGCTTTAAACTTTACGGGTACTACTGCTGCGCGCATGGCCGATCCTGCCCGTCGGGTGCCGCATCATATTCTCAAGCTAGCCATACGTTTCGGGACACGTTCACCCGATCCCCAGGGCGTCGTTGGTGCGTTTCGTTACACTATACCGATGATACGTAATGGACGCCAGTACACGCTAGAAGTAGTTATTCGCGAATCCGACAGAACTGTTCTGCATTTCCTGTATAGATAGGCGATATCATGTCGGCTATTCACTTGAGGCTCGCTGCTGAAACCGCGATCCCTAAGGCTGCTGCGCGCTATAAACATTCGGATTACAGCTTGATCGTCGGACCTGGAGGACAGGTCCCGGTGGCCGCACATCGCATATCGATCGACACGCTTACCCTCTTATTCAGTCCCGATAAGTACTTGTTCATCGGTCTCGATGCATATACTAATGCTCAGAAATGGGAGAATCTAACCCTTATCCAGCCAGTCTTTGATCGAGATGCGTCTCTGATGTGTACAGAGAATTTTGACGAGCATGGGATTGGTCCGTCTGTTTCGGGTTTAGTGTACTATATCTATTCAGAGGTGTCCTCCCTCCTTCTAATACGTATTGGTGACGGTCGAGTCATGCAGCGAGTTCGTTTCATTAGTTGTGGGATATGTGGGCTCGGGGTTAATGAGGACTTGATCGAGATCTGGGTGCAAGGGGTTGTTGTATGACCAACTTTTCCAACGCCCCCCTCCTCCAGAAAGGCGCCATTATCGGGTTGGACCCGTTCAACCCCGTGGCCAGCGTGATCGTCTTTCAATACAACCCGGAGACGCTGACGCGCACCGTTACCGCGCAGAGCGCCGGCGGCGAGCAGCGTGGCGACCGGGGCGAGGCGCTGCGCCTCAAGGGGCCGCCCCAGGAGCAGATCCGCCTGGAGGTGGAGCTTGACGCCGCCGATCAACTGGAACGCGGCGATAGTGTCGCCGGCAGCATGGGCATCTATCCCGCCCTCTCGGTCCTGGAAATGCTCCTCTACCCGAAGGCGCTCCGCGTCATTGCCAATGAGGTGCTGCTCAACCTGGGGGTCATCGAGGTCATCCCGCCCGAGGCCCCGCTGACCGTCTTCGCCTGGGGTATGCACCGCATCCTGCCCGTGCGCCTGACCAGTTTGACCATTACCGAAGAGGCCTTTGATCCCGGTCTGAACCCTACCCGCGCCAGGGTCAGCCTGGACATGCGGGTGCTGAGTTACCAGGACCTGGGCCTGCCAGGCCCCGGCGGGACGCTGTTTATGGCCCACCAGATCGCTAAAGAGGTTATGGCTACCATTGGCAGCGTGCGTGCCATCGAGCGGGGTTTTTCGACCTGACCGCGCCCCTGCCGGGGAGGGTGAAGGCGGGCTGCGCGCTCGCGCCCCTTGGGGGAGGGTCCGGGAGGGCGCAGCCGTCGCGCCCCTTGGGGGAGGGTCCGGGAGGGCTGGCCCTCCCAGAAAGAACGCTTTGATTGTTATGAACAAGCGGGAGCACCATGTTTGAACCAGCCAGCCGCTACGCAACCGTCGCCGACGCCCGCCTGACCATGCGCGACGCCGATCAGCGCGAGCGGGTGATCGTTTACAAGCGCCGGCGCTTCATCCCCGACGCCGGGGCCGCGACCACCCTGGTGGAGCATACGGTCACCCAGGGCGAACGCCTCGATAATCTCACCGCCCGCTACCTGGGCGACCCGACGCTCTTCTGGCGAGTGTGTGACGCGAATGGCGTGCTGCATCCCGCCGAATTGGAGGAACTGGGCCGCGTGGTGCGGATCGCCCTGCCGGGGTTGTGAGGTGTGGTCCTCACCCTCCCCCCGACCCCCTCCCTCTCCACCGTAGGTGGAGAGGGAGGGGGCGCGGCGCCGCACCCGCCCGAAAGAAATCGCTCCACCCTGGCAAACTGAGTAGTTTGTAAACATAGTTTTTCGCTATATCCCCGCCCCCTGCCCAACCATCCCCCAGCGGGGGAGGGGGGCCGGCTCCTCCCCCCAACGGGGGGAGGCCGGGAGGGGGGCGGAAAGGCAAGGAAACTTACTTTACAGACTCCTGAGAAGGAACACCTGAATGTTCGCCAGTCAGCTCGGCATTCGCCTCGTCCTGCTGCTCGGCAAGACCGTGCCCCTGCCCGCCCCGGCCAGCGTGATGAACGCGCTGCAGCGCGTCAGGGTGATCAATGACGCTGAAGGTCAGGATGGCTTCCAGATCACCTTCACCCTGGGCAAGGACAGGCTCGGTGAGTATGGCCTGCTCGCCAGCGGGGCGCTCGATCCCGACCGGCGGGTGGTGATCGGCGTGCTTCTCGGGGCCAGACTGGAGCCGCTGATTGACGGGGTGATCTACCACCATCAGGTCACTCCCGGCGCTGAACCGGGCGCCTCCACCCTGACGGTCTCAGGGCGCGACATCAGTGTGCTGCTCGACCTGGAGGAGAAGAATGCCGAGTACCCCAACCGGCCCGATTTCCTGATCGTCACCGAGATCCTGGCGCGGTACGCGCAGTACGGCATTGTTCCCCAGGCCCGGCCCACCACCGATGTGCCGATCGAACTCCATCGCGTGCCGCGCCAGCACGAGACCGATCTGCGCTTCATCCGCCGCATGGCCGCGCGCAATGGCTTCGTCTTCTACCTTGAGCCGTTGACCCTGGGCGCCACCACGGCTTACTTCGGGCCGGAGAATCGCCTCGGCCTGCCCCAGCCGGCGCTGACGGTCAATATGGGCACGGCCACCAATGTCGATAATCTGAGCTTCACCAACGACGCCCTGGCCCCGGTCGGCCCGCAGGGCAGCATTGTTGAACCAGTTACCAAAACGAGCATCCGCATCCCGCCGCTGCCATCGCTGCGCGTGCCGCCGCTGGCCGCCTCGCCCGCCGCGCCCCGCCGCACCACGCTGCTGCGCCGCACCGCCAGTCAGAACCCCGGCCAGGCCGCCACTACCGCCCTGGCCGCGACCTCCCGCGCGCCCGAGGCGCTCAGCGCCACCGGTCAGCTCGAGACGGTGCGCTACGGTCACGTGCTGCGGGCGCGCCGCCTGGTCGGCGTGCGCGGAGCCGGGCTGAAACACGATGGCCTGTACTACGTCCGTCGCGTGACCCACGAGGTCGAGGTCGGCAAGTACACCCAGGAGTTTACCCTGAGCCGCGAAGGCACAGGCACGCTGCTACCGGTGGTGAGGGTTTCATGAGCGATGAGATGGTCGAAAGGGACGCGGCGCCGTTCTTCGGCAAGTACCGCGGCGTGGTGACCGATATTCAGGATCCGCTGATGATGGGGCGGATCAAGGCCCGCGTGCCCGATGTGCTGGGCGACCGTGAGAGTGGCTGGGCCATGCCCTGCGCGCCCTTCGGCGGTAGCGGTATGGGCTTCCTGGCCCTGCCCGCGGTTGGCGCAGGGGTGTGGATCGAATTCGAGTACGGCGACCCGGATTATCCGATCTGGTCGGGCTGCTGGTGGGGTTCGGCCGCCGAGGTGCCGCCGGTGCTGCTGGCCCCGCCCTACAAGAAGCTGCTGATCAAGACCGAGGGCGGCAACAGCATTCTGCTCGACGACACCCCCGGCATCGGCGGTATTACCCTGGAGACTTCCGGGGGCCAGAAGCTCAAACTCAGCGCCACCGGCATCGAGATTGACAACGGCATGGGCGGAACAATCACCCTGAGCGGTCCCCAGGTCTCGATCAACAATGGCGCGCTGGAGGTGACCTGATGCCCGGTTTCCTGCTGCACCAGGGCGCCGGCGTGCTCTGCGCCCACGCCGGCCAGGCCCAACCCACCGCGCCCAACCCGCGCGTGCGCGTCGCCGGGCAGCCCGTGGTCACCCAGGTCGCCCCCTACACGGTGGCCGGCTGCCCCTTCAACCTCTCCGGCGCGCCCAGCCCCTGCCTGACCGCCCAGTGGGTGACGGCAGCCCTGCGGGTGCGCGTGAGCGGCCAGCCCGTGCTGCTCCAGGACAGCCAGGCCATCTGCGCGCCCAATGGCACGCCGCTCACCATTGTGATGACCCAGACGCGGGTCAGGGGACAGTGACCATGGTTCAGGTGGATTATCCTTTTCACTTCGACGGCCGCGGCCGCACCGCGAGCGCCACGCCGGACGAGCATATCCGCGACCTGATCGAACAGGTCCTCTTCACCACCCCCGGCGAACGGGTCAACCGCCCGACCTTCGGCAGCGGCCTGCTGCAACTGGTCTTCGAGCCGAACAGCCAGAGCCTCGGCGCCACTGTGCAACTGGTGGTGCAGGGCGCGCTCCAGCAATGGCTGGGCGAGGTGATCATGGTCGAAGCGGTGCGGATCGAGAGCCAGGAAGCGACGGTGCAGGTAACGGTCCAGTATGTGGTGCGCCGCACCCAGCAGCGCCAGGTGGCGCGTTTCGAGCGCCAGGTTTGAACCGAGGAGGATGGCCCCGTCCCGGAAACCCTTGTGCTGAGCGTGGGCGGAGGGTCCGGGAGGGCGCGGCCCGCCCGTGGATGCACGCCTCCCGGGGGGAGGGTCCGGGAGGGCGCAGCCCTCCCGGGAAAAGTATCTTTCATCCCTTTGTCATGGGGCGAAGCCCCGAAGGCAAAACAGGAGCGTCCAAACCGCATGGCGACCCAGTATCGCTGCGAGAACCAGGCCCGCCGCCAGATGATCATCGGCAAGCCGGACCTCAACGGCATTGACTATCTCGAAGTCGCCGATGATCAGAGGACCCTGCGCGTCGTCTGCATCAACCCCGTCGCCCTGCCCTTCACCGGCGCGGCGCTCATCATCGGGGGCGCGCGGGTGCGCGGCGCGACCGTGGCCGAGGGCGCCCCCGGCGCGGAGCGCGTGGTCGCCGAGGGCGAGGTGCGGGTCACCAACCTCGCCGTCGCCGGCAGGGTGATCAGCGTCACCGTCAACCAGCCGGGCGATTTCTCCACCTATACCCTCCGCCTGGTGGCCGCGCTTACCGATCTGCGCCCGCCCCCCGGCTTTGACCGCCAGCTCGTCGAGGTGCGCTTCTCCTTCAAGGTGGACTGCCCCGCCGACTTCGATTGCGCGCCGAGGGAAGATTGCCCGCCGGAAGCCCTGCCCGAGCCGGAGATCAACTACCTGGCGAAGGATTACGCCAGCTTCCGCCAGCTCATGCTCGATCGTCTGAGCGTGATCATGCCCGGCTGGCAGGAGCGTAACCCCGCCGACGCGCTGATGATGCTGGTCGAGGCGCTGGCCTACGTTGGCGACCACCTCAGCTACTACCAGGACGCCGTGGCCACCGAGGCGTACCTGGGCACGGCCCGGCAACGCATCTCGCTGCGCCGCCACGCTCGCCTGCTGGATTACTTCATGCACGACGGCTGCAACGCCCGCGCCTGGGTCTGCTTCGAGTACACCGGCGCCGGCCTTATCCTGGAGGCCGGCGCGCAACTGCTGACCCGCGGCGCGGGCGATGACCCGCGCGTCGCCCCGGACGCCCTGAAGCGGGTACTGGTCGAAGAGCGCCCCGAGGTCTTTGAGACGCTGCATCCCATCACCCTGCAGGCCCCCCGCAGCGCGATCCGCTTCCATACGTGGGGCGACGCGGAATGCTGCCTCCCTGCCGGCGCGACCCGCGCCACCCTGGTCCGCCGGCCCGGCCTGACCCTCCAGACGGGGATGGTCCTGATCTTCGAGGAAGTGAAAAGCCCCACGACCGGCCTGCCCGAGGACGTCGATCCGGCCCATCGCCACGCTGTCCGGCTGACCGCCGTCGTGCCTGCCCAGGACGAGTTGTATACGCTCGACCCGGCGAACCCCGGCGGCCCGCCGATCCCGCGCGCCAATCCCGCCGATCCGCCCCTGGAGGTGCTCGAGATCGCCTGGGCCCTCGAAGACGCCCTGCCGTTCCCCCTCTGCCTCTCGGCCATCTCCGAGCGCGACCAGCCGCTCGGCGATGTCAGCCTGGCCCGCGGCAATGTCGTCCTCGCCGACCACGGGCTGCGCATTGCTCCGTTGGAGGACCTGGACCCCGTCCCCGGCAGCGGGGCCTATCGCCCGCGTCTCCAGCGCGGCCCGCTGACCCGGCAGGGCCACGTGCCCGACCCCGCGGACCGCGACCGGCTGATCCTCTTCGACCCGGCGGCGCCGGCCAGCGCCGCGATGCGCTGGGAGATGCGCCACACCCGGCCCGCCATCCGCCTGCTGGACGGTACCACGGTATGGACGCCTCAGCGCGACTTGCTCGCCAGCGACCGTTTCGCCACCGAGTTCGTGGTCGAAGTCGAGGGTGACGGCGCGGCCCATCTGCGCTTCGGCGACGACGTTCTGGGCCAGCGTCCCGCGCCGGGCGCGCGCTTCAAGGCCGAGTACCGCGTTGGCAACGGAACCGCCGGGAACGTCGGCGCGAACGCCATTGCCCGCGTCGTCCTTACCGACCAGGACATCACGCGGGTGTGGAACCCCCTGCCCGCCACGGGCGGCGTCGAGCCGGAGGCGATGGAGCAGGCGCGCCAGTTTGCGCCACGGGCCTTCCGGGTGCAGGAGCGGGCCGTTACCTCCGCCGACTATGTCGAGGTCACCCAGCGCCGCGCCGATGTGCAACGCGCCGCCGCGAGCTACCGCTGGACAGGTAGCTGGTACACCGCCTTCGTGACCGTGGATCGCCGGGGCGGTCTGCCGGTGGACGCGCGCTTCGAGGCCGACCTGCGCGACTACCTCGATCGCTACCGCCTCGCCGGCTACGACCTGGAGATCACCGATCCCGTTCCCGTGCCGCTAGACATCGTCCTGCGGATCTGCGTCGCATCGGGCCACTTCCCCGCCGACGTCAGGCAGGCGCTGCTACGCGCCTTCAGCAACGGCACGCTGCCCGACGGTCGCCGCGGCTTTTTTCATCCCGACAACTTCACCTTTGGCCAGCCGCTCTACCTGAGCCGGCTCTACGCGGCGGCCCTGGCGGTCGAGGGGGTCGCCACGGTGGAGGCGCGCAAGTTCCAGCGCCGGGGCCAACCGCCACGCGGCGAACTGGCCGCCAGGGTGCTCACCGTTGGCCCCTACGAGGTCATTCGCCTGGACAACGACCCGAACTTCCCCGAAAACGGGAAGATCGAGTTTGAGGTGATGGCGTGAACATGGGGCAGGGTGTAGCGGTCCTCTGCCCTTCCATCGGGCAGGGGCGCGGGAAAACCCGGTTTCCCCGCCCGGAACGCGGAGGGTCGCGCTACAACGGTTCCCTGTCGGGCAGGGGCGCGGGAAAACCCGGTTTCCCCACGCCCGAACCTCCTCCATCGGGGGCGGTTCGGGCGCCTCCCCCCGCCGGGGGGAGGCGGGGAGGGGGGCAGAACCCCGGGAACGGTAACGTGCCTGTGCAATCATAATGTGAGAATCGCATGCCTGCTGACCCCGAACTGAACCCGTGCGGCTGCTGCGAGGGCCTCACCCGGCTGACCCCGCGGAACCTGGCGAACCCGCCCGGCCTGTCGGCCCTGGTGTACCGCGTCGGCGCCCACGGCGCCTTCAAGCGCAGTATGCTTGCCGGCCTGGCCGGCCCGGGGGGCCTTCCCGCCCTCACCACCCGCGCCGATGACGACCCGAGCATCGCCCTGTGCGACGCCGCCGCGGTTATGCTCGACGTGCTGACCTTCTACCAGGAGCGCATCGCCAACGAGGGCTACCTGCGCACCGCCACCGAGCGTATGTCGGTGCTGGAACTGGCGCGGGCGATTGGCTACGAGCTGCGCCCCGGCGTGGCTGCCAGCACCTATCTGGCCTTTGAACTGGAGACCGCTCCCACCGCTCCTGCCGTGGTCAAGCTCCCCGTCGGCGTCAAGGTGCAGAGCCTGCCCGGCCCGGACGAGCAGCCGCAGACCTTCGAGACGGTTGAGCCGCTCGAGGCGCGCCGCGAGTGGAACCAGCTTCGTCCCCGGACCTTCCGCCTGGTGCAGCCGGGCTTCGCCGAGGACCGCCTGTACCTGAAAGGAACCGCCACCGGTCTCAAGCCCGGCGACGCCGTGCTGCTCATCGGCGACGAGCGCCGGAAGGACGCCAGCAACGAAAACTGGGATTTCCGGCGCATCACCGCGGTGAAGCCGGTACCCGCGGCTGACCCGGCGGTCGCGTACACCGTGGTCGAACTCGATCGCCGCCTGGGTTCCTTTGCTCCCTACAAAGAGCCTCCGAAGCTCAACCCCCGCGTCTACGCCCTGCGCCTGCGCGCCAACCTCTTCGGCCACAACGCCCCCGCCTGGAACACCCTGCCCGCCTCCCTGCGCGTCGGCGAACTGGTTCCGCAGGCAAGCGGCTCACCCGTGTTCCAGCCAGGCGCGTATGCCGGACGGCAACAGAGTTGGGCCGAGGCGCCCTTCGCCGCAGGTACAACGGCTATCAACGTCGACGCGGTCTACGGCCAGATCACCCCGAGAAGCTGGGTGGTGCTGGCCACGGCGGAGTGGGCGGAGGTGTACGAGGTGCAGACCGTCGCCGAGGAAACCAGAACCGACTACACCCTCAGTCTGAAGACCACGCGCCTGGGCATCTCCGGCGAGAACATCAACCGCTTCTCGCCGCGTAGCGCCAGCGTGTACGCCCAGAGCGAAGAACTGCCCCTGGCCGCCCGGCCGATCCTCGATCCGCTGCAGGGCAACCGGATCACCCTGGATCGGCGGCTGCCCGACCTGCCCCCCGGGCGCGTCCTGATCGTCAGCGGCAAACGTATGCGCGCTCGCGTCCTTTCTTCAGTGGAAATCATCGCCGCCGACGGCGTCGGCAAGGTCACCCTTCAGCCCGGCGACAGCCCGGTGGTGGAGGAAGCGCCGGTCACCCTGCCTTCTGGACAGCAGACCTGGAAACTGACCGACAGGAACGGCTTTACCGGGAGCGTCACCCTCGCCTCCCCCGCCGCGGCCGGCCGCGCCCTGGAACTGGTCCCGTCCCACGACGACGATCCCGTCGTCAGCGAAGCGGTGGTGATCAAAGAAGTCGTTCCCGGCAGCGACCCCACCGAGATCGTGCTCGCCGATGCGCTCCTGTACGCCTACGATCGGGCCACGGCGACCATCTACGGCAACGTCGCCGCCGCCACCCACGGCGAAACCCGCCAGGAGGTCCTGGGCAGCGGCGACGGAGCGCGCGGCTTCCAGTCCTTCACCCTCAAACAGAAACCGCTGACCTACGTCTCGGCGGCGACGCCCGCCGGCGCCGAGAGCACGCTACAGGTGCGGGTGAACGATGTGCTGTGGCGAGAGACGCCCTCTCTGTATGGTTTGCCGCCGCGCGAGCGCGCCTACATCACCCGCATTGATGACGCGGGCAACGTGACCCTCACCTTCGGCGACGGCCTCACCGGAGCGCGGCTTCCCACCGGCAACGAAAACGTCGTGGCGACCTATCGCACCGGGATCGGCGCGCCGGGCATGGTCCGCGCCGGCCAGCTCTCGCTGCTGATCACCCGGCCCCTGGGGGTGCAGAAAGTGACCAACCCGCTGGCCCCCACCGGCGCGGCCGACCCCGAATCGCGCGACCAGGCCCGCCAGAACGCCCCCTTCACCGTGCTGACCCTGGATCGCATCGTCTCCCTCCGCGATTTCGAGGATTTCGCCCGGGCCTTCGCCGGCATCGGCAAGGCCCAGGCCACCTGGCTGTGGGATGGTGAACGGCGCGTGGTGCACGTCACCATTGCCGCCGCCGCCAGCAACGGCGTGGATCACACCATCGATCCGCGCTCGAAGCTCTTTACGAACCTGGCCGCGGCCATGGACGCCGCCCGCGACACGGCGCAGCGGCTGATCGTCGCCTCCTACGAACCGCTCTACTTCCGCCTCAAGGCGCGCGTGCTGATTGACCCGGCCTACCTCGCCGATAAGGTGCTGGCGGCCGTCGCCGCGACCCTCCGCGACGCCTACGCCTTCGAGCGCCGCGCCTTCGGCCAGCCGGCCCACGAGAGCGAGGCCCTGGCGCTCATCCAGGCCGTCGAGGGCGTGCAGGCCGTCTTCCTCGACCGGTTCTATCTGCGCGGCCAGACGCCCGCTCGCCAGACGCCGCTCCTCGCCGCCCGCGCGCGCTGTGACCCTGCCGCGCCACCCGGAACGCGCAACATTCGCCCGGCGCAGTTGCTGCTGCTCGACCCTCGCGGCATTGATCTCACGGAGGCCGCGCGATGACCAGGTACACCAGCGAACGACTCTACCAGCTCCTGCCGGCCATCTACCGCCTGCGCGACGCCGAGCAGGGCTACCCTCTCAAGGCGCTGCTGGCGATCATCGCCCGCGAGATCGGCATTGTCGAAGAAGACATCGCCCGACTCTACGCCAACTGGTTCATCGAGACCGCCGACGAGTGGGTGACGCCCTACATCGGCGACCTGCTGGGGGTGCGCGGCCTGCACGACTTCGAGGCTCCCGGCTTCACCCGCCGCGCCTTTATCGCCAACACCCTCGGCTACCGCCGGCGCAAGGGTACGCCGGCGATGCTCGAACAACTGGCGCGCGATGCCACCCTGTGGAACGCGCGGGTGGTCGAGTTCTTCGAGTTGCTGGGTACGACCCAGTACCTCAACCACCTCCGGCCCCACAACCTGCGCACCCCCGACCTGCGCCAGACGAACGGGCTGGAGTTGATTGACACTCCCTTCGACGCCAGCGCCCATACCGCCGATGTGCGGCGCATCGCCAGCGGCCGTGGCAAGCATAACATCCCCAACGTGGGCATCTTCCTGTGGCGGCTGCAGGCCTACTTCGTCACCCGCGCCACCCCCCGCGCCGTGGCCGACCCGCCCGACGGGCGCTACACCTTCAGCCCCCTCGGCAACGACGCGCCGCTCTTCAACCGCCCGCAAACCGAGACCACCATCACCCACCTGGCCGGCGAGGCCAACGTGCCGGGGCGCCTGCGCCGCCGCGCCCTCTACGCTGACCTGGAGCATTACCGCCACGCCATGACCAGCGGCCAGGGCGCCCCGCTCAGCGCCTATCTCGACCCGCGCCAGCCGGTGATCGAGGTGTTCTTCGATGGCGCGGCCCTCGCGCCGGAGGAGATCAGCATCTGCGATCTGAGCGCCTGGAACGCCCCTGGCTGGCAACCGCCCTCCGGCCGGAGCTTCACCCGCGCCCGCGATGGCTCCGCCTTCGAGACGAAGGTGGCCGTGGACCCGGCCCTGGGCCGCCTGGCGGTGCTGCGCAATCTGACCAGCCCGCCCGCCAGCGTGGCCGTCAGCTACGCCTATGGCTTCAGCGGAGACCTGGGCGGCGGCCCCTACGACCGGCGTTTCGCCTCGCGCCCTGGAGATCCTTCGCCAACGGCGTACCACAACACGGTTGCCGCTCCCGAGGGCCTCGGGCGACTCTACCGCGTCTCGGCGAGCGCCTTTGCAACCATCCAGGCCGCCCTCAACCAGTGGGCGCTCGACGGCCATCCCGCCGCGGTGATCCAGATTGACGACAACCGCACCTACACCGAAAACCTCAGCCTCACCCTGGCCGCCAACGACCTGGTGATCCAGGCCGCCAATCGCCAGCGCCCGACCCTTATCGGCAATCTCAGCGTGACGGGCAACCAGCGCGCGCGTCTGGCCCTCAACGGCCTGCTCATCGCCGGCAACCTGACAGTGGTGGACGATGCCAGTCTGCGCCAGCTCGATCTCATTCACTGCACGCTCGTGCCGGGGGGCCAGCTCGATGCCGCCGGCGAGCCGCTCCAACCGGCGCTGCCATCGGTGCTCGCAGGCCCCGCCAACACCGCCTTGACCCTGAACGTGACCCGCTCCATCACCGGGCCCCTGCGCCTGCCGGAGCAGATGGTCGCCCTGCGCATCCAGGACAGCATCATCGAGTCGCCCCTGCGCGGCCACCCGGCTGAACTGACGCCGGCCCTGGTTTCGGCGGATCTCGGCGCGTTTCCTTCGGGCCTGCCCGCCGCGCCGGCGCTGCGCGTCACCATCGGCGGCGATGGGCCGCATCTCGTTACCCTGAGCGCGGCGCCGGCCAATCTGACCCAGGCCCGCGACCGGCTGCAGAGCGCCATCCGCAACCCTCGCCCGGCGCGCGCCTTTGGCGAGGCCCGCGTCATCACGGTGGATAACCGGCTGGTCATCCTCCCCGGCGTCCCGGCTGAGGTGACCATTGATGCCGCGGAAGGCGACCCTTCCGCCAGGTTGCTGGGCCTCAGCCGGGATATGGCGGAGCAGCGGCTCGCCGTCATCAGCGGCCCGCTGGCGCCGTTTCCGGCCTTGAGCGCCCCGACGCCCTCCGTGACCGCGGCGTTCGGCACGGAGGCCCACACCATCACCCTTACCCCGTCCCCCGCTACGCTGATCCAGGCCCGCAATCGCCTCGGGACCGCCCTGCGCACCGCCAGCGCCGCACCCGTCTTCGCCCAGTCCCTCGTCGGCAGCCTGAGCGACCCCGACCGCCTGGTGATCCTCCCCGGCACCAGCGGGGTTGTGCCGGCCTTCGATCACGCCCCCGGAGACAACACCACCCTGGCCGAGCTGGGCCTGGCCGGGCCTCTCTTTCTGCCGGCGATCGGCGGCGACGCCGCCGGGGCCCGGCCCGGCCCGCCCACGACCCTGGAACGGGTGACCGTGCTGGCGCCGGCGCACGTGAAGGAACTCACCCTGGCCTCGGAGACGATCTTCAGCCACCACGTCCACGTCGCGCGCCGGCAGTCCGGCTGCGCGCGCTTCAGCTACGTCCCGCCCGGCGCGCAGACTCCGCGCCGCTTCCGCTGCCAGCCGGAACTGGCCATCGCGGCCGCCCTCGAGGCCGAAGCGGCTCGCCTCGGCGCCGCGCTGACCGCGATCCAGGCCGAGGGCGTCACCTGGAGCGTGCTGGCTCGCCTGCGGCCCGCCTTCACCTCCACCCGCTACGGCGATCCCGCCTACGGGCAACTCGGCCCGACCTGCCCGGAGGAGATCGGTACCGGCGCGGAAGATGGCGCCGAAATGGGCGCTTTCGCCTTCTTGAAGCAACCCCAACGCCTCGCCAACCTGCGAACCAGCCTGGAAGAGTACCTGCGCTTCGGCCTCGAAGCCGGGATCTTCTTTGTGACATAACCCCTGTTCCTGTTGATATGGACTGGTTCGCGTCATCGCCGGTCTCACTGCAACGCCATAGGTGGCAATCCAAAATCCAAAATCCACAATCCGAAATAGTATAAGGAGTGCTATGAAAGGTGATTTCACCCGATCGACCTTCAGGCCCGAAAAGCACTACAGCGGCGTGCGGCTGCAACAGGGCCGGGTGCAACTCGACGCTGACTGGAACGAGCAGATTGACATCACCGCCCATCGCGTCGAGACCGAGGCCGCCGATGTGATCGGCGCCTGTGGCGCGCCCCTGCACGCGGCCGGCTTCGCGCTCACCGGCGGCGCCGTGCCCGCCATTGGCGCGGGACGCTACTACGTTGACGGCATCCTCTGCGAGAATGAGGCCCCGGTTGCCCTCGATCAACAGCCCGACCTGCCGGGCATGGCCCTGAGCGGCCTGGCCGACGGCTTCTACCTGGCCTACCTGGACGTCTGGCAGCGCCATATCACCGCGCTGGAGGACGAGGGCATCCGCGAGGTGGCCCTCAACGGGCCGGACACGGCCACCCGCACGCGCACCGTCTGGCAGGTGAAGCTCCTCGGCCCCTTCCCCAACCCGATCACCTGCGTGAGCGAACCAGAGCAGTGGAAGGCGCTGCTCGACCAGAGCCAGAACGGAAAGTTGAGCGCCCGGGCCGCGGAGAGCGCCACCGCGCCGGGGCCGTGCGTCGTGCCCGAGGGGGCCGGCTACCGCCGCCTGGAGAACCAGCTCTACCGCGTCGAGGTGCACGCGGTAGACGCCAACGGCAAAATTACGCGCCTCAAATGGAGCCGCGACAACGGCGCCATCGTCACCCGCTGGCTGGGTCAGGAGGCGAGCAAACCCGAAGCCCTCACCGTGGCCAGCATCGGGCGCGACGAGGTGCTGCGCTTTGCCGCCGGCCAGTACGTCGAGGTGATTGATGAGCAACGCGAGTTACGCGGCGAAGCGGGCATCCTGGTGCGCCTGGCCAATGCCGAGGGTCAGGTCCTGACCCTCGACACCGCCGACCCGAACTGGACAAGCGTGAAGATCGCCGATTTCCCGCCCCAGGTCGCCGGACGGCCCAACCATCCGAAGGCGCGGCGCTGGGATGGTACGCTCGCCAATCCCGCTCTGAACACATGGCTGGAACTGGAGGACGGAGTGCAGATCCGTCTTTCAGCCGGTCGCTACCACGTCGGCGACCACTGGCTCATCCCGGCGCGCACCGTCACCGCCGATGTGGAGTGGCCCCGCGACGCGGGCAACAACCCCGTCCCCCAGCCTCGCGCAGGCATCGCGCACCACTACTGCAAACTGGCCGTTCTCAACCGCAGCGGCGGGGTCTTCACCGTCGCGCAGGATTGCCGCCAACTCTTTCCCCCGCTCACCCGACTGGTGACGCTGCTCTACGTGGGCGGCGACGGCCAGGAGGCCATGCCGGGGCAGGTGCTGCCGCAGCCGCTGCGCGCGCGGGTGCTCAACGGCGCGACGCCGGTGATCGGCGCGCGGGTGCGCTTCACCGTCACCCAGGGCGGCGGCAGCCTCACGGTCGCCCAGCCGGTGCTCACCACGGGACCCGACGGCATCGCCGAGTGCGGCTGGACGCTGGGCGCGACCGGCGCACAGCAGGTGACGGCGGTGTTGCTCGATGCGGGCGGCACGCCGGTACCCGGCCAGGTGTTGCGTTTCGCCGCAAACCTGAGTCTGGCCCGGGGCGGCTGTTGCGTCTGCGTGGGTCCGGGCGGCGACTACGAGCGCCTGGACGAGGCCCTCCAGGACCTGCTCAAGCGCGGCGAGCGCAACGTCTGTATCTGCCTGCGCCCGGGGGATCAGGAGATCGGCGCGATCGACATCGAGCGCAACCCCAATGAGCCTGAACTGCACCTCAGCATCGCCGGCTGTGGCCCGGGCAGCCGCCTGACGCTGCGCGGGCCGATCCGCTTTGTTGGCCTCACTTCGATTATCGTGCGCGATCTGGCCCTCGACATCGCCTTTCTCGTGGCCGGCGACAGCGCCATGGCCCTCCAACACTGCTCGAGCGTTGAGGTGCGTGGTTGCCAGGTGTCGGGTGTCACCGACAAGGACGGCGCGCTGTTGCAGATCATGAACGCCGACCGGGTGCACCTGGAGGGGAACGTATTCGAGGCGTTGTTGCCCGAGACCCTGGCGCCCGCGCGCGATCTCTTCGCCGCCAGCAAAGCCGAGGACCTGGCAAGGCTGTTCAGCCTCCCCGAGCAGGGCGAGTTCCGCCTGTCCGCCTTTCGCCGGGGCGCGTTGCAGGCCGCCGAGGCTCTGGTCACCCTGGACCCGCGCACGCGCAGGGAGATCCAGAGTGCTCTGCAACAGGCGTGGCGCCAGCTTGCCGGGCACAGCCAGGGCGAGCGGCTCAGTCAGGGCGAACGGCTCAGTTACGCCAAACTGGTCCTGGCCCTTGCGGCCGATGTGCTGCGGCTGAACACCATCTTCGACCTGCTGCTGGATATCCGGCGCGCCGCCGGCAAGGCTCGCCCCGGCACAGCGATCATCCTGGAGCAGGCCCGGCGCATGGACGAAGCCGGGCTACAGTTGTTACAGTCGAGCATTGACGTTCTGGACCAGGACGACCGCTACCGGCTGATGGACAACGACATCGCCGGGGTCCTTAGCCTCTACGGCCCGCCCACGCCCCCGTCCCAAGTCAATGAACTGCTGAATGTTGACATTATCAGGCGGTTGTTCGTGCGCCTGCGCGAAAACCAGATCCAGTTCAACGCCGGCTTTCTGGGCACGCTGTACCTGCGCGGCAACCAGATCGCGCGCGTGGCGGCCAGCCGCGACATCGTCAGGGCGTTGCAAGAGGCGGCGATGGCGCAGGAGAGCTTCACCTTCCCCTTCGACCTGTTCAGCCGCTGCCCGTGGAGCGACAACGCCTTTGAAGGCGCGCAGAGCCTGCTGGTGTGCCGCCACCTGAGCATGCAGGGCAACGAGTTCACGGGCGCGGCCGCGAGCGCCGGCCCCGCCGGCGCGCCCGATGTGACCGCGACCATCATTGCCGATACGACCATCTACGTCGCCAACCACGGCGCCGGCGAGCAGGTCGCGCTGCTACGCGACATCGCGCGCCGGAGCGATCGGGTCGCCAACCAGGAGTTGACCATTACCGATGGATAAGCTCGCCAATGACCCGCAGCGCGGCCACCGTCCGCGGGCCGGGCCAGGTGAGCAGCGTCCCGTCACAGAACACGATGCGCCCCTGTCGCACCGCAGGTACATCGGCGTAGGCCGCGAAGGTCTCAAGGTCACGCTCACTAAAGGGGTACGGCTCGCTCGGCAGCAGGATCACCTCCGGGTGCAGGGCCATAAATTCGTCAAGGGTCGCGCGCGGGTAGCGACCGGGGAGTTGGAGGGCGCAGTTGGCGGCGCCGCCGAGCCGCAGCAGATCGCTGGCGTAGCTCCCGGCGCCGACCGCCATCCACGGGTCGCGCCAGATGAAGGCGATGGCTGCGCGCGGCGTGGCGGGCAGGGCGCGCGCAGCCGCGGCGATCGCTGCGCGCAGTTCCTCCAGGGCGGGCGCAGCCTGGTCATCCGCCCCCAGGACCCGGGCCAGGCACCCGAGTTGCTCCGGCACATCGGCCACGCTGCGAATGGCGGTTACGTACACCTGAATGCCGGCGGCGGCGAGCGCCAGGACATCGCGCTCGCGGTTCTCCTCCTGGTCGGCGATCACCAGGTCGGGTCGCAGGGCCACGATCCGCGCCCGGTCGGGGTTCTTGGTGCCGCGCAGGCGGGGCAGCCCGGCCAGCGCCGCCGCGGGCTCGATGCAGTAATCGGTGACGCCAACGACGCGCGCCCCCAGGCCCACGCTGAACAACCACTCGGTCAAACTGGGCACAAGCGAGACGATCCGCTGCGGCGGCGCGTCGAGTGCGATCCGCCGCCCAAGCGCGTCCGTATGCATGCCTGACTCCTTTGCGCTCCTCGGCGCCCTCTGCGGTAAGCGCCTGTTCGGCAGGCGTAAACCCCTTCAGTGCTTCAGCGCCTCAGTGCTCTATTTGCCGCCAATGCCCTCCCCATGCTATACTGCCGCTGTCGTGACCAGGGGCCCAGGAGCTACCGCGTGAGTACCATCGCAGAAGATGTTGCGCGCCTTATCCCCGAGGTCGATGAATGGCCACTATTGCGGGGCATGCTGGTTGGGTTCGTTCTCGGCGCGGCGGCGGCTGGATTGGTCGTGCTCGGGCAACGCCTGGCCGAACGTCGGGCCGTCCGGACTTACCTCCCTCCCGCTCCGCCTGCACCTCCCCCACCGGCCGAAGGTGAAGGCTCACCACTATAGGCCTGGATGGTTTGTAGTGTGGCGCCGCCCGAAGCGTGGCGCCGCATCGCAAACCGTCTTGTTCCACGTCGCTGCCTTGTTCTTATGCTGCTCTTATGAGCGACGCCCGGTTGAAATGGTATACTATTTACGAAACAACCGTCGCTTGTCTTGCTGACTTCAAATGATCACAAGGAGAAATAGCAATGTTCTTCTTTGACCCTCTCTACTTCGTATTTGCCCTGCCAGCCTTGCTCCTGGCGATGTGGGCGCAGTTTCGCGTTCAGTCGGCCTACCGCAAGTGGTCGCAGGTGCCCAACGCCCGCGGCCTGAACGGCTTCGATGTGGCCCGCACGCTGATGCAGAATGAGAACCTCTCCCACGTGCAGGTGGAGCGGATCGGCGGCATGCTCACCGACCACTACGATCCCCGCGGCGCGGTGATGCGGCTCTCCGACGGCTCGTTGCAACCTTCGGTCGCCGCGATGGCCATCGTCGCCCACGAACTCGGCCACGCCGCCCAGGATCAAGAGGGCTACTTCTGGCTGCGGGCGCGCGCCGGGATCGTCGGGATCGCCAACCTCGGCTCCAGCCTGGGGACCGTCCTGTTCTTCATCGGGTTGATGCTGACCGCCTTCGCCAGTGGCACCTTCGGCTACACCATTGCGACGGTCGGATTGATCCTCTTCTCCGCCGCGGTCGCGTTTACCCTGGTGACCCTGCCGGTCGAGTTCAATGCCAGCGCCCGCGCCAGGGAGATGCTGCAGCGCAACGGTCTGGTCACCAACCAGGAAATGAGCGGGGTAAATGCCGTGCTCAACGCCGCCGCGCTGACCTACGTGGCCGCGGCTGCTCAAGCCATCGCTCAACTGCTCTATTTCGCCACCTTGCTTGCAGGACGACGGGAGGACTAAATGGACGAAGATCTCCGCCGCCGGCTGGTCTACGGGTTGCTCAATCTACTCCTCGGCCTTGCCGCGGCCTGGTTGGCCACCTACCTCACCAACAAGATCCTTGGCGCCATGGACGCGCAAAAGAAACTCGAAGCCTGACCCACACGAAGCCGCAGGGTTGCCCTGCGGCTTCTTTTTTTCCTGGAAGGGTGTGGGGAAACCAGGTTTCCCCACACCCCTGCCGATGCAGCGCAACCCTCTGGCTTACGCGCAGGTTCGGGAGACGGTAAAGGGGCGTGGAGGGCCTACCCGCCAACCGCGCGCTCGATGCCCCACTCCATCAGGCCCGCTTCCAACATCTCTGCCATGGCCCGCGCGTCAATCTCGAGCACCACGCGCGCGTTCCGCGGTGCGCGGGCGCTGGCCTGGCGCAGCGCCTCTTCATAGTCAAAACCCGGCGCGGTCACGTTCATCGCCAGGTGCTCAATCCCGTGGGTTCCAAGCGCCAGCGCCGCCTGATGCTGCTCGCTCAGGGCTATGATCGTCTGCCCGCGGGTCAGTTCGCCCTCGGTCACGACGCGCACGGTCGCCGGTACGGCCATACCCAGTTCGGGGTGCAGGGCGTAGATCACCGCCGCGGCGTCGGGCACGGCAACGGGTGCCATCTGGCGGTTCACGGCGCGGGAGTAGCTGTCGAACACCCGACCGATGAAGCGACCAACCTCGCCGCCTTCGTGTTCCAGCCGCCTGGCGAACGCGCGGTCGAGTTCCAGGGCCTGGAAGGCATCACGGGTAACCAGTTCGACCTGCAGGGGGCTTTCGAGCACCAGGGCCAGGGCGTGGGGATCGGCAAAGGCATTGAACTCAGCCGCAGGGGTAATCGATCCGGCGCCGTGGGCCCCGGCCAGCGCCACCAGCCGCACTCCAACCAGATCTTCAGGATAGGCCTGCACGGCCCGGGCAATGTTGGTGAGCGGCCCGAGGGCGATGATCGTCAGGCCGGGGTAAGCGCGCGCCGCCGCGGCGATCGCGCCCGGCGCCCCCGTGGGCGCCCCGTCAAGATCGTGGGAGCGCTGCGCTCCCCACAGCCCGTCAGGGCCATGGATCAACGCCCCCGCGTTGGTTCGGGGATAGACCATCGGCGCCGAGGCGCCAATCGTCACCGGCGCCTCGCGCCGCAGCACATCGAGGAGCGTGAGTAAGTTCGCGGTGGTGTTCTGTACGCTGCTGTTGCCAAAAACGCTGCTCATCCCCACAACCTCGACGTAGGGATGGCGCAACAGCCAGGCGATGGCGAAGGCGTCATCACAGCCGACATCGGTGTCGATGAATACGGGCAGCGGATTTGTCGCGCTGTGTGGTTCCTGCCTCATGGTGGGCCTTCCTCCGTATCGCTGTACCGCAACGGGATAGGATGACCACAGTGTACCGGACAGCAATGGGACGCCGCTGAGCGTGACCGGCGTCACGGATGACAGTCTCGTCATCCGCCGACGGCGCGGGCGTTTTCGCCGGTCAGCACCGCGCGGGTGCGCCTGGCGACCGTCGCGGGCATTTCTCGCAACATGTCCGCCAGGGCCTCGAGGTCGGCCAGATCGTTCACTCCAAACCAGGTGGGGAGAATGGCCACGGGCAGTTCAAGCCCGCGGGCGGCGCAGAGCAGCGCCTCGGGATGCTCGTCGCGCGCGGGCAGCGTGCGGAGCAGCAGCGGCTCCAGGCTACTCAACCCCAACAGGTACCACCCCTGCCGCTCGGTGGGGCCGAACACCACCCCCGCCCCCGCCGCCAGGTGGGTCAGGGCGTCGCGGAGGCGCCAGGGCGGCAGATGGGGGAGATCGCCGCCGATGACCACCGCCGGGGCGCCTCCGGCAAGCGCCTCCTTGAGCAGCACGGCGAGGGCCTGCGGCCCTGTGCCTGCCAGCGGCTGTACCGTCACGTTCGCTTCAGGGACCAGATCCAACGACACACGCGGATCGTGGGCCACCACCACCTGCGCGCCGCTGATCTCCCGCGCGACCTCGATCGTATCGGCGACAAGCGCCTGGAACAGTGACAGGGCTGCCGGGCCAAGCGGGCGGACCAGATCCTTGCGTCTCAATACATCAGCGAGAACAATCAACGTTGGCGTCATAGACTACTCCCTGTATGGCCTGAGACATCGTTTCGCTGCGCGGCCCGTTGCGTACCCGTTCGTCGGGGGCTCGGAGGGCGCAGTTCTCCGCGATCCGACCCTGAAGCAGGCGGAGAAGAGGCTTGCGGGAACGCTACGCCTCCCTGCGCTCCTCCCAACCCTAACGTAGGTGTGAACCAGGGCTAGTATCTATAGTACTCGCTGTTACACCCTCCCGCGGCGGGGAGGATGAGGGAAATGTCACCACCGTGTGCAGTAGTATAACACACCGCGTTATGCCCGATCGGATGGTGGCGCCTGCCCGAATAACTCCTGCGGGAGGACGGAGAAACCTGGTTTCTCCACGCCCCTGCCTGAGCGGAGGGTCGGGCGCTTGCCGCGTGCCTCCGTTGCATCCGCCCTGAGAGCGGTGGCCTACCGGATTTGTCTGGCGGCCTCCGGCCACTCCCTGATGATCGTTGCGGACGCCATATTCGACAGGGAGAAAAGAGATCGTCACCAAAGGTTGCACGGCCTTTACCTCGTGCAAGGCGGCGCAAATCCTATACTAACCTTGTTACGATGCGTGCTGCTCGAGACTGACTGGTGCATCCGGCAAGCCCCGCTACACGAATGGTCCGGAAGAGGGTTACTGGGAGGGCGCCGCCCTCCCAGACCTTCCCGTTCAAGCGCCTACCGGTTGCGCCACTAACAGAGGAGGCATCCTCATGGATGTACGTCCGGACCTGGAAAGCGCCACTGGCGTTGCCGAACCGATCCCGCAGATTACCATCGACGGCAACGAAGCCGCGGCAAATGTGGCATATATGTTGAGCGAAGTGGTGGCGATCTACCCTATCACTCCCTCTACGCCGATGGGTGAGTCGGCGGATGCCTTCGCCGCGGCGGGCAAACCCAACCTCTGGGGCACCGTGCCCACGGTCTACGAGATGCAGTCCGAGGGCGGCGCCGCGGGCGCCCTGCACGGCGCGATGCAGACCGGCGCGCTGACCACCACCTTCACCGCCTCGCAGGGTTTGCTCTTGATGATCCCGAACATGTACAAGATCGCCGGTGAACTCACGCCGACGGTCTTTCACGTCGCGGCGCGGTCGCTTGCCGCGCAGGGGCTCTCGATCTTCGGCGATCATTCCGACGTGATGGCGGTGCGCGCCACCGGCTGGGCGCTGCTCTCCTCCGGCTCGGTGCAGGAGGCCCAGGACCTGGCGCTGATCGCCCACGCCGCCACCCTGCAGTCCCGCGTGCCCTTCCTGCATTTCTTCGACGGGTTCCGCACCTCCCACGAGGTCAACAAGATTACCCCCCTGGATGTCAGCGTTATCCGCGCGATGATCGACGATGACCTGGTGCGGGCGCACCGGGCGCGCGCCCTCTCGCCCGAGCATCCGGTGCTGCGCGGCACGGCGCAGAACCCCGATGTCTACTTCCAGGCCCGCGAGAGTGTGAACCCCTTCTATGTCGCCTGCCCCGGCGTGGTCCAGCAGGCGATGGACCAGTTCTTCGCCCTGACCGGGCGCCGCTACAATCTCTTCGACTATGCCGGGGCGCCCGATGCCGAGCGCGTCATCGTGATTATGGGTTCCGGGGGCGAGGTGACCGAAGAGGTGGCCCGCTTCCTGGCCGCCCGTGGCGAGAAGGTGGGCGTCGTGCGGGTGCGGCTCTACCGGCCCTTTGCCGCCGAGGCCTTTGTGGCCACCCTGCCGCCTACGACCCGCGCCATCGCCGTGCTCGATCGCACCAAGGAACCCGGCAGCGCTGGCGAGCCGCTCTTCCTCGATGTGGTCTCGGCGGTCTATGGCTACGGCAGCGGCCACTTCCACGATGGCGGCGGCCCGCACCGGCCGTTTCCCGCCATCATCGGCGGGCGCTACGGTCTCTCTTCCAAGGAGTTCACCCCCGGCATGGTCAAGGCCGTCTTCGATGAACTGGACGCGCCCCATCCGCGCGACCGCTTCACCATCGGCATCACCGACGATCTGACCGGCACGAGCCTGCCCTACGACGCCAGCTTTGATGTCGAGCCGGAGAGCACGGTGCGCTGCGTCTTCTGGGGCCTCGGCTCCGATGGCACGGTTGGCGCCAACAAGAACAGCATTAAGATCATCGGCGAAGAAACCGAGTACGAGGCCCAGGGCTACTTCGTGTACGACTCGAAGAAGTCCGGCTCGGTGACGATCTCGCACCTGCGCTTCGGCCCCGAGCCGATCCGCGCCCCCTACCTGATCGGCGACGGGCAGGCCCACTTCGTCGCCTGCCACCAGTTTAGCTTCCTCGAACGCTTCGAGGTGCTGCGCTACGCCCGCCCCGGCGGCATCTTCCTGCTCAACAGCCCCTACGGCCCCGACGAGGTCTGGTCAAAACTGCCGGTTGAGGTGCGCCAGGCCATCCGCGAGAAGAACCTGCACTTCTGGGTGATCGACGCCACCGCGGTCGCCGCCGCCACCGGCATGCGCGGGCGCATCAATACGGTAATGCAGACCTGCTTCTTCGCCATTAGCGGCGTCCTGCCCCGCGACGAGGCCATCGCCCAGATCAAGCGCAGCATCAAGAAGACCTATGGCCGGCGCGGCGATGCGGTGGTCAAACAGAACTATATGGCCGTGGATCAGACCATCGACCGGCTCTACGAGGTGCCGATCCCCGCGGTCGAGCCGGAGCAGAACGGCTACCATATGCGCCCGCCGGTCACCCCTGGCGCGCCTCCCTTCGTGCGCGAGGTGCTCGGGGCGATGATCAGCCTGCACGGCGACGATCTGCCCGTCAGCAAGCTGCCCTTCGACGGCACCTATCCCACCGGCACCTCACGCTGGGAGAAGCGCAACATCGCCATCGAGATCCCCGTCTGGGAGCCGGATATCTGCATCCAGTGCAACAAGTGCGCCTTCGTCTGCCCCCATGCCGTCATCCGCCCGAAGATCTACGCTCCCGAGGCCCTCGCCGGCGCGCCGCCAACCTTCAAGAGCACCGACGCGCGCTTCAAGGAGTTTCCGGGCTACAAGTTCACCCTCCAGGTCGCCCCCGAAGATTGCACCGGCTGCGCCCTGTGCGTCGAGGCCTGCCCGGTGAAGGATAAGCGCCAGACGGGGCGCAAGGCGATCAATATGGCTCCCCAGGCGCCCCTGCGCCAGCAAGAGGCCGCCAACTGGGACTTCTTCCTCAACCTCCCCGAGGTGGACCGCACCCAGCTCCACCTCAACACGATCAAGAACTCGCAGTTGCTGCTGCCGCTCTTCGAGTTCTCCGGCGCCTGCGCGGGCTGCGGCGAAACGCCCTACGTCAAGCTGGTCAGTCAACTCTTCGGCGATCGCTCGGTGATCGCCAACGCCACGGGGTGCTCGTCAATCTACGGCGGCAACCTGCCCACTACTCCCTGGACGGTGAACCGCGAAGGGCGCGGCCCGGCATGGTCCAACTCGCTCTTTGAGGACAATGCCGAATTTGGCCTGGGCATGCGCCTGACGATCGACAAGCAGCGCGAGTACGCCCGCGAGTTGCTCCCCCGCCTGGCCGGGCGCCTCGGCCCGGATCTGGTCGAAGCCCTGCTGAACGCCGATCAGCACGATGAGGCCGGCATCAGCGCCCAGCGCGAACGGGTCGCCCTGCTCAAACAGCGCATCGCCGCCGAGCTGGCGGGTAAACCCGGCGATGATACGCCGCTGCTGCGCGACCTGGACTCGCTGGCCGAGGTGCTGGTGCGCCGCTCGGTGTGGATCATCGGCGGTGACGGTTGGGCCTACGACATCGGCTACGGCGGTCTGGATCACGTGCTGGCCTCAGGGCGCAACGTTAATATCCTGGTGCTCGATACCGAGGTGTACTCCAACACCGGCGGGCAGGCCAGCAAGGCGACGCCCCTCGGCGCCGTGGCGAAGTTCGCCGCCAGGGGCAAGAGCACTCCGAAGAAGGACCTGGGCTTGCTCGCTCTGGCCTATGGCAACGTCTATGTCGCGCGGGTGGCGATGGGCTATGACGATGTGCAGACCCTGCGCGCGGTGCTGGAGGCCGATGCCTACGAAGGCCCGTCGTTGATCATCGCCTACAGTCACTGCATCGCCCACGGCATTGATATGCGCCGCGGCCTCGACCAGCAGAAACTGGCCGTTCAGTCGGGCATGTGGACCCTCTACCGCTACAACCCGGCCCTGCTGCGCGAGGGCAAGAACCCGCTGACCATCGACTCGAAGGCCCCCTCGGTCTCCATCGAGCAGTACATCTCTGGGGAGGGCCGCTTCCAGATCCTCCAGCGCAGCGACCCGCACCGCGCCGAGGAGTTGATCGCCGAAGCGATGCGCACCAACGCCGAGCACTATCACCGCCTTGAGCAAATGCTGGACAAGGACGCGTAGGACAAGTCGGAGAGCCGGGGGGCCAGGAGCGCGGGAGAGGTGGGAACCAGGAGCGTGGCGGATGCGCGCTGAGCGGCGCTGATGCTGGCGCTCCTGGGACCCCGACTCGCCCGTTCCTGGTCATCCGGATTTCCCGTATCCAGGAGCTACTGCGATGGTTGACCTGAGCACCCAGTACCTCGGCCTGCACCTGAAAACCCCGATCGTTATCGCCTCCTCGCCCCTTTCAAGCCGCGTGGAGACGGTGCAGCGCCTGGAAGAGGCCGGCGCTTCGGCGGTGGTAATGTCCTCACTCTTTGAGGAGCAGATCATCCACGCCAGTCTGGAAATTGACTACCTGCTCAGCCACGGGGCCGAGAGTTTCGCCGAGGCGCTGAGCTATCTGCCCGATACCGGGCGCTACAGCATCGGGCCAGAGCAGTACCTGGAGCACGTCAGCCGCTTGAAACGCTC
Organism: Chloroflexaceae bacterium; assembly: GCA_034431835.1. GTDB lineage: Bacteria > Chloroflexota > Chloroflexia > Chloroflexales > Chloroflexaceae > JACAEO01. Next base: position 7,841 of record DAOUDA010000166.1, on the reverse strand, counting down.
CGTAGGCATTCCGGTCATCGGCAGCCTCAACGGCGTCTCGAAGGGCGGCTGGGTCCACTACGCGAAGCTGATCGAAGAGGCCGGCGCCGATGCCCTCGAACTCAACATCTACTACATTCCTACCGACCCGGACCTGACCAGCGTTCAACTGGAGCAGACCTACGTCGAACTGGTGCGCGCGGTGCGGGCCGAGTTGCGCATCCCCCTGGCGGTGAAGATCAGCCCGTACTTCACGGCCCTGCCCAACTTCGCCCGGCGCCTGGCCGAGGCAGGTGCCAATGGTCTGGTGTTCTTCAACCGTTTCTACCAGCCCGATTTCGATCTGGAAAACCTCACCGTGGTGCCGAATCTGCGCCTGAGCACCTCGGACGATCTGCGCCTGCCGCTGCGCGAGGTCGCCATCCTCCACGGGCGCGTGCACGCCGACTTCGCCATTTCGGGCGGCGTGCATACGGCGTTCGACGTGCTCAAGGCCATGATGGCCGGGGCGAAAGTGACGCAGATGGCCTCGGCGTTGCTGCGGGGCAATTACCAGCAGATCGTGCGCAGCGTGATCGCCGACCTGGAAGCCTGGATGGTTGAGCACGAGTACGACTCGGTCAACCTGATGCAGGGCAGCATGTGCCAGCTTGCGGTGGCCGAGCCGGCGGCCTTCGAGCGCGCCAACTATATGAAGGTGCTGGGCTCGTTCCGTTTCAGCGAAGGTTCTTCGTCCCATTCCGCCCTCACCAGCGGGATGCTCTACCCCTTCCTGGATACGCCCGTGGAGGAGTGAGTTCCCTGCGGGGCGCATGCTGCGGCGACACGTCGTTTCGGCGCAGTTTTCGGAGCGGCGAAGCTCCTCCGCGCCTCCGCCGACAACGGCCGCGCCGCACCGAACAAGAAAGGGAGGGCATTGCCCTCCCTGCCCCTTTCCTCTGGCCGGGGGAACCCCCGAGTTCCCCAACCCTGGCGTCACGCTTTGCCGTACACCGGCACGTGGGCCCCGCTGATGATCCGTGCGTCGGGGCCGACGAGGAAGAGAATGACCCGCGCGATGGCCTCGGGCGGCACCCAGCGGCTATGGTTGGCCTGCGGGGCGGCGCGGCGGTTGGCAGGTGTATCGATCGTGCTGGGCAGAATCGAGTTGACGGTGATGTCGTGGTCGCGCAACTCGGCGGCGAGGGCCTCGGTCAGTTGCAGCACCGCCCGCTTCGAGGCGGCATAGGCGGCCAGATTGGCCCCGGCCTGCGTGGCGGTGCGGGTGCTTACATTGACGATTGCCCCGCCCCCGCGGCTGATCATGTGCGGCGCCGCCGCCGCGCAGGAGATGACCGCGGTCTTCAGGTTGATGTCGAGCTGCTGCTGCCAGACCACCCAGTCTGTCTCGTGCACGGGCTTGCCCCCGTCGAAGCCGCCGGCCACGTTCACCAGAATGTCCAGCCCGCCCGCTGTCGCCGCGACCTGATCGTAGTAGGCCCGCACACCCTGCTCATCGGTGAGGTCAACCTGCGCGCCGGAGAGGGCCGCATTGCTGGCGCGCCCCAATCGTTCGCGCAGCGCCTCAAGTTCACCAGCGTGGCGATAGGGGACGGCCACGGCGGCCCCGGCGCTCAGGAGCGCCTCGACCACCGCGCCACCCAGGGCGCCGGTTCCTCCGGTCACGATCGCTACCTTACCGCTCAGACTCATACCCATGCTCCGGGAACCTCAGCAGTCTGCAACGTCAAGTTTCCTGGCATTGCCGCCCCCTCGCAGCTTCACCTCGTTGGGGTGAGGCACCGTGCTCCCTCCCCCGGCGGGGGAAGGTTAGGCAGGGGTGGGGTTAGCGAAACACGTTGTTTGCGGACCACTCACGTAGCTCGTCGCCACGTCGCAGGTCTCACTGTACGACGACCACCGGCGGCACCTTGCTCCACAGCCGCTCCAGGCGGTAGTACTCGCGCTGCGCCGGGCTGAACACGTGAACGACCACATCATCATAGTCGAGCACGATCCAGCCAGTTTCGGGGGCGCCTTCGCGGCGCGGATTCAGCCCGAACTCCTGGTGCACCTTCTCGTCGATATGGTCCACAATCGCCCGGATCTGGCGATCGCTTTCCCCGGAGCAAATCACGAAATAGTCGGCAATGACACTTTGCGGGCGAATGTCGAGCAGCACAATCTCGTCGGCCTGTTTGTCTTCGGCCAACTCGACAACGCGGCGGGCGATGGTTCCGGCCTCGATGGTCCTGCTCCTTTCTATCTGAGGGTAGCCGCTAGCAGGAGCGTGGGAAAACGTGCTTTCCGCGCTCCCGCCAGCCGTGAGCATGTGGAACTTCTGCGAGAGCCAGACTCTCTCGTGAAGACCCCTATAATTAAGGTGTGGCGCAGCCGCTTCTACGTCTTTTTATTCGTTATACAGGATCGTAAACGGTTTGGCAAGCCTCAACGCTGGCGTTGCAAGAGGATCGCTCCGGCGACGATCAGCAGGGCGGGGAAGAGGAACGACGTGTCAATACCAAACTGATCCAGCAAAACCACGCCACCGATACCGATCAGTATCGCCCCGAGGGTGCGCCAGCGGGTGTTGCGGCGCTCGGGCTGAACCGGCGTTTCCGGGGGTGGCGCCGGTTCAGCCCCACGGGTAGGTTCCTCTGCACCCACCGGCTGGCCGGTGAGCGGCTCGCGATCTTCCACGGGCGCCCCCCCAATCTCCACGCCACTCCGGGATCGGGCGTGGACCGTCTGGCGCTCGGGATCCTCTCGGGCGACCGCCGTTGTGGCCGCCTGGCTGGCCCGGCGGGCACGCCGGTCAACGGGCTGCTGCGCGCCGGTTGACGGCGCCCTGGGCATCACCACCCACAGGATCAGGTACGCCGGCAACCCGAGCCCGCTGGTGAGGGTCACTACCACAAAGATCAGGCGCACGATCACCGGGTCAATATTGAAATACTCGGCGAGACCGCCGCACACGCCCGCCACCATGGACTCGGTGGCGCTCCGCCTCAGACGGGGCTGCATTGCGCGCTCCTACGGCTATTCGCAGTCGGTCGCTTCTCCGGAAACCATCTCACGCCGCTCGATCGCCGGTCGGAGGAGCGTGGGGAAACCGGGTTTTCCCGCGTCCCTGCCCGAGGGGCGGGGCCGGAGAGGGCGAAGCCTTCCTGGAAACCCTCGCCTCTCACGCCGGTAACAACCGGCCGGAGGAGGGTGGCGCAAGCGGGTCGCCCCGCGTCACCGCCCGAGGGGTGGGTCCGGGGGCTCTCAGGTGCAGGGTTTTTCGAGCGCGAAGAGGTTTTCGGCATTCCAATGCGCTTGCGATCCTCACCCCCCTGCCCCCCTGCCCACCTCTCCACCGTAGGTGGAGAGGTGGGCGTTGGGCGTTCCAATGCCCCAGATGGCGAAGGTGACGCAAGAATGTGCCGGAAAACCCTACACCTGAGAAGGGTTCGGGGGAGGGCTTGCCCTCCCAGACCCACCCCTCTTCGCCGCTCGCCTCCGGTCTCACGGCGCGTGGAGATAGTCTCAAGTAACCGCGTATAGGACGGTAAGAGAACGGTTAATGTTGCAGCCGGTTCGTGGCTCGCCGAGATGCATTGTTGCGAGGAGGTCCACACTACGACCCCTCGCGCCGCTTCCTCCGCGCCCGCGGTTACGGTAGCGGCTCCAACGCGCCGTACTCCAGCGGATTGACGTTCACCCACTGCTCACCCTGCCGGACCCAGACCTGGTAATCCAGGTGCGGACCGGACGACATCCCGGTGGAGCCGATGTAGCCGATCAGGTCGCCGCGGCGCACCTCTTGCCCATCGCTGACGGCGAAGGAGGCCAGGTGGGCGTAGCCGGTGCGATAGGCGGCATTGGTCACCCAGACGTGGTTGCCCGCCGGGTAGCTGTTGGCGGTGACCGTGACCACGCCGCTATGAGTGGCGTAGATCGGACGCTCTCGCGTGCCTTCGGGATCGGCCCTGCCGTCGCCATCGCCATCGAGGGCCAGATCAATGGCGCCCCAGACCTCGACGGGTGCGTGGGTGCCGACACCGTAGCCCTGGGTCACGATGGTATTCGATGCCCGCAGCGGGTTGCCCTGGGGCCGGTCCTCGCTGGGCAGGCCGCGGCCGCGGAGGGGTTGGGCCGGGCTGTTGAACTGCGCGCGCCACTCGTCCACCAGACGCTGCACAACGTTGATGTACCCCTGAACGTCATTCTCGAAGGACGGGGCGTAAATAGGGATAATCTCGGCCACGGTGCGCGTGCCGCGCCCCTGGATGTACTCGACGGCGATCAGGCGGTACCAGTCTTCGATGCCCTCGGCCCAGGAGCCGTAGTCGCGGAAGCGTCCGTAGCACGTCGGGTAACCGGCGCAGATGATGTTGCCGACGTTATGGGTCGTGCGACCGTCGGGCTTGATCCCGGCCCAGTTGGGGTTGGTGCCGGCGCCGCTCTCATGAATGAAGAACGCCACGGCAAAGGCCGGGTCGATCCCGTATTTCCGGCCGAGGTTGTACCAGTCGTTGCCCGTTCCCGTGGCGGGCGAGCCATAGGAGCGCAGGATGGCGTCAATCTGCTGCGGGGTGAGACTTGGCGGCCCTTCGACGGTATAATCGCCCATCGGGCGCGCCACGGCGCCCATCATCGCCTCGCTGCCTTCATAGCCCTTGAGGCGCGCCTCCACCCAGCGGCCCAGGGGCGTATCGCCCGGCCCGCCGCGGAGGGCGATGATCAACACCAGACTCACCGCCGCGATCAGTGCGACCTTGCTCCAATGCCTGACATCCGCCGGCAATGGCGACAGCAGAGGATCGAGCCACGTGTCGAGCAGTGTCAGGGGTTCTCGCCACACGGCGGTGTCTGGCGCTTCCCGCGCTCGCGCCGGGTGCGACGCCACCGACGGCCCGGGGTCCGGCCCGGTATCATCAAGGAGAGCGTAGCGCGCGTCGAGGCGGGTTCGCGCACTCTCCGTTCGCACAACGACGCGCCCCTCGTCACCCTTCAGCCGTGCCCGCTCATCGGACCCGCCGGGCCCGGCGGGCGGAGGCGCGAACGGGCGAGGTCGTGGGTCTTGCCTGGTTGGGGTGGGCGCGGCTGCGCCCGTACCGGCGCCCCGGGGCCCGCCGGCGGGTGACCGGTCGTAGCCTGGCCGTGTCGCTTGCCTGTCCACGGGGGGCGCCGGTGAACGCTCCTCGCTGGCGCGCGGCGGGCCGCCTTGAGCCGCGGTCCCCCCGTCGCTCGAAGGCGCCGCGACCCGCCCCTCCTCCGGACGCGGGTTGCGGCGGGGCCGACCTGCCCGATCCGGACGGGTCTCAGCGAAAGTAGGAAGATCCGCTTCATCGCCGGCGAAGAGGGTCGAAAGCGGCTGAGGAGGGCGCTTCTTACGGGTGATATCCTGGCCCTCCAGAGGAAAATGAGGCTCGCGTCGCCGTTGATCCGCCGGACGATCCTGGTCGTCGGATGCGCTCACGGAAGTTGCTCCTGCGCCAGCAGCGCCTGCTCATCCGCCGTGGGCAGACGGAATGCGCCCTCGCGATTGAGGTAGACGACCTGTTCGTTGCTGACCGTAAGCACCAGATCGTCGAGACCGTCACCGTCCATATCTTGAAGAGATAATACCACAGGCGCAAGCTCCTGGCGCGCTCCGAAGAGGTACGGTCCCGGCAGGCTGCGGGCCTGCTGCGGGTCGCTCGCGGGTAGTTCGAGCACGACCACCTGGCGTTCCAGGTTCATTGCGACGATATGGGTCGGGCGCCCGGCCCCTTCCGCGCCGTGGCCGACGTACCCCGTCACGTGGGCCGTGCGTGGCCGGCCATAGCGCATATCGTCAAGCGCAACTTGCGCCCGCTCCACCGCCGCGCCTACCAGCACGTGGATGGCCAGGGCCGCCAGCAAGAACGTCAGAACGTAGGCCAACGGCCCCGGGTTCCGGGCGACAGGGGCCATTTTCCCGCCGAGTTCCCTGCTCGTCACCGCCATTGCCGACCTCCTTCCTCCTGGAGCGTTCACGCGGACGTAGCCGGCGCGAACCGTGATCGGAGAACGAGGGTTTTCCGGGAGGGCCACCCCCTCCCGGACCCTTCGGTTCGACAACCCGCCACGTGCGCCGTTGAGCAGATATAAGGAAACCTGGTTTCCCCACGACCCTGGACGTAGGAGGGTCCGTGAGCCGCGTCTCTCCGACCCTCCCCTTCACGCACCCGCCGCATGCGCTCCGAATAGGGGATGCGGGGAAACCAGGGTTCCCCGCATCACGTTCGTGGGAGGGTTGTAGAACGGAATGAGAACTAATGTTCTCATTTTATCGTAGATCCGCCGATTGTCAATCCGAACCTATCGAAGGGTGGGGCACGGGCTTTGCCCGTGTCCTGCGGTGGGCCGTGGGGAGGCGTAGCTGCCCCAGACCCCGAGGACTCGGCACGGGCCCTGTATCAGAGGGTTGCAGGGCAAGCCGGTTGCCGCGCCGGCGTTCCCGGGAGCGTTGCTCTCACGCCCGGTCGAGCACGGCGAGGGTTTCTACGTGAGGGGTATGGGGAAACATGTCATAGCCGCGGAGGGAACGCACAGCGTAGGTCGGGGCGAGCGCGAGCAGGTCTTCGATCTGGGTGAGCGGGTTGCACGAGACGTAGACGATGCGGCGCGGGCCGATGCGCAGCAATTCGCGGCAGACATCGGGGCCGAGGCCGGTGCGGGGCGGGTCGAGCACCGCTACCTCGAAGGTGCCCGGCGCCTGGGCGCGCAGGTAGGTTGCCACGTCAGCGGCGATCGCCTCGACGTTGGCGATGCCGTTCGACGTGGCGTTCTCGCGCGCCAGGGCGGCGCTCTCCTCCGCCGCTTCCACGCCGACCACGCGGGCCGCGCGCGGGGCCAGGGTCAGCGCAATCAGGCCCACGCCCCCGTACAGGTCGGCCACGACGCGCTGCCCGGGCTCGACCGCGCCGCTCACGTCGTCGAGTAGCCGCTCCAGGAGGTGCACGTTGTTCTGAAAGAAGGTGTTGGGGCCTATCGCCAGGCGCAGGCGCCCGACGCGCATGCTCAGGGTCGCGGCGCCCCAGTGGCGCACCGGCGCGCCGAAGGAGAGGTCGGTCAGGGTGGCGTTGCGCAGCCAGTGGAAGCCGACCACCCTGGGTTGCTCCAGCGCCGTGGCAGCCAGGCGCTCCATGGCCGCTTCCGGCTCGCCGGCAGCGGTAACCGCCGCCAGCAGCAGGTCGTTGTCGGGGCTGCGGCGCACGACCAGATAGCGCAAGAAGCCTTCGTGGCGCCGCACGTCGTAGTCGGGCAGGCCGAGGGCGTTCGCCGCGGCCCACACCGCGCGCGCCGCGGCGAACGCCTCGGGAGGAATCAGATGGCACTCTTCCAGATCCACCACGTGGTTGAAGCGCCCGCGCGCCCGCAGCCCGAAGCGCCCCCCGGTGGCCACGTAGTCCATGCGCGTGCGATAGCCGAAGGGGTCGGGTGAGGCGACCAGGTCGAAGGCTGCGGCTGTGGTGACCACCGGCGCGCCAGCCTCGGCGAAGATGCGCTCCAGGGCGGCGCACTTGGCGGCGAGTTGCGCGGGGTAGGCCCGGTCCTGAAAGGCGCAGCCGCCACATTCGAGGGCATGGCGGCAGCGGGGCGGGGCCGCTTCCCCGGCCCGGGCCAGGTCGTTTACCAGGCGCCGGAACTCCTTCGCGCGCATGCTGGCTCCCTTACTATGGACCACGCCCGCGGCGGCTCTCAAACAGGGTTGCGCGCCGCGGCCCATTCCGTACCCGTTCGGAGGAGGTGTGGACGGCCCGGCCCTCCGCGATCCGTGATGTTTCGCCCGCGGTGGGAGGCTTGTCCAGACTTCGCCACGGCGCGCGCCCGCCGCGGGCGCACCGGAAGGCGTTGCGGGGAGGCGTAGCCTC
>DAOUDA010000165.1:0-6134 GCA_034431835.1 Chloroflexaceae bacterium | reverse complement strand
GGAGCGGCGGTGGCGGCGGGCGCCGCGGTCGGGGCCACGGCCGCCGGGGCCTCGGTGGCGGCCGCGGGCGGCTGGGTGGCCGCCGCCTGGGGTTGCTGGCCCCCGCACGCCGCCAGGAACAGGGCAAGCGCGCCGGCCAGCACTGCGAGCATCTGTCGCTTCATGGGTCTCCTCAGTACACTGAGCGGCGCTGGGCCGCCGACCGTTTCGGGGCCAGACGCCGCGACGAACCACTGGAAGGGAACCTGAGCCTTATTCGATTTTGGATTTTGGATTTTGGATTGCCATCAGTAGTCTGTGAACGAAGTTTCCTTGCCTTTCCGCCCCCCTCCCAGCCTCCCGCCGTTGGGGGGAGGCGCCGGACGCCCTTCCCCAGCGGGGGAGGGTCGGGGAGGGGGCGGGGGTGTAGCGAAAGACTTTGTTTACAGACTAATCAGAGGGGGGCGCGGAGAAACATGGTTTTCCCTCATCGCCTCCACTGCAGCGACCGAGCTGCGACGCGGCGCCCGTGGCCGGATCTCGATGCCGTTTGCGAATGCGTTACGCTTGGAGTTTCGAGGATTGTATAGTCGGCGGAAATAGGATTGGTCGGAGTTGGCAGAGTGAGTGTCAAGTGTTATGCTGAAGCGACGCCGGTATGGAAAGGGCCGACACGATGCGCGAGAAGCAGTTCACTCTAAGCCGCAGCCAACGGGACGCCATGTGGCGACGTTTCAAGCAAACCGACAACCGGCGCATTGCCGAACGCCTGCATGCCATCCTCTTGCTCGATGGTGGTCAAAACGCGCAGAGTGTCTGCTCCATTCTTCACATCCATCCCAACACCCTCAAACGCTGGGTCAAGCTCTTCGTGACTGGCGGCGAGGAAGCACTTACGACGCTGAACTACACCGGTGGCGACGGCAACTTGACCGTCGCGCAGCAACAGCAGTTGATGACGTGGCTCGATGCCGAGGTTCACTCAACCGCGGAAGCCGTCGCCTGGGTTGAGCAGCAGTTTGGCGTCTCCTACACCGACAGTGGCATGGTCAAACTGCTCAAGCGCCTCGACTATCGCTTCAAACAACCCGACATCTTGCCCTCGCAAGCTGACCCCGAGAAACAGGCGGAGTGGGTGGAGACCTACCGCCAAAAAAGGGGCTCCTGACACGTCGTGGCAAGGTCTACTTCCTCGACGCTGCCCATTTCCTGCACGCGGCAATCCCCAGCCGTTGCTGGATCAAGCGAACGAAATCGGTGGTTCTGAAGACCAATTCCGGCAGGAATCGCCTCAACATCATTGGGGCCTATTCCCCCGACGACCAGAGCCTCATCAGCTGGGAGGGCCGGGAGTCGTGTGATGCCGAGCGGGTCGCGGCGGTACTCAAACTCATTCGACAGGCGAACCCCGGCAAGCGCCTGATGGTCGTCCTCGACAACGCCCGCTACAACCACGCACCGGCAGTGACCGAGGCCGCAAAAGCCCTCCGCATTGAGCTGTTCTACCTGCCGACCTCCTCGCCGAACTTGAACCTGATCGAGCGCTTCTGGAAGTTCCTCAAGCGCAAGGTCGCACGTAACCGCTACCACGCCACATTTGCCGAGTTTCGCGCCGTAGTCCAGAAGGTCTTGAACAACCTCTCGGACTACAAGGCCGAACTCGCCAGCCTGATGACGGAGCGCTTTCAGCTCTTTACAACGCCCTGACGACTCTCTGACCAAACCCATTTCCGCCGACTATACCACAGCCCACGGCCCGTGGCAAACGTTTAGCTTACGCAAGGTCCACGGGGCAAGCCCCGAACCCATAGATCCGTGAGGCGGCTATACCGCCCCACACCCCACCGTGTGCGATGGACTTTGCACGAGCCCTGTCACAATAGTGTTCATATCTACACGAACAGGTCACGGTGGAGCACGCGGAGGGTTTCAAATGGGCCCGGCCTCGGCGCTCCTCCGCGTGCCCTTATGACCCATCCCCGCCCGCGAGCATCGTTTCAGCGCACAACCAGCGGAAGGTAGACGGTCAGTCTCTCGTTTCCCGGGGCGCTCAGGTTCAACCCGACCAGGATCGGGTCGTGGTCCGATGTGCGGTACTGGTCCGCCGCGAACAGACCGCTGATCTGCCCCGCGCTCTTGAAGTTCGTGTTGTAGTCCAGCACGCCCGGTTCGTCGGCGTTGATGTGGTATTCGGTCACCCCGCTCACCCTCGCCAGCGCCGACGGCGCCGCCAGGGCGTAGTCCAGCGTGCCCCACTGCCCGTTGAAGACGTAGGAGTACGCATCCGGGCCAATAAACGTCCGCGCCAGGTCGGTGTACCCCGCGGCGCGCAGCACGTCAATCGGGTCCTCCTGCGCATAGGAGTTCAGGTCGCCGATAATCAGGATGTCCGCGTCCCCCGTGCCGGTCGGGTCCCCTGCCAACCACGCGACCAGGGCCTGCGCCGCGTTGCGCCGCACGATGTTGCAGTTCCCCGCGCCGTCGTTGGCGTCCGGCGCGTCGCACGCGCTGCCCTTCGATTTGAGGTGGTTCACCACGACGGTTACGTCCTCACCCGTCGCGCGGTGGCGGAAGGTCCGCGCCAGCGCCGGGCGGTTGCGCGGCGCACTGTCGCCGCCGTTCACAAATGCGACCGTGTTGAGCGCGGCGGTCCGTCCCACGGGTTCGACCACCGCAGGCTTGTAGATGATCGCCACCTTGATCGCGTCCGTGTCGAGCGCATTGGTCTGCCCGGTCGCGGCATCGACATCAAGGAAGGCATACGTCCCCGGCGCGGTCGCGGCATTCAGGCGGCGGACCAGTTCCGCCAGCGCGCTGGTCGGTCCGTACCCGTCATTCTCGATTTCGATCAACCCGAACACATCGGCGTTGAGGCGCAGCAGCGCCTGGAGCAGTTTCGCATTCTGGCGCTCGAACTCGGTCGTGTTCTCCGCGCCGCGGCAGTCGGTCGGCGCGCCGCCGACGCCGCCCCGGCACGCATTCGCGCCAAAGGTGTTGAAGTAGTTGAGCACGTTGAACGCTGACACGCGCAGGTCGCCGCCGACGTTGGCCGGCTGGTCGGGGCGCGGGTTGGCAGCGATGAAGTTGGGCGCCCCGCCGCCGAGCGCGTTGATCGGACGCAGACGATAGGCGTTGCCGCTTGCAGCGTTCCCTGCCCAGGTGAAGGTCATCACGCCGACGATGCCGGTAACGGTGTCGCCGCCGCGCAGGGTGTTGCCGGCGCTGAGCGGATTGCCGCCGCGCCCGAAGCGGATCGGGTCGGGGTTCTGGTTGTTGAGTTCGTCATCAACGATGATGCGATTGAGGTCATTGGCCTCCTGCAGCGCCTGCGCCGCCGGACCGGGATCGACGACGTCGGTCGGCTGGCGCAGCCGGCCGCCGGAACTCATCACGATTTGCCCGAAGCGCCCCAACTGGAAGTGCTCGGTGACGTAGAGGGTCTGCGGGAAGCGCACGAGCATCCCTTCGTAGCGCTCGAGATAATTGGCGCCGGGGAAGGGCATCAACACATCCACCGGAGGAACGGTCGCCGTCGCTGCGCCACAGACCTCGATAGCGCTCACGTTGCCGATCTGGGTCTGCTCCTGAAACTCGGTCGCCGTGCCGGTGACCTGGACAACCTGGCCGAGGCCGACGGAGTTGTTGTTGCCGTTGAAGACGAAGATGCCCTCGGAGGTGAGCGGGTCGGCATCGCCCTGGGCGATCTCCTGGAGGTAGAAGCCGCGCAAAGCGGGGGAGGCGCCCTCGTAGTCTCCAACGACCACGCCCTGAACGGTGACGACCGTCCCGCTGACGGGAGTGGTTGCGCCGTTGCCCTGCACCTGGTTGATCGGCGTATCCGCGGCGCCGCAGGGACCATCCGCCGCCTGCACGGTAAAAGCAAAGCCAACGTTCGCTTCCATCGTATCGGGCGGATCGGTAGCATCAACGTCGCGCACATTCGCGGCAATCACCGTGACGGTGCAGGTTTCACCCGCCGCCAGGGGCATGGTCGGATTGAGGGTGTACGTCCTCCCGGCGCCGCTCAGGGTGATTGCTACGTTGCCGCTCGTCGCGCAGACCAGGGTGAACGAGTCGGGCGTCACGGTCACCGGTTCGCTGAACGTGACGATAACACGCGCATTTGCCGGAACGCCGATCGCGCCATTCAACGGCGATGTGCTCACCACCGCTGGCGCGGCATCGGCGCTGCCGAGCGGATCGCCGCGCACCGTCACCATGTCGAAGCGCAGCGTACCGGTTGTGCCGTAGGCGCTTCCCGGATTGGAGGCCACATACCCGCTGCTGCCGGGAGCGAACGCCGCCACGAGGCGGAAGACGACGTTGGGGTTGTTGTTGAGCGCCGGGATGCCGCTGAAGTCGAACGCGCGGTCATTGAACCAGGTTTCAGCGGCCGTTGCGACAAACGTGGCGGCCTCGGTGAACGTCGTGCCGCTATCGGTCGAATAGAGAAGCGCAACGGTATTGGCAGCGGTGTTGCTGGGGCGCAGGTCGAAACTGAAGCGGATGCTCTGATACCCGGCGGTGCTGACGGCGAACTGGACGCCACGGGTGCGATCGCCGGCGCCCTGGGAGGCGTAGGTGGTCGTGTTCCATGCCGAGTCATCGCCGGTGGCCGGGTCGGTGCTGCCGCCGTCGGCATCCCCACTGGCGAAGGAAGCGGTCGTGCCGCCAACCAGCGCGGCGGTCCCGCTGCCAATGGCAGGATCGGTGGTCCCGGTTCCAGGACTGCCGTCCGGCGCCGGTGAGTTGAACGTCCACTGCGTGATGATCGTGGAGGTGGCGGCGGCGCGATGCGGCGCGACAAACGCGCTGGCGACCAGGAGCGCCAGCGTGGTCAGCGCCAGCAGCAGGCGCGCCGCAGTCGATGGACGGCGGTGGGATCGAAGCATGCGAAGGCCCCCTTCCTGTACGGAATGCCGGCTCTGGATGCGCCATCGAGCGCACGCACGCTCAGGCGCGCATAGAACCGGCAGGCATCGCCACACGCCTGCGCGGCCTGCGTCGTGCACAATTGTAATGCGGCCCATTCGATCGCCTGCTCCTCAATGCTCGCCGCCAGCGCCAGGCGCGTGAGCGAGCCGTTGGCCGGGGCGCACGGGTCGCCAGCGCCGGCCTCCAGGCAGCCTTGCGGCGCGGGTTGTGTTCCCTCTGTCAAAACAACGTCACGATAGCAGCGTTTTTGTCTCGCTTCCGCGAGGTTGCAACATCGGGGTTGGGGGCATGCTCCGTGGACTGTGCACGAGCCCTGCCTGGCATGCCCGGACAGGTACGTGATCCGCATAAACTGCGGTACAATAGCCCCCATGCCACACCGCCCCCGATGAGCCACCGCGATGTACCTCAAACGCCTCGAGATCCAGGGTTTCAAGACCTTCGCCACCCGCACCGTGCTGGAGTTCCGCCCCGGCGTCACAGCTATTGTAGGGCCGAATGGGAGCGGGAAATCGAATCTCGCCGATGCGGTGCGCTGGGTGCTCGGCGAGCAGAGCCTGGCCACGCTCCGCTGCAAACGCTCCGAGGAACTGATCTACGCCGGCGGCGGGCGCCGCCCCCCCGCCGGGCTGGCCGAGGTCTCGCTGACGATTGACAATAGTGACCGCCTGCTGCCCCTGGATTTCGACGAGGTGACCATCACCCGCCGCGCCACCCGCGCCGGCGACAACGAGTATTTCATCAACCGCACCCGCGTGCGCCTGCGCGATGTGCTCGAGGCCACCGAGCCGCTCGGCGGCTCCTACACGCTGATCAACCAGGGCCTGGTGGACGCCGCGCTGACCCTGCGGCCCGAGGAGCGCCGCCGCCTCTTCGAGGACGCCGCCGAGATCGGCGGCTTCGAGGCCCGCAAGGCCGAGGCCCTGCGCCGCCTGCGCGAGACCGAGGCCAACCTCAACCGCCTCGATGATCTGCTCGCCGAGCTGGAGCCGCGCCTGCGCGGTCTCAAGCGCCAGGCCGCCCAGGCCCGCCAGCACCGTGAGTTCTCCGCCGAACTGCGGCAGCTTCAACAGCAGTTCTACACCCGCCAGTGGCGCGCGGCCTGCGCCCTCAGCGCCAGCGCGCGGGCCGAACTCGCCCGCCTCGATGCCGAACTGGCCCGCGCCCGCGCCGCCCAGGCGAGTGTGGCCGCCGAACTCCAGGCCCTCCGCGGCGCCCTG
>DAOUDA010000164.1:0-12059 GCA_034431835.1 Chloroflexaceae bacterium | reverse complement strand
CGGTGACGTCAGTTGCTTTGCATTTCCGCCCCCCTCCCAGCCTCCCCCCGTTGGGGGGAGGAGCCGGACGCCCTCCCCCAGCGGGGGAGGGATTGGGGAGGGGGTGGAGCGGCGTCCGCCGGGAACGGACGCCGCGCGCTTGCGAAACCCGGTCCGCCTCGCACGGTGGGGGATCATGCAAAACGTTTCGTCGCATCCATGCCGCAACGGCGTGAGGTACGGTTGACACTCCCGGTGTCTACGAGTATACTGCCTTGCGTTTACGCACGTGCGAAACCCTGTTGCTGATGGGTGGTCCGGCAACACTGGGGAAACCGGGTTTCTCCATACCCCTGCCAGAGTGGCGGCTTCCTGGAGCAGCTTCACCTGTTCGGCAAGCAGGGTGGGGCAACCCTGTTGTCCCATCCCCTGCTGGAGGCGAGGGCCTGGGAGGGCTTTGTCCTCGCAGATCGTAATTTGGATAACCTGGTTATCCTGAGGATCAGGAATGGACGGCAGTCATACAGGTCAGCGGCGTGGCGGAGCGCCCACAATCACTGCCAGCTTCACCGGTCCTGCGTGCGCCGGCTGCTACGCCTGAGCGTTACGCGATTACCGTTCCCGGTGCGGCCTGGCCCACCGGGTTTTTTGTTGCCCATCCGGGCCAGGCAGTGATGCTCCCTCCGCCGCAGGTGTCACGCGGGCCGGCGCCGCGCGCATCGGGCATCAGGGTTGCGGGTGACGGCCCGAGCCACCATCCGCGTGGAGGGAGCGGAGCATGACCACGGTTCCAACCACCAGCGTTGAGACCATTCACAACCTGATCGCCACCCAGCGGTGGGCCGAGGTGCGCGCGGCGCTCGCCCTCTGGCCCGAAGCCGAGATCGCTGATCTGGTACTGGGACTGGCCCCCGCCGAACGGGTGCTCGTCTTTCGCCTGTTGCCGCGCGCGGTCTCCAGCGAGGTGTTCGCGCACCTCAACGCCGACGATCAGAACGATCTGCTCGCCCAGCTCACCAGTGAGGAGACCCGGCATCTGCTGGCCGGCCTGTCTCCGGACGATCGCACCCAGTTGCTCGAAGAACTGCCCGGTCAGGTGACGCAGAAGCTGCTCAACCTGCTCGGTCCGGAAGATCTGCGCGAGGCGCGCCAGCTCCTCGGCTACCCCGAGGAGAGCGTCGGGCGGCTGATGACCCCTGACTATGTCGCCGTGCGCCCCGAGTGGACCATCGCTCGCGCTCTGGAGCATATCCGCAGTCGCGGCCCGGATAGCGAGACGATCAATATGGTCTACGTCACCGACGAACACTGGCGCTTCCTCGACGCCCTCGAACTGCGGCGCTTCATTCTGGCCGATCCGCAGCAGACCGTAGCGGAAATCATGGACTACGCCTATGTGGTGCTGTCGGCCTTCGATGATCGCGAGAAAGCCGTGCAGGCCCTGCGCCGTTACGACCTGCCGGCCCTCCCCGTGGTCGACTCGGGAGGCGTGTTGCTGGGGATCGTCACCTTTGACGACCTGATTGATGTCGCCGACGAAGAGGCCACCGAAGACTTCCACAAGGGCGCCGCGGTGGCCCCGCTGCGCGGCAAGTACCTGGAGACCAGGATCATTGAACTGGTGCAGAAACGGGCGCCCTGGCTGCTGGCGCTGGTGTTTGTGAACATCTTTTCAGGCGCGGCCATCGCCGCCTTCGAAGACACCATCGCCGCGGTTGTCGCCCTGGTCTTCTTTTTGCCCCTGCTGATCGACAGCAGCGGCAACGCCGGCTCCCAGTCGGCAACGTTGACCGTGCGCGCCCTGGCCATGGAGGAAGTGCGCGGACGCGACTGGACCAGACTGCTGCGCAAAGAACTGGTCGTCTCGGTCATGCCAGGCCTGGCGATGGCCGCGGCAGTAGCGGTTCTGGCCTACTTCCGCGCCGGCCCGGAGGTGGCCATGGTAGTCGCGCTCACCATGGCGCTGGTGGTCGTGGCCGGCAGCACCATCGGCACCGTGCTGCCCCTGCTGTTGCGGCGCATGGGCCTTGATCCCGCCACCGCCAGCGGGCCGCTGATCACCTCGCTGGCCGACATCTCGGGCGTGCTGATCTATTTTTCGCTGGCAACCTGGCTGCTTGGACTGGAGTCCTGATCTGAACTGCGTTGGTCCTCACCCTCCCCCCAACCCCCTCCCTCTCCAACCCCAGGTGGAGAGGGAGGGGGTTGGGGGAGGGTGAGGAGCGTGGGGCAATCAGCTTGCCCCGCGACCCTTCTCAAGCGCAAAACGTCCGGAGAAGCACATGGCCGCAACCCGCAGGGTCTTTACCCCCACCCCGTCCGCCCGGCCCCAGATCACCGGCGCCGACCTGACGATCCTGCTGATCGTCATCGGGCTGCTCGCCCTGGCCGTGTGGCTGGCCCGGACCGCTCCCACCGCGGTAAGCGGCCCGGAGATCAGCCTGGCGCCTACCGCGCTGCCCTACTACGCCATGCTCTCGGTGGGGCGCATGGCCGCGGCCTATACCCTCTCGTTGCTCTTTACCCTGTCCTATGGCTACATTGCCGCGTACAATCCCCGGGCCGAACGCTGGATGCTGCCGCTGCTCGACGTGCTGCAGAGCGTACCCATCCTCTCCTTTCTGCCGGTCGTACTGCTCAGCCTCAGCGCCGTGCTGCCCGAACGGGTCGCCGTGGAGCTTGCCGCGATTGTGTTGATCTTTACCAGCCAGGCGTGGAACATGACCTTTGCCTGGTACCAGTCGCTCAGCACCGTGCCGGGCGAACTGCGCGAGGCCAGCGCGATTTTTCGCTTCTCCCCCTGGCGCCGTTTCACGACCACCGAACTGCCCTTCGGCGCCCTGAGCCTGATCTGGAACAGCATGATGAGCTGGGCCGGCGGCTGGTTCTTCCTCATGGCCGCCGAGATCTTTACCCTGGGCGACCGCGACTTTCGCCTGGCCGGCCTGGGAGCCTATCTGCAAACCGCCGCCGATGCCGGCAACATCGCCGCCATTGGCTGGGGCCTGCTGACCCTGGTGGTGGTGATCGTTGCGCTGGACCAGTTGATCTGGCGGCCGTTGCTGGCCTGGGCCGATCGCTTCAAGATCGAGCAGGTTGAGAGTGATGAGCCCACCGTTTCGTGGTTCTACGAACTACTGCAGCGGGCAGCCTTCCCGCAACTGATCGGGCGTCTGTGGGCGCCGGTCAGTACCGCCCTCGACCGCATGTTGATCCGCGAACCCGCGCCCCTCCGCGCCGCCAACCCCGCCATCCCAAAACGCTCGCCGCTTACCTGGCTGCTCATCTTGGTCATCGTGGCACTGGCGCTGGGTGGCGCGTTTCTGGGGGGGCGGCTGCTGCTCCAGGTGCCGCCTGCTCAGTGGCTCGGCATTGTGCTCGGGGTCGGCGCAACCATGCTGCGCGTGTCGACCGCCCTCGTCATCGCGCTGCTGTGGACGGTGCCGGTCGGCGTGTACATCGGCACCCATCCACGAGCGGCGGCGGTGCTACAGCCGCTGGTGCAGATCGTCGCTTCGATCCCCGCTACGGCCCTCTTCCCGGTGCTGGTGCTGGCGCTGCTCGCCGCTCCCGGCGGGCTGAACCTGGCCGCGGTGCTGCTGATGCTCCTCGGCACCCAGTGGTACCTGCTCTTCAATGTCATCGCCGGGGCCGCCGCCCTGCCCCAGGATCTGCGCTACACCAGCGACCTGCTGCAACTCTCGGGCTGGATGCGCTGGCGCATTCTGATCCTGCCCGCACTCTTTCCTTATCTGATCACTGGCATGATCACCGCCAGCGGCGGCGCCTGGAACGCCAGCATCGTCGCCGAGTATGTGGTGTTCGGCGGCGAGACCTATACGACCCTGGGGGTAGGCTCGCAGATCACCTCCGCCACCGCCGCAGGCGACTACCCGGGCCTGCTGGCTGCCACCCTGGCCATGGTGCTAACCGTGGTGACCATCAACCGCCTGGTCTGGCGCCGGCTCTACCGGCTGGCCGAGACGACCTATCGTATGGATTGATCCATAAGGAGCGAGCAATGAGCGCCTCTCGAACCCCGGCGCTGGTGGAAGTGCGTGGCGTGGCCCAGCGCTATGGGCGCGGCGAAAAACGCTTTACCGCCGTGGAAAACATCAACCTGAGCATCCGCGAAGGTGAGTTCGTCGCTCTCCTCGGCCCCTCTGGCTGCGGCAAGAGCACCCTGCTGCGGATCATCACCGGCCTGAACGAGCCGAGCGAGGGTGCGGTGCTCTACCGTGGCGAGGCGCTCCGCGGGGTCAATCCTAAAGCCACCATCGTCTTCCAGACCTTCGCCCTCTTCCCCTGGCTGACGGTCGAAGACAACGTGGCCGTGGCCCTCCAGGCGCGCGGCGTGGCCCCTGAACCGGCCCGCGCCCGCGCCGTCGAATTGATCGACCTGGTCGGGCTTGACGGCTTTGAACAGGCCTACCCCCGTGAACTGTCCGGCGGCATGCGCCAGAAGGTCGGCATCGCCCGCGCCCTCGCCGTGGACCCGGAACTGCTCTGTCTTGACGAGCCCTTCAGCGCTCTCGATGTGTTGAGCGCCGAAACCCTGCGCGGCGAGGTGCTGGAACTGTGGACCGGCGGCCAGTTGCAGATCCGCGCGGTGCTCATGGTCAGCCATAACATCGAAGAGGCCGTCTTTATGGCCGACCGGATCGTGGTGATGGACAAAGGGCCGGGCCGCATCGTGGCCGAGGTGGCGGTGAACCTGCCCCACCCGCGCGACCGCAAATCCGACGCCTTCGCCGCCCTGGTCAACCGCGTCTACGCCCTGCTAATGGGCCAGACCCAGCCCGAGGAAGTCGAGTTCGGCACCGAGCCTGGACAGGCCGGCAAGACCCGCGCGCTGCCCATGGCCCCGGTGACGGCCCTGGCCGGCTTGCTCGAGCACACCAACGCTACCCCCTACGAGCGCGACGAAATCGCCCAGCTGCGGGAGGATCTGGGCCTCGATCTCGACCACCTGCTGCCGCTGGTGGAAGCAGCCGAACTGCTGGGCTTCGCGCGGGTCGAGGGCGGGGCGCTCATCCTCACGCCGCTGGGGGAGGCTTTTGCCGAAGCCAGCATCCTGGCGCGCAAAGAGATCTTCGCCACCCGCCTGCGGCGCCTGCCCTTCTTCCGCTGGATGCTGCGCATGCTCCAGGCCGCGGGCGATCAGGCGCTGCGCTGGGAGGTGCTGCTTACCGCCCTGGAGCGCGACTTCCCGCCCGAGGAGGCTGAACGGCAACTGGACATCGCCAGCGAGTGGGGGCGCTACGCCGAACTCTTTGCCTACGATGACACCGAGGGGGTCTTCTTCCTGGAGGGCCGCGAGGCGGCGACACCGGCTGGCGCGGGGGAGCGGTAGAACGCGCTTTAGCCGTGGATCTCCACCGGCGCTACGCGCCGTCCCCAGCGGCCCGGCTGCGGCTCGAAGCGGCCCGGAAGCGTGGCCCCGCACCGATTGCAGCGGCCCTGCCGGTCGAGGTTCCAGCGGCCAAGACGGTACCAGTCGCGCTCGATGTGCAGCCCGCCGCACGTGGCGCAGTATGTCGCCTCTCCCTCGGGATTGCGGATGTTCCCGGTGTAGACGTAGCGCAACCCCGCGGCCAGGGCCTGTTCGCGCGCCCGAATAAGCGTGGCCGCGGGAGTAGGTGGCACATCGAGCATGCGGTAGGCGGGATGGAAGGCGCTGAAATGCAGCGGCACGTCTGGCCCCAGGTTCTCGACGAACCACGCGCACAGGCGCGCCACCTGCTCGGGAGCGTCGTTATGGCCAGGGATGAGCAAATTGGTCACTTCGAGCCAGACCGTGGTCTGGTGGCGGATGTAGCGCAGCGTATCGAGCACCGGCGCCAGTTCGGCCAGGCAGATCTTCCGGTAGAAGTCTTCGTCAAACGCCTTGAGATCGATGTTCGCGGCATCCATGGAGGCGAAGAACGCCTCACGGGCCGCGGGGCCGATGTAGCCGGCCGACACCGCCACGGCGCGCAGGCCCCGCGCGCGGGCCGCTTCGGCGCAATCAATGGCGTACTCGGCGAAAATCACCGGGTCGTTGTAGGTAAACGCCACGCTGTGGCAACCGGCGGCCACCGCGGCATCGGCCACGGCCGCGGGAGAGGCCCAGGCGCTGAGCCGATCGAGCGAGCCTTCGAGATGTCCCAGTTCTGGCAGAAGCGGCAACCCAGGTTGCAGCCGGCAGTGCCAAACGAGAGCACGGCGGTGCCGGGGTAAAAATGGTAGAGCGGCTTCTTCTCAATCGGGTCAATACAGAAACCCGAGGCGCGCCCGTAGCTCGTGAGGGCGATGCCACCCTCGCGGGCCTGACGCACGAAACAAAAGCCCCGTTGCCCCTCGCGCAGCGCGCAGCCCCGAGGGCAGAGATCGCACCGCACGCGGCCATCCTCCATGTGACGCCACCATTCACCGACAATCACGCCTGGCTCGAGAAACGTTCGTTCCGGCATCGCATGGCCCTTATCCACCGCCGCAGGCGGCCCACCTTCGGAGAGGGTCCGGGAGGGCTTCGTCCGACCAGGCGCCCCCGCTCCTCGACCGGTGGGAGGGGAGTGGGGAAACCAGGTTTCCCCACCCCTCTACCTGCGGTGCCCTTTCACCACTCGGGCGCGGCCAGCTCGCGCAACTGGCGGGCGAAATCGGCCACCTTCGGCTGCGCCAGGCGCGCGAAGTCGGCGTAGGCCATCCCGATCGTCTCGGTATGGGTGCCGGCCTGGAAGACGATGCGCTCCTGGGCCGTCAACTCCGGAGCGACGTAGACCGGAACGCCATAGAGGTTGCCGAAGGGCGGCATCGCGCCAACCTGGCAATCCGGGAAGAGTCGGGCAAGTTCCGGCTCCTCGGCCAGCCGCAGATCGTAGACCCCCAGCGCCGCGCTGAGCAACTCCATATCGACCTGGTGCGTTGCGGGCAGCACGAGCATAATCGGCGCCTCGTTGGCCATCACAATGACCACCTTGGCCATCATGAACTCGGGGAGATGCTCGCTGGCGGCGACCTCGCGGGCCGTGAAGGCCAGCGGGTGCTGCTGGAGGACAAAATCAACCTGCTGGTCGCGCAAATACGCGGTAAGCGTTTCGAGGCAAGCCATGGCGCCACCTCCAATGCTACAGGCGCGGGTACGCAGCTATTACCACCGGCCCTGGGCCGGAGCACAACCAGCACACGGCGCAACGCGGGGCGGGCAAGGAGGAGACGCCAATATCACGGGAAGCAGCGCCGCGGCCCGCGTAGCGTGAGTATACGCCGGCGGGCCGCGTTTGTGCGCGAAGAAGACTTCACCCGGGGGGAAGATCGGGCCACGTTTGCCACAGGCGGAACGGGGACAGCGCAACCCCTGTGGGGAGGTTGAGCTTTACCGCGGGAGCGTAGAGTGAGGATGAGTGGTCTGTAAACAAAGTCTTTCGCTACCCCCCCGCCCCCCCAACCCTTCTCAGGTGTAGGGGTTTCCGGGACATCCTCGCGTCACATTCGCCATCTGGGGCATCAGGACACGCAACTCCCCCGTCTCCACCTATGGTGGAGACGGGGGCAGGGGGTGAGGATCGGAAGCGCATTGGAATGCCGAAAACCCCTTCGCGCTCGAAAAACCCTACACACTGATGGGAGGGTCCGGGAGGGCCTTGCCCTCCCAGACACCCGCCTCCCGGCCCTTTCGTGTAACTTGCCGGATGCGCCACCAGAGCACTGACCGGAATAGTTGATCCACTGAGGACCCTGAGCGGCGTGGCTCGCTGCACGCGCGCCACCGTCATTGCAGGTCAACCTTTTCGCGAAACGCTATAAGGCGCAACCCTCCTCCATCGGGCTTTGCCATCACTTCTTGAGCGGCTGGCCGGTGTACGGGTCAAACTGCCACTCACCGGTCGGGTCCATGCTGGTCTGCTGGGGGGCGGGCAGGCTGGCGCCGGGCTGGGGTGCGGGGGCGCCTTCGAGGGGCATGATGATCCAGAGAATGACATAGATTAACGGGCTGAGTCCACTCAGCACCGCCAGCACAAACACCAGCCGGACGATGGTGGCGTCAATGCCGAAGTAGCGGGCCAGGCCGCCGCACACGCCGCCGATGATCCGATCGGTCCTGCTCCGCGCCAGTCGAGTGTCCATGGGGTTCTCCTTCCTGTCTACGGGCCGCGTCTGGCGGCCCGGGTCATTTTCCTGCCCATACGACGATTGCCGCGCGCGATTGTTGCGTGACGCGCACCGCACCATTCACAAGACTCCCACCCGGTCTTCACACCTGGTTCACAGGCCCCGGCTAGACTGGGGCCGTCGGTCCGCCGGAACGGACGACCCGCGCGCGAAGGTTTCGCGCGCGCGCCAAACACGCCCAGGAGGTCAATTTCTATGCGCGGCACCCTACGCCTGGCGCTGATGCGCCTCGGTCTCACCACGGTCCTGGCCCTGACCATTCTTGCAGCCGTTCCCCTTGTGGCGCGGGCCGCGGCCGCGCCAGCCAGCTCCCCGGTCGCAACGCAACAGGAGGCCTTCCGCCGCGGCGGCGGGCTGGCCGCGGCGCTCATCCGCTCTACCAGCGATCTGACCGGTCTGACCGGCGAGCAGGTGCTCAATGAACTGCGCGCCGGCAAGAGCCTGGCCCAGATCGCCGCCGCCAACGGCAGTAGTGGCGATGCCGTGGTACAGGCCGTCGTAGCGAAGGTCAAAGAGCGTCTGGACCGCCTGGTGGCCGCGGGGCGGCTGACCCAGGCTCAGGCCGACCAGCGTCTGGCCACTGTAACCACCCAGGCCACCGAGATGGTCAACGACACGACGCTTGGCCAGAAGATCGACACCCGCATCGGGAACCGGCAGGAGCGGGCGGTCATGGCGGCCCTGGTGCAGGCAGCGAGTGAGGCAACCGGATTGAGCGCGAGCGACATCGTCACGCGCCTGCGGAACGGCGAGAGCCTGGAGCAGATCGTGCGCTCGGCCGGCGGCGATCCGGCAGCGGTAATCAATGCGGCCACGGCGGCCTTCCGCAGCGCGGCCGAGAGCGCGATGACCGCCACACGTCAGGCCCCTTGATGAAAACAGGATACCCTGGGAGGGCATGGCCCTCCCGGACCCTCTCGCGGGAGGGATACGGGGAACCTCAGGGTTCCCCGTGTTCATAGGTACGACACTGGAGAGCCTGGCCCTTCCTCAGCAGGGGCGCGGGGAAACCCGCTTTCCCCTGTTTTCACGTTAACACATGCATTTACAACCCCTGGCATTTCATGCCATCAAAGAGGCATGAAATCGTAAAATGTGTTACAATACCGTCAGCGTTCTGACCACCATATGAGGAACCGTTCATGGCCAGCGTGGAGCCACCCGCACCTGCCGCCCCCGACGGCGCGAATGCTGGCGCCGGGCCTTCGGTGCGGTTGCGACGTGAGGCGTTGCTGGAGGCGCTTGACGGACTGCGGGCCAGCCCCGACATGCCCGCCCTGCGCGACGCCCTGGGCGCCCTGTGCGCGGGTGTGGCGCCGGGGGGCCGTTTACGGGCCGACGACGATGACGAGGCGGTTGTCTTTCCCGAAGGCTTGCTGCACTCCGAACTGGCGCAGATCGGCGCGGCCCTGACCCTGGAACGCGCCCGTTACTACGCCGGGCGCCTGCGCAAGGCGGCCCGCGGCGCGCGCACGGCGGCGATCAACGAGATTGACCTGAACCGCTGGAAGGCCTACGGAGACATTGTTACCGACAGTCTCTGGCTCATTGAGCGCCGCGACGGCAGTGGCGTGCACCGCGCGGATTACTGGGGCAATTTCGTGCCCCAGATCCCCAACCAGTTGATGCGCCGCTACACGCGCCGTGGCGAATGGGTGCTTGACCCCTTCGCCGGCGCCGGCACCACTCTGATCGAGGGGCAGCGCCTGGGGCGGCACGTGCTGGGGGTCGAGTTGCAGCCCGCCCTGGTCGAACGGGCGCGCGGTCTGGTGGCCGCCGAGCCGAACCCCTTCGCGGTAGAGTTAGCCGTCGTTCCAGGCGACAGCGCCATGCTCGATTTTCGCGCCCTGCTGGCCGAGCACGGGGCGACCTCGGCGCAGCTTGCCATTCTGCATCCGCCGTACCACGACATTATCCGCTTCAGCGACGATCCCCGCGATCTCTCCAACGCTCCCTCGCTGGACATCTTTCTGGACCTGTTGGGGCGGGTGGTGGAGGCGGTCGCCGCCGCGCTCGACCGGGGGCGTTACCTGGCGCTGGTGATCGGCGATAAGTACGCCCGGGGCGAATGGGTGCCGCTGGGCTTCCTGGCGATGCAGGCGGTGCAGGAGCGCGGCTTCGCTCTCAAGAGCATCGTGGTCAAGGACATTCACGGCACCGCGGGGAAACGCGCGCAGCAGGAACTCTGGCGCTACCGCGCCCTCGTCGGCGGCTTCTACGTTTTTCGCCACGAGTACGTGTTTGTGTTTCGCAAGCGGTAGGGTCGCAGGGCCTGTTCTGGATCCGGGCCGCCCGGCCTGGCCGTTGCTCCAGCGTCTCGCCCAACCTGTCTGTCAGGCGGTTGCATCGGGGAAGGCGGCGCTGACCAGTGCGGGCAGCAGTTCGCCGGAACGGGCGTGGAGGTAAAAGCGGCGCTCCTCGACGGCATCGGTCACGTCGAGGTTGATCACCGCCACCGTCGCGCCACTGGCGTAGGCCACGCGCGGCAGCGAGGCGGCCGGCTCCACCAACCCCGAGGTGCCGATGGAGAGAAACAGGTCGCAGGTGGCGGCGGCGCGCCAGGCCCGCTCCAGGGCCTCCGGCGGCAACATTTCCCCGAACCAGACCACATCGGGGCGAAGCGGCGCGCCGCAGGCCGGGCATGGCGGGGGCGGATCGGCCACCTCGGGCCAGGTGGTGTAGACTGTGCCGTCTTTCGAGCAACGCACCCGCAGCAGGTTGCCGTGCAGTTCGATCACCGACGCGCTCCCCGCCCGCTGGTGCAGCCCGTCAACGTTCTGGGTGATCAGGGTGAAGCGTGGCGCCAGGCGCTCCAGACGCGCCAGGGCCAGGTGCCCGGGGTTCGGGGCCGCCGCGCTGACCAGTTGCCGCCGCCAGACGTACCATTCCCACACCAGGCGCGGGTTGCGGCGAAAGGCCTCGGGCGTCGCCAGATCCTCGGGGTTGTACCGTGCCCAGAGACCGGTCTGCGCGTCGCGGAAGGTGGGGATGCCGCTCTCGGCGCTCACCCCCGCCCCGGTGAGCGCCACAACGTACCGCGCCTGGCGCAACGCCGCAACCAGTTCCGGGGGAACAGGGGTCGTCGTTATCATGGCATTGCTTCCATCTCTCCCGCCAGGGAAGCGTGTTCGATCCTCCCTCCAGGAAGGCTCTCCCGTGACGCGACTGGCTATGTTACTGTCTCTTGTTGCGTGTGCTCGTTGAGTTTCTGCTGCAACCAGAGATTGATCAGCGTCTCGACTTGCACCCCGCGCTGCTGCGCTTGCTTTTCGAGAGCTGCAAATAACTCGACTTCAATCGGTACAGTGCAAGCAATCTCAAACCTTACATCGGCTCTGGCAGGGTTGTCGAATTCGGTGAAATCATGAACATCCCAAAATTCGCCAATTTTCTCCTCCGTATCCGCTTGTGAAATGCTACTGATTTTATTTGCGTCCATAGGCTTTGCGCTCCTTATCACTCATATTACGCGCACTGATGATCACAGCAGTTCTGGTTGTCGGCTTGTAGATAAAGAAGACCGCCAGATATCTTCCACCCGAGGTTTGACCAAAGGCGGCGTATACATCTTCGCCTTCGGTGTAGCCTTGCTCCGCAAAACGAACACGAGGACGACTTAGCAAGACCTGTCGGGCTTCAAGGCAGGTGACGCCGTGTTTGGTTGCAATTTTCTCTTGAATGTGTTCCGGACATGATATGAATTCTATTCGCATAAGGCGATCGCTATTGTTTACTTTAGCATGTTCCACCTTGCTGCGGCCAGTCAGGCATTGGTAATGGATCGCCGGTCGGGGTGTGGGGAAACCTGGCTTCCCTATTTTACCTGGTTGCCGCATCTTGGTGTTCTACCTCATCCGTGTTGATGGCTATCACGCCAGTTTGCGATGACGTCCTGACGCCTCAGCGCGTCGGCCAATGGCCCGCGA
>DAOUDA010000163.1:0-1684 GCA_034431835.1 Chloroflexaceae bacterium | reverse complement strand
CGGAATGTGTCAAGCCCTTTTGGACACGAGTCTAGGCGAAATGCGGTGCGAACCAGCCCTCCACGCTCAGCACCTCCGGCTCAGGCTGGCCGACGGCGCCCCCGGCGTCAAGGGGCCGCTGCGCGGCTGAAACCCTTGACCCCGGGGTTGCCGCCGGCAGTGAGACCGCTGTCACTGGCGTAGGTTCAGTTTCGTTCG
Organism: Chloroflexaceae bacterium; assembly: GCA_034431835.1. GTDB lineage: Bacteria > Chloroflexota > Chloroflexia > Chloroflexales > Chloroflexaceae > JACAEO01. Next base: position 1,486 of record DAOUDA010000163.1, on the reverse strand, counting down.
CTTTCGGCAGGTTGATGCCGACCTGCGTCGGGAGCTGTGGCGCCTGGGGCCGCCCTCGCGGGAAGCGCTCCGGGTGGGCCGCATACGCCGCATTCAGGGTTTCCTGCCGCTTGGCAATCACCTCGGGCGCCCGACCGCTGTGCACCACCTCGGGTGGGAGCAGGGCGATGCCGCTGTGCTTATGCTCATGGTTGTACCAGGCCGCGAACTGCCGCATCCACGCGCGCGCCACCTCGATGCTCGCAAACCGCTCGGGATAGGTCGGGCCATACTTCATCGTCTTGAACTGCGCCTCCGAGTAGGGGTTATCGTCCGAGATGCTCGGCCGGCTGTGGGACTGGGCCACGCCCAGGTCGATGAGCAACTCGGCCAGGGTTTTCGAGGTCATCACCGCACCCCGGTCGGCGTGCAGGGTCAGCTGCTTGGGCGCAACCCCCTCGCGGCTGTAGCTCTCCGCGATCAGGGCCTCGGCCAACTCTGCGTCTTCCCGGTCCTCAATCCGCCAGCCAACGATCTTGCGTGAGAAGATGTCCAGTACGACATAGAGGTTGTAGTACAGGCCGGGGTAGGGCCCACGCAGCTTGGTGATGTCCCAGGTCCAGACCTGGCAGGGGCCAGTGGCCACCAACTCGGGTGCCGCGTAGGCCGGCCGGCGCCGCTGGGCTCTGCGCTCACGGGTCGCCTCATCCTGCTTGAGCAGGCGGTACATCGTGCGCCAGGAACAATAGTGCTGGCCCTCGTCAAGCAGCGTGGCGTAAATCGTGCGCGGGGCCTGGTCTACGAAGCGCTCACTGTTGAGCAGCTCGCGGATGATCTGCTCTTCCTGCGGGCTCAAGGCCCGGTGGGAGCGTGGTCGGGAGCGTGGGGGCGGCGTCGGTCTGGGTGGCTGCTGGGCATGATAGAAGCTGGAGCGGGGCACGCCCATCGCCTCACAGGCCGCCCTCACCCCCACAATTGGGGCGAGTTCCCTGGCCCCCTCCAGCATTAGGCTTCGCCGCTCGGCGGGCTCGCAGGTATGGTGCCAAGCAGCGTGGCAATTTTTTTTTGAACCTCTATCACCGTAGTAGCCTTGTGCAGCTCGGCCTGGAGTCGGGCGTTCTCAACACGCAGGCGGGTGAGCTCCTCCTGCTGGGGGTCGCGGGGTTGGAGAGGACGGCCGGCAGCAGCGTGCTGCTTGCTGGTCAAGGTGCCACGGTCGCGCTGGTCACGCCACTTGGACATATGCGAGCTGTAGGCGCCGACGCGGCGGAGCAACTCGCCACGGCGGGGGTCGCCGCGAGGATATGACTCGTATTCAGCCAGGATAGCGAGCTTCTCGGCGGCGGTCCAGGTGCGCTGCTGGTGTTCGGCCTCGGTGGAAGGGTGATCGTTCGTGGCCGACTTGGGGACGCTGCGTCCAGTACCCATCGAGTGGTGTCCTCCTACCGCCCTCGTTTGCAACGGGTTTTCGGTTCCGATCTGTCCAAAGCTAGCTTAGCACACAGGG
>DAOUDA010000162.1:0-22244 GCA_034431835.1 Chloroflexaceae bacterium | reverse complement strand
GGCTTGAGCAACCTTGCCGCCTTTCAGCGGTCGATGGCCGCTGCCAGTGATCGGCTCCTCTTCCGGAACTGACTTTGCATCAGCCCTGGGCGCGGACTTTCGACCGAACCCGACTTGCAGCCTCCCGCGCTGGTGTGCTACAATCGCCTTGCAAAAGAAAGCATCCCGACGCAACTGCGCGCTCCTCCTGTTCCGCCCCCGCCCGACCACGCTGCTGTTGCACTTCTATTCCTCGCAGGTAGATCAATCAGGCTCAACGGGTATCTTTTCCGCTGTCACCACAGGTCACGGGGCTGGTATAATTCGGGCGAATAAACTCGTTCCAGAAATCACAAACTACCGCGCCGACGCCCGCCGTCACCTTGTCTAGTCTGGCTGCTGCCGATGAGTGACATCACCCTTCACGCGACCGAGCAAGAGCTTCGCGCTGTCCGCGCTCGCCTGCAAGCCGCCCGTGGCAAGCAGTTCTGGCGCTCGCTCGACGAACTGGCGGATACGCCCGCGTTTCAGGAGTTGCTGCGCCGCGAGTTTCCCGCCGGGGCCGCCGAACTGTCAGCCGATCCCGTAACCCGGCGCACCTTTCTCAAGCTGATGGGCGCGTCGCTGGCGCTGGCCGGCCTCTCCGGATGCACCTTCGCCATCAAGCAACCCCAGGAACTGGTGGCCCCCTTCGCCCGCGCTCCGCATAATCAGGAGCCGGGCATTCCCCTCTACTACGCGACGGCCACCAGCTTCGAGGGCTTTGGCCTCGGCGTGGCGGTGAAGAATTACGATGGGCGCCCGATCAAGATCGAGGGTAATCCCAACCATCCCGCCAGTCTGGGCGCCACCGACCTGTTCGCCCAGGCCGAGATCCTCCAACTCTACGACCCCGACCGGCCCGAGACGGTCCTCAACAGCGGGCGGATCAGCACCTGGGAACAGTTTCTCCTCGCCTTCGGCCAGGTGATGCAGTTGCAACGGGGCCTGCAGGGCCAGGGCCTGCGCGTGTTGACCCCGACGATCACCTCGCCAACCCTGGCGGCCCAGTTCGAGGAGTTGCTCGCCACCTTCCCCGGCGCGAAGTGGGTGCAGTACGACCCCGTGGGTCGCTCGAACACCTACGAGGGCGCGCGGCTGGCCTTCGGCGAGGTGGTGGAGACGCGCTACCGCCTCGACCGCGCGCGGGTGATCGTCTCCCTCGATAGCGATGTGTTGCAGGACCCGGCGGCGCGGGCGCGCTACGCCCGCGACTGGATCAGCCGCCGGCGCGTGCTCAAGGATACGACCGAGATCAGCCGCCTCTACGCCATCGAGCCGGTGTTCTCCAACACCGGCGTGGTGGCCGACCACCGCCTGCGCCTCAAGGCCGGCGAGGTTGGCGCAGCGGCGGCCTACATCGCCGCGGGCCTGGGCGTGCCCAACGCCCCCCGCGCCGCCCTGCCCGAGGAGGCGCGCCCGTTCCTCGACGCGCTGATCGCCGACCTCCGGGCCGCCGGTTCCGAAGGGGTGGTGGTGGTCGGCGAATGGCAGCCGCCGGTGGTGCACGCCCTGGCGCACGCCATTAACGCGGCCCTCGGCGCCGTGGGCGTCACCGTGGAACACACCGACGCGGTGGCGGCCCGCCCCGGCGACCAGGTCGCCGCCCTGCGCGACCTGGTGAACGACCTCAATGCCGGCGCCGTCGAGGTGCTGGTGATCATCGACGCCAACCCCGCCTTTACCGCCCCGGCCGACCTGAACTTCGCCGACGCGATGAGCAAGGCGAAATTCAAGGCCGCGCTCAACTTCTACAACGACGAAACCGCCGCGCTGGCCGACTGGTTCATCCCCCTCTGCCACACGCTGGAGAGTTGGGGCGACATTCGCGCCTACGACGGCACGGCGACGATTGTCCAGCCGCTGATCCTGCCCCTCTACGGCGGGCGCACCGCCCAGGAACTGCTGGCGGTGATGCTCGGCCAGAGCGCCCAGACCCCCTACGACCTGGTGCGCGCGTACTGGCAGCAGCAGAGCGGCTTCGAGGGGACGGAGTTCGACAATTTCTTCCGTGGCAGCCTGAACAACGGCGTCGTGCCCGGCACCGCCCTGCCCGCCCGGACGGTCACGCCGCGGGCCGATCTCACCTACAGCCTGCCGCCTGCCAGCGAGGGCCTGGAACTGATCTTCCGCCCCGACCCGGCGATCTGGGATGGCCGCTACGCCAACAACGGCTGGCTCCAGGAACTGCCCCGCCCCATGACCAAGCTCACCTGGGACAACGCGGCCCTGGTCAGCCCCGGCACGGCCATCCGCCTGCTCAACCTGCCCTTCACCCTCGAGGACCTGGCCTCGCCCGACAACGCGGCCAGCCAGTGGGCCCTGGAGCGGTTGAGCCGCGCCAATGGCACGCTGATCGAACTGCGCCACCAGGGGCGCGCCCTCACCATACCGATCTGGATCGTGCCGGGGCACGCCGAGAACACCATCACCGTCACCCTGGGCTATGGTCGCGGCGAAGAGGCCGGTCGCGTGGCGGCCAACACCGGCTTCAACACCTACGCCCTGCGCACCAGCGAGGCGCCCTGGTTCAGCCGCGAGGTAGAGGTGAGCGTGCCTGGCGGGACCTATCCGCTGGTCAGCACCCAGGACCACTGGACGCTCCAGGGCCGCGATATTGTGCGCGCCGGGGAGTTCGAGCGCTTCAAGGCCGATCCCAAGCACATCTCCCGCGAAGTCTACCTGGAGGAGTACGGCAAGGCGACCCCCGGGCCGGGCACCGAGGGCTACATCAGCCTGCTTCCCGGCAACCTGCCCGGTTTTGACTACTCGGTGGGCAACCAGTGGGGCATGACCATTGACCTGACCGCCTGCATCGGCTGCAATGCCTGCGTGGTCGCCTGTCAGGCCGAAAACAACATCCCCATCGTGGGCAAGAGCGAAGTCGCCCGTGGCCGCGAGATGCACTGGATCCGCATTGACCGCTACTTCGCCGGGGACAACTTCGACAACCCCGACACCTACATGATGCCCATAACCTGCCAGCACTGCGAGCAGGCCCCGTGCGAACTGGTCTGCCCCGTGGCCGCGACCGTCCACGATGCGGAGGGCCTCAACAACATGGTCTACAACCGCTGCGTGGGCACCAAGTACTGCTCCAACAACTGCCCCTACAAGGTGCGGCGCTTCAACTTCTTCCAGTACCAGGATCTGGAGGAGCCGAGCCTGAAACTGATGCGCAATCCCGAGGTGACGGTGCGCAACCGGGGCGTGATGGAGAAGTGCAGTTACTGCATCCAGCGCATCGTTGACGTTCGGACGAAGGCCAAGGTGCAGGGGAACCGCCCGATCCAGGATGGCGAGGTGGTCACCGCCTGCCAGCAGGCCTGCCCGACCCAGGCGATCATCTTCGGCGACATCAACAACCCGGAGAGCAAGGTCACCAGGTACAAGGCGCAGCCGCACAACTACACGGTGCTCGGCCTGCTCAACACCTTGCCGCGCACGAGTTACCTGGCGCGGGTATGGAACCCTAACCCGGCCCTGGCGCCTGAGCACGGCAAAGAGTAATGCCATTTTGGATTTTGGATTGCCGTACAACATAACACCGGGCGATGATGCGAATGCACGGCATACAACAGGAATTGGTGGAAAGCGCAGCCATGGCACAACCCTCTCGCACATGGATCGGCTCACGGCTGGCGCGGGTGGCCTGGTTGCCCCTGTGCCTGCTGCTGGTCGCCTGCCACGTTGATATGTATGACCAGCCCCGTTACCAGCCCAACCAGACCAGCGCCTTCTTCAACGACCAGCGGGCCATGCGCCCGCCAGTAGAGAACACCGTGGCGATGGGCAGCTTCGACCCCGACTCGCCGCTGCTGACCGGCAAGGTGAACGGCGAACTGGCCACTGAACTGCCGGTGGAACTGACCGCCGAACTGCTGGAGCGCGGGCGCACGCGCTACAACGCCTACTGCGCCCCCTGCCACGGCCTGGCCGGCGACGGCAACGGCGTCATCGCCTACCGCGGCCCTATGCAGGTGCCCAGCCTGCACCAGGACCGGCTGCGCACCGTGGCGATCGGCTACTTCTTCGACGTGATCACTAACGGCATCAACCGCATGTACAGCTACGCCGCCCGCATCCCGCCCGAGGATCGCTGGGCCGTGGCCGCCTACGTGCGGGCGCTGCAGTTGAGCCAGCACGCGGATGTGAACGAACTGAGTCCCGAGGAACGGCAGCAGTTGGGGGTACAGTAAAGCCAGGGCCTTCGGGGCCAGCCGCACCCAGCTACGTCGCCGCCAATCGGCAATCCAAAATCGAAAATCCGCAATCTAGAGAGCTAGCCCATGTCTGCACAGATCTTCCCGCGGAACGCCAACGCGTTCGTCTGGGTGAGCATCATCGGCCTGGTGGCGCTGATCGGCGCGACCGTGGCGGCCCTGGTCGGGCTGTACCTCTCGCCCTGGTACACGGACGTAGGCGTGCCCAAGGCCCAGCCGGTGCCGTTCAGCCACAAGCACCACGTGGACCAGTTGAAGATCGATTGTCGCTACTGCCACGCGACGGTCGAGCGCGCGGCCCACGCGGGCTTTCCCTCGACGGACACGTGCATGTCGTGCCACTCGCAGGTGTGGACGAATAGCCCCCTGCTGCAACCGGTACGCGACAGCTACCGCACCGGTGATCCCGTTCTCTGGCGGCGGATCTACGACCTGCCCGATTTTGTCTACTTCAACCACAGCGTCCACGTCGCCAAGGGCATTGGCTGCGCCTCGTGCCACGGGCGCATTGACCAGCAGCACCTGGCAGCCAAGTCCCAGCCGCTGTTTATGGGCTGGTGCCTGGGCTGCCACCGCAACCCTGAGGACAACGTGCGCCCACGCGACGAGGTCTTCAATATGGCCTTCGATCCGCTCTCGCTGCCGTTGGAAGAGCGGGTGCAACTGGTGGAAGCGTACCAGATCCCCACCGACGGGCGCCTGACCAACTGTTATGTCTGTCATCGCTGATGCGGATCCAGGGAAAGGACCAGTAAGAGCCTGGCCGGATACCTCCTGCAGCAAGGTGGGGAAACCGGGTTTCCCCCCGCCCCTCCCTGAGGGGCGGGGCCGGAAGGGCTACGCCCCCCAGAAAAGGAAGCGGACAACCAGGTTATCCGGATAGGCTCCACATCCAAAATCCGCAATCCAAAATCCAAAATCTCACTAGAGGGACCCACCGATGGCACATCACGGTCACGAACCAGCTCCGGGCGCCGCGGCAGAGAGCGTGGCGGCGGGCTATGAACTGCTCGATATTCCTTCATCGCGCCCGATCTGGCTCTTTATCATCTCTATTTTTGGATTGCTGTTGTTCGCCTATGTGCTGGGGATCGTCCTGGTTTCGGTCCAGGGCGCGCAGGTGCGCGACGCCAGCCATGCGGTGGATGTGAACTCGCCCCAGGCCCCGCCAGGGCCGCGGATCGAGGGCGATCCGACCGTGGACGGCGAACGGATCGTGCGCGAGGCGACCGAGCGCCTGGAGTCGTATGGCTGGGTCAACCAGCGCCAGGGGATCGCCCACGTGCCGATCGAGCGGGCCATGGAACTGTTGCTGGACAAGGGCGTGCGTCCCTTCGAGGAATAAACCATGTCAATCGCGCGCTGGTTGTCGGGTTTCCTGCTGATGGTGCTCCTGGCGGCGCCGGGATTGGCGGCCGCGCAGAGCGGGCAGGATCCGCTGGCGAATGTCTCCTTCGAGCAACGGCTCGGCGAGCAGGTCCCCCTGGACCTGTCCTTCGTCGATGACGAGGGTCGCCCGGTGCGTCTGGGCGATTACTTCGGCGCGCAGCCGGTGGTGCTCACCCTGGGCTACTACGAATGCCCGATGCTCTGCTCGCTGGTGCGCAACGGTCTGGTCGAGGCGCTGAACGAGGTGCGGCTCACGGTGGGGAGCGACTTCCAGGTGGTCAACGTGAGCATTGACCCCCGCGAGACGCCGATGAACGCGGCCAACACCCGCGCGGCGGTGGTCTCGCGCTACAACCGGCCCGAAGGCAAGGCCGGCTGGCACTTCCTCACCGGCCCGCAGGACAGCATCACCAGCCTGGCCGAGGCGGTAGGCTTCAAGTACTTCTACGACGAACGGATCGACCAGTACGCCCACGCCGCGGGCATCCTGGTGCTCACGCCCGAGGGACGCCTGGCGCGCTACTTCTACGGCATCGAGTTCAACCCCAGCGATGTGCGCCTGGGGATCGTCGAGGCTTCGGGCAACAAGATCGGCACGCCGGTGGACCAGTTGCTCCTGCTGTGCTACCAGTTCGACCCGGCGACCGGCACGTATACCGGCCTGGTGCTGACGCTGGTGCGAGTGGGAGGCATTCTCACGGTCATCATGCTGCTGGCGTCGTTGTACCTGATGAGCCGCGGTTCGGGCCGCCCCGGCGCCCCTGGCGCGCCGCCTGGCCCGGTGGCCGCTTCGGGATAGGGCATGGCTTCAGCGGAACGCCGCAGAGATTACGGTCTCGCGCCGATCTGGTCCCCTCTCACCCCCCGGCGGGAGAGGGCGAAACCCGGCGACTGGTAAGCACCTACGAACCTGGTCCAAAACGCATTGACGGGATCGCGGGCGCGGCGCGCCCCGGATAGGATGCTGTATGCGCAACTTCCCTCTGTTCCCCGATCAGGCCTCAACCTTCGCCGGTCAGGTTGACACCCTCTACTGGGCGCTGGTCGGCCTGAGCCTGCTCTTTGGCGGCGTCCTGCCCTTCATCATTCTCTTTTTGATGGTACGCTACCATCGCAGCAACAAGGCTGCCGACCGCATGAACCAGGTCCACTCCAACCTGGCCCTCGAATTGACCTGGTCGGGCATACCGCTGCTGCTGGTGATGGGCGTGTTCTTCTGGGGCGCGTTCCTGTACGTGCACATCCGCACCCCCCCGAAACAGACGCTTGAGGTGTACGTCATCGGCAAGCAGTGGATGTGGCACGCGCAGCATCCCAACGGCAAGCGGGAGAACAACGAGTTGCACGTGCCGATCAACCGTCCGGTGCGGCTGATTATGACCTCGCAGGACGTCATTCACAGCTTCTACATTCCGGCCTTTCGGGTGAAGCAGGACGTGCTGCCGGGGCGCTACACGTCAATGTGGTTCGAGGCCACCCAGCCGGGCGAGTACCACCTGTTCTGCGCCGAGTACTGCGGCACCGAGCATTCGCTGATGGTGGGCCGGGTAGTGGCCCTCAGCGTGGCCGACTACGAACGCTGGCTGGTGACGCCGGGCGAGGTCATTTTGCCCGATGGGAGCAGCGGCGCGGCCGCCGCGCCGCCGGCGCTGGTTCCCGCCGCTGGCGACCCGATGGCGCTGGTCGGCGAGCAACTCTTCACCAACCTCGGCTGCGCCGGGTGCCACCGCATGGACGGGGCGGGGATCGGCCCCAGCCTCCAGGGGTTGTACGGCGCCCAGGAGCGTTTGAGCGATGGCACGGTGATCACCGCGGACGAAAACTACCTGCGGACCTCGATCCTCAACCCTGGCGCGCAGATCACCGCCGGCTACCAGAACGTGATGCCTTCGTATGCCAATCAGCTTAGCGAGGATCAGATCAACCAGTTGATCGCCTACATCAAGTCGCTGTCCGACGGCGGAACCGGGGCGATGAGCGGCGGCGCCAGCAGCGGAAGCGGCGCTACCACCTCCGACGCGAGCGGGGCGGCCACGAGCGGCGCCGGCGAGGCGCCCCCGTTCGACGCGGCCCTGGCGGCGCAGGGCAAACAGGTGTTTACCAACCTGGGCTGCGTCGGCTGCCACCGCAGCGATGGGGCCGGTATTGGCCCGGCGCTGGAAGGGTTGTACAATAGCGAACAGCGCCTGGCCGACGGCAGCGTCGTCACCGCCGATGAAGCCTACCTGATCGAGTCGATCCGCAATGCGCCGGCGAAAGTAGCCGAAGGCTACCAGCCGGTGATGCCGGTCTATGGCAACCAGCTCAGCGACGACCAGGTGCGTCAACTGGTCGAATACATCAAATCACTAGGGGACTGAAGTTATGGCGACGACGGCCCTTCCACAGCGCGGTTACCTGCACGACGACACCCCTCACCTGGGGGAATGGATCAGGTCGTGGCTGTTTACGGTTGACCATAAACGCATCGCCATTCTCTACCTGCTCGCCATCAACTTCTTCTTCCTGCTGGGGGGGCTGGCGGCCACCTTCGTGCGCATCGAACTGATCACCCCCCAGGGCGATCTGATGTCGTCGGATGTGTACAACCGCATGTTCACGCTCCACGGCGTGATCATGATCTTCTTTTTCCTCATTCCGGCCATCCCGGCGGTGCTGGGGAACTTCCTCATGCCGCTGATGCTCGGCGCGCGCGACCTGGCCTTTCCCCGGTTGAACCTGCTGAGCTGGTACCTGTACATGTTCGGCGGCATCTTCGCCCTCAGCGCGGCGGTGCTGGGCGGCGTGGATACCGGCTGGACCTTCTACACGCCCTTCAGTTCCACCTACTCGAACTCCAACGTCATCCTGACCATCACCGGCGCCTTCATCATGGGCTTCTCGTCGATCGCGACAGGCGTGAACTTCATCGCCACCACCCACAAGATGCGCGCGCCGGGGTTGACCTGGTTTCGGCTGCCGTTGTTCGTCTGGGCGATGTACGCCACCAGCCTGGTGATCGTCCTGGCGACGCCGGTGGTGGGCATCGCCCTGCTGCTGGTGGCCATCGAGCGCCTCTGGGGGGTGGGCATCTTCGACCCGGCCCTGGGCGGCGACCCGGTGCTCTTCCAGCACCTCTTCTGGTTCTATTCGCACCCGGCGGTGTACATCATGATCCTCCCGGCCTTCGGGGTGATCTCCGAACTGATCTCGACCTTCTCGCGCAAGCGCATCTTCGGCTACGAGTTTATCGCCTTCTCGAGCATGGCCATCGCCATCCTGGGCTTCCTGGTCTGGGGCCACCACATGTTCGTGAGCAGCCAGTCGGTGTACTCGAGCCTGGTCTTCTCCTTCATCACCATGCTGATCGCCATTCCGTCGGCGATCAAGGTGTTCAACTGGACGGCGACGCTCTACAAGGGCTCGATCAGCTATCGGACGCCGATGCTCTACGCCCTGGGCTTCATCGGCCTGTTCGTGATCGGCGGCCTGACGGGGATCTTCCTCGGCGTGGTGGCGATTGACATTCACGTGACCGACACCTACTTCGTGGTGGCCCACTTCCACTACGTGATGGTCGGCGGCACGATTATGGCCTACCTGGGCGGCATCCATTTCTGGTGGCCGAAGATGACCGGCAGAATGTACAATGAAATCTGGGGCGGCATCTCGGCGCTGATCATCTTCGTCGGCTTTAACATGACCTTCTTCCCCCAGTTCGTGCTCGGCTACCTGGGCATGCCGCGCCGCTACCACGTCTACCCCGAGGAGTTCCAGATCCTGCACGTGCTTTCGTCCGCCGGGGCCACGGTGCTGGCGGTGGGCTTCATCGTTCCGATCATCTACCTGATGCTCTCGTTGAAGACCGGACGGATCGCCGGCGACAATCCCTGGGACGCCACGGGCCTGGAGTGGAAAACCACCTCGCCGCCGCCAACCCACAACTTCGAGGCCATTCCCGTGGTAACCACTGAAGCCTACGCCTATCCGCCCGAGGCCGCCGCCCGCGATGCGGCCGAATGGCGACCGGGAAGCCCGTTGTAATCAAGAGGTGACGGCGGTGAACTGCCGCAGGTAGAGGAGAGCACCTTGGCGACGACGACACCAACCGCGAAACCGGCGCCGGCCCATGAGCACGGCCACGAGGCCCATGGGCGCGAGCTCATGCACCACTTCGAGAGCGCGCAACAGCAGAAGGAGACGGCCACCCTGGGAATGTGGGTCTTCCTGGTGACCGAAATCATGCTGTTCGGCGGGATCTTTATGGCCTACATCGTCTACCGCTGGGCCTTTCCCGACGTGTGGGCCGAGGCGGCGCACCATCTCAACACGCCGCTCGGCGCGGTGAACACGGTGGTGCTGCTGGTCAGTTCGCTGACGGTGGCCCTGGCGGTGAACGCGGCCGAAGAGGGTAACCGGCGGCGCCTGCTGACGATGCTGGGGATCACCCTCCTGCTGGGGGCGACCTTCCTGGTGATCAAGGGCTTCGAGTACAGCGAGAAGTTCGCCCACTGCGCCGGGGCGGCCAACCCGGTTGCCTGGGTGACGGGCGGCGCGCGGTTGGAGGAGAAGGAGTGCCTGGTGCCCGGGCGCAACTTCATCTTCCCCGAGGCTCACGGCGCTGAGGGCAGCAAGGGCGCCGAGGCCGCCGCCCACGGGGCCGAGACGGGACACGCGCAGCCCCGGGCCGGGCTTGGCTCGCCCTACCAGTTGTTCTACTTCCTCTACTTCGTCGCCACCGGTCTGCACGCCGTGCACATGGTCATCGGGCTGACGATCGTCTCGGTTTTGACCTTTATCGCATGGCGCGGGGTGATTACGCCAACCTATTACACGCCCATCGAGGTCGGGGGCCTCTACTGGCACCTGATCGACATTATCTGGGTCTTCCTGTTCCCGCTGTTTTATCTGGTGCACTGATGGCAAAGACAAGCACAACCGCCGGTCACGGCTCCCACGACACGCACCTGGAGCACGCTGCGCATGCCCACATCAGCCGCGGGACGTACTACAAGGTGTTCGCCGCGCTGATGGTGTTGATGGCGCTCACGGTCGGGGCCTGGTGGATCGAGGGGATGATCGCCCTGCCACGGCTCCTGGGCGTGACGATCGCTATGGCCATCGCCATCGCCAAGACGACGCTGATCATCCTCTACTTTATGCACGTGAAGGTCAGCGAGCGGGCCACGCAGCTCTACGCTGCGGCGGCGTTCGTCGGCTTCGCGATTATGGTCATCATTACGATGGGGGACTATTTCGCGCGGGGCTGGCCCCCGCCCCCCGGGCCTCTGCCGTGAGATGAGCAGGGATGGCTTCGCCCTCCGTACGTGTTCACATCTACCGAACATGTTCACATCGCGGAGGGCACGGAGAGGGTCGCAAAGGGCTTCAAAAAGCTCATCCTCTACGCCCCTCTGCGTGCTCTGCGGTAAATCTGAACACGTTCCCGCCCTCCCCGCAGTCCTCCTGGAGGCAGGTTCAGGCGTAGCCTTTCTACCGAAACGCCGCCAGGATCTCCGCCAGGGGTATGGCGGCGAGGGAGGGCAGGGTCAGATCGGCGGGTGGCAGGGGCAGTTGGCGCGTCAGGGCGCCTGGCACGGCCACCACCGGGCAGCCGGCGGCCCGAGCGGCCAGAATGCCGTTGGCCGAGTCCTCAAGCACCAGGCATGCCGCTGGCGGCAACCCCAACCCCGCTGCGGCGGCGAGAAACAGTTCCGGGTCCGGCTTGGTGCGTGTCACATCGTCGGCGGTGCGGACGCACACGAAGCGCCGGGCGATCCCCAGCCGCTCCAACCACCCCCCGACCCAGCGATAGTCGCTGCTAGAGGCTACGGCACAGGGCAACCCCAGCGCCTCGGCCTCGTCGAGCACCTCCGCGACGCCGGGCAGCAGGCCCTGGGCGGCCCCCAGGGCGTCCTTGAGGGCCTGCCGGCGCGCGCGAATGGCCGCGCCTTCGGCGCGTAATGCGGCGGCCCGGGCCGGGTCGGTGGCCGCGACCAGACCGATCAGGTGCTCCAGAGCATCGAAGCCATGGCGCGTGCCCAGGGTCGCCGACCACTCCTCCAATCCCAGCTCAAACCCGTATTCGGCGTAGATGTGCCGCCAACTCTCCAGCGCCGGGGTTTCGGTGTCAACAATCAGGCCGTCGAAGTCGAAAATCAGGGCGCGTATCATTCCTATGCTGCCAGTTCACGTTGACCAGGAGAGGCGCGGAGAGCCGCGCCCTCCGCGATCATTTGCCTGTGGCGGGCAGAACGAGCAGGGTGTGGGGAGGCTCCGCCTCCCTACACCTCTGCAAATCGGCAATCCACAATCCAACATCGGCAATCTACAATGACGCGGCTTCCATTGTCTCTACAAACTGCACCGCCCCGTCGCGCAGATGGACGATGCGGTCGGCATAGCGGGCCACGCTCATATCGTGGGTGACGACGAGCAGGGTCAGGCCCTCGTCGCGCACCAGGCCCTGCAGCAGGGCCATAATCTCACCGCCGGTGCGGCTGTCGAGGTTGCCGGTGGGTTCATCGGCCAGGATCAGGCGCGGGTGGTTGGCCAGGGCGCGGGCGATGGCGACCCGCTGTTGCTCGCCGCCGCTCAACTCGGCGGGGCGGTGGTTGGCGCGCTGACCGAGGCCGAGTTGTTCCAGCAGGGCCAGGGCCCGCGCCCGGCGGCGCTCAAGCGGCGCCCCGGCGAGCATCAAGGGAACCGCGACGTTCTCCCAGGCGGTCTTGATAGGCAGCAGGTTGAAACTCTGGAACACGAAGCCGAGCGTGTCGCGGCGGTAGAGCACCAGTTCCCGATCGCTGCTGCGGCCCAGTTCCATGCCGTTGACCCAGACCTCGCCGCCGGTGGGCCGCACCAGGCCGCCGATCAGGTGCAGCAGGGTGCTCTTGCCGCTGCCACTGGGGCCAACCAGAGCGACAAATTCGCCGGGGGCCACGTCAAGATCTACGCCCCGCAGCGCATCAACGGAGGTTTTACCCATCTGGTAGCGGCGGGCGAGGGCCACGGCGCGAATGAGGGGAGTGGTCATAGGTAGGCGAGGGATAACCACCTTGCAGTGAGGCCGAAGCATTGGGGCCGCCAATGCTTCGGCCTTGTCAGGCGAGGAACGACCATCACAGGTGCTCGGACGCGATCCTACCGCAGGCTCTCGGCAACCTTCAGGGCCTCGTCGGCGCCGATGGCCCCGGCGACGACGTAGCGCAGGCCGCCCTCCTCCCAGCGCAGCAGGCTGCCCCGGCCATCGGCGCCGGTGATGAGAACGCCATCGGCCCCGCGCACCGTCACGGCACGGGTCCGGCTGCCGGCGGGCGGCTCGCGGTCGCCGCCGGGCGCCTCGCTGCCCTGCACCACGCTCACACTGCCGCCGGCGCCGGCGTAGTTGAGGATCACCGCGTCGGGGCCGGCGACGCGCACCTCGACCAGGGCCATCCCCGCGGGCAGGTAGCCCGGCTCGCGCAGGGGGAAGTTGACCGCGGCGCGGGCCTCGTCGAGCGAAGCGACGCTGGACTTCGTCCGGGAGGCCAGTTCCTCGGCGCGTACCACGGTGGCGCCGGGGGGCGGCGTGAAGCGGAACAGGTCGGCGCTCAGGCCGGTGTTGGTTTCGAGGCTCAGGGCCTCGACGCTGCCACGCCCGAAGTCGCTGGCATCGAAAGTAGCCTTCAGCGGCAGCGCCAGTTCCGCGTCCACCCACAGGAAGCCTTCAACCAGGCCGTTGAGGCCCAGTTGCTCTCGCGTGGCTGGTTGCGGGGTGACCTTCACCTTCCAGGTGTTCTTCCCGGCCACCGTTTCGGCGCCGAGCACCTCGAGTTGCACCGCGTCGAGCCCCTGGGCGATCAGGTCCTGGAGCATCATCGCCTGGCCGCCGGGCGCGCTGGCGGCGGTGTCGCGCATCTGGCTGGCCGCGCCGGTGATCACCGTGTTCTCGGCGGGGTTGTAGAGCCAGAAGGTCTCGCCGTCGCTGACCATGAGCGAACCGACCAGATCGGCTTCGCTGGCCTCGCGCACCTCCACGCGCACGCGATTGATCGGCTTGCCGGCAGCATCGGTCGCGCCGGTCTTCTGCATCCAGCCCTCCACCACCATCCGCCCTGCGCGGTCCGGGGTGGTGACATCGAGGGCCACGGTGGCGTGGGCGTCATTGGTGGCGGCGCGGGCCGCCTCCATGCGCTCCACAATCTCCTCCGCCGTGGGCAGGCGTTGCCCGCAGGCGGCGAGCAGCAGCGCCCCGAGGAGCGCAATCAGCAGCAGTAGTGAACGTCGCATCGCATTCCTGCCGTTCCAGTTATACGGTATCCTGGTTTCAGGGGAGGCAAACATAAAACCCTGGCATCCTCACAAGCGTACACTTAACTGTACCACGTTTCGGGCAACCAGATCCAGTCATAAAAGAGACTGGGCAGGACTTGAGCCACGCGTGTTTTCCACGGCTGGGTATGGGGCTTGCCCCAGGAACATTGCCCCCACAGGCAGGGGCATAGGGAAACCCGGTTTCTCCATGCCAACCGAACCGAGTCCTTCGACCGATGGCGACCAGCGGCGAAAGCCACTACAATACGGCGACGAAGCAACTGGCCAACTCCCGGAGTGAAAAGGCTACACGCATGTCACAGGCCTCTCTAGAAAGCGCCGCGCAGACCGCTGCCGCGCCGCCAGGGCTGATTATCCGCGATTTTAGCGGCAGCGAGGCGGACTACGCCGCCGCCGCGGGCGTATGTAACGCGGCCTTTCCCGAATACCCCGAGTCGGTTGAGGAGTGGAAGGAGTATGACCAGAGACAACCGCCGCATCTCAAGCGCCGCCGCTGGCTCGCCGAGGTCGAAGGTCAGACAGTGGGCTACGCTCGTTACGATCAGTCGGAGTGGATGTACCACCCACGGCTGTTAAACTTCTTCGCGGCGGTGCTCCCGGAGCGGCAGGGCCAGGGCATTGGCCGGGCGCTGTATGCTACGGTTATGGCGGCCCTGGCGCCCCTCGACCCGCTACGGGTTCGCGCCCGTTGCCGCAGCGACTACGCCCGATCGATGCGCTTCCTGAGCGATCGGGGGTTCGTCGAGGATCTGCGCGACTGGGAGTCGCGCCTCGATCTGCCGGGGTTCGATCCGGCCCCATTCGCCGGTCACATCGAGCGGGTGATTGCCAGCGGGATCCGTATCGTCACCCTGCACGAGTTGATCGAGGGGGATCCCGAACATCGCCGCAAGCTCTACGAACTGGATGTGACCCTGGCAAAGGACGTTCCTTCGCCAGAACCGTTGACCGCGCCCTCCGCGGAGAGTTTTGAGCGCCATGTCTTCGAGAGTCGCGACCTGTTGCCCGAGGGCTTCTTCGTGGCCCTGGACGGGCAGCACTACGTCGGGTTGAGCGCGTTGTGGAAGAGCGACGAGGAACCCACTGCGCTTTACACCGGCCTGACCGGGGTGCGCCGCGAGTACCGGCGGCGCGGCATCGCCCTGGCGCTGAAACTGCGCGCCATCGAGTACGCCCGTAGCCAGGGGATCCAGACGCTGAAAACCTGGAACGAGTCGAACAACCGGGCCATGCTCAGCATCAACGAGACGCTCGGCTTCGTGAAACAGCCGGCCTGGGTGAGTTTTGTCAAGCACCTGCAATCCGAGGAATAGCAACCCCTCCTACCAGGAGGAGGCATAGGGGAAACCTGATCACGCTGCCCCTGTTGCCGGCAAAGACCGCGCCTGACAACCTCACTATCGGGCGGGGGTATGGGGAAACCGGGTTTCCCCATACCCCTCCAACTGGCCGTGAAAGGACGATCTGGGAGGGCTGCGCCCTCCCAGATCGTCGCGTGAAGGAAGTTGTTGTGGCGCTACCCCTGCTGCGCCTCGAAGGCGCGCCCTACCTCCAGGGCCTGACCCACGGGAAGTCCTTACGCGGGCGGATCGAGCACAACCTGCGCCTCTACTTCGAGCGTTTCGAGCGCGAGTTGAAGCTGACCCGCACCGAGACGCTGCGCCGCGCCGCGCGCTACCTCGCGGCCATTGCCGCGCAGAGCCCGGACTACCACGCCGGGATGCGCGGTATCGCCGACGGCGCCGGGGTGGATCTCGCGGCCATCGCCGCGCTGAACGCGCGCTACGAACTGTTCTACGATGCGTTCGCCGAGCGGCCCCTGCCGGAGGGGTGTACGGCCTTCGCCCTGTTGCCCGAAGCCACTGTGGATGGGCATCTGCTGCTGGGCGAGAACTGGGACTGGATCGCCGGCGTGCGGGGCGCCCTGATCCACGTGGCCGAACCGGACGTCCCGCGGCGCCTGGCCTTCACCGAGGCGGGCATCTTCGGCGGCAAGATCGGCCTGAACTCGGCCGGATTGGGGCTGGCGGTCAACGGTCTGACCAGCCACGACGACGACTGGACGCGCCTGCACCGGCCCTTTCACGTCCGTTGCTACGACGCGCTGCGCGCGCGGGACCTGGACGCCGCCGCGCGAGCCGTTGCCGGCGAGGATCGCTCCTGTTCGGCCAACTTCCTGCTGGCTCAGGTCCCCGACCAGGTGATCAACCTGGAAATGGGGCCGCAGAGCTTCCACGTGAGCGCCTGTACGAATGGCTGTCTGGTGCACGCCAACCACTTCCTGCACGCCGAGGCCATCGGCGTCGCCGAGCGCAACGTGGAGAACAACCCCCACTCGTGGCGGCGGCAGGCGCGTCTGGAGCGCCTGCTCGCCGCCCGGCCCCTGGCCCTTGGCGACGCACAGGCGGCGCTGCGCGACCATGAGGGATACCCCTACTCGGTCTGCTTCCACATTGACCCGAACGAACCACCCGAGGAGCACTACGAGAGCGTAGTTTCGGTGATCATGGACCTGCACGATGGCGCGCTCTTTGTTACCGACGGCCCGCCGTGCCAGGGAGCGTATGCGCGCTATGCGCTGGAAGTTGATTGAGTTGAGGTATGATTAGTGTTGCAACGAGACTTCTCCTGTAACGGAGGCAAAGATGGGGGCCGCAGGCCCCCGCTCCCCGCCGAGAGGAGGTCTCGTTACTCCTGCCAGACGGGTAACCTGGTTATCGGACTAACCCACATGTGGCTCATTGTCGGCCTGGGCAACCCGGGCGAACGCTACGCGCGAACGCGCCACAACATCGGCTTTGAGGCCCTTGACGTCCTGGCCCGGCGGCATGGTCTGGAGTTTCGGGCAAAGCGGGCCAACAGCCTGGTGGCCGAGGGGACCATCGCCGGGCAGCGGGTGGCCCTGGCCAAACCGCAGACCTTTATGAACCTGAGCGGCCAGGCAGTGTCGGCGCTGCGCACCTGGTACAAAATCGACCCGGCGCGCGAACTGCTGGTGATCTACGACGATCTGGACCTGCCCTTCGCGAAGTTGCGCCTGCGCGAGCGCGGGAGCGCGGGCACCCACAACGGCATGCGTTCGATTGTGCAGCAACTGGGGAACGGCGAGTTTCCCCGCCTGAGAGTAGGCATCGGCCAGCCGCCGGGGAAGATGGACCCGGCGGCCTACGTGCTGTCACGCTTCTCGCGGGAGGAGGAGGAGGCCCTGCCGGCGCTGCTCGACACCATCGCCGACGCGGTGGAAGTGGTGCTGCGCGAGGGGTTGATCACCGCGATGAACCGCTACAACCCGGGGTAGCCCGTCGCCAATCCGATGGGAGAGGCGCGGGGCAACCTGGTTGTCCCCTCTGTCTCCAACCGGCGTGAAGGGCGCCAGCCCGCGAGCAGGGGCGCGGGGCAACCTGGTTGCCCCCTCTGTCTCCAACCGGCGTGAGGGGCGCTCGACGCTCGCCCAGAAGCAGGAACGAGCATCACGTTTCCGGAAGATGCTGAGAAGCGGATGACTCGGCGACCGCCGACCTGGGGGCTGTCTCGCCAAGCGCCTCGATCGACTCGGCGCCCATCAGGCGCGCCAGCCAGCGCGTCTCCTCGTAGTTATCGAGGATCACCGTTACCAGCACCGTGATGGGCATGGAGAGAAACGTTCCCGGCGGCCCGAGGAGCCAGGTCCAGAAAAAGAACGAGACGAACACCACGGCGGGCGAGAGGCGCAACTGGTGGCCGATGAGGGCCGGCGCCACCAGGTTCTCGAAGGCGCTATTGACCAGGGTGATCACCAGGATCACCAGGCCGGCGCGCAGGAAGCCATGTTCGGCGAGGGCCAGCAGCACGGCGGGCACCATGGCGATGGGGATGCCAATGTAGGGGATGAAGCCAAAGACGAAGATCAGAATACCCCAGAGGATAGCAAACGGCACTTCCAAAAATATCAACCCTACGGTCGATCCGATGCCAACTGCCAGGTTGATGTAGGTGCGAATGATAAAATAGCGCACCACGCTGCCGCCAAAGGACGTCAGGCTCTGGAGCAGTTGATTATTGTCACCCAGGGCGTTTTGAAAGCGACGCCGGAAGAGCGGCAGTTCGACCAGGAAGAAGATCACCAGCACAACGACCAGCAGGGCATTGCCAAGCACGTTCCCTATACCGGTCAGAATGAAGCCCAGCACACTGGTCAAGTTGGCGCTATTGATCAAACCGAACAACTGCAGGTCGCCCTCAATCAGGCCATGGCCGGCGAGCCAGGCCCGCAGGGTGCGTTCCTGCTCGGCCAGCAAGGACTGGTAGACCGACAGGCGCGCGGTGGCCCGGCTGACGGAGATACCGATCAGCGACCCGAGGATGGCCGCGGTGGTCAGAAAGCCGCCGATCATGAGCAGCAGGGCGATCCAGGCCGGCAGGCCGCGCCGCTGAAGCCAGAGGTAGATCGGGTTACATAGGAGGGTGATCACCAGGGCCAGCAGCACCGGGTTGAGAATCGGCGCGGCCAGGCGCATCGCGCCGAGCAGCAGCACCACGGCCGCTATCGTCAGCAACGGCCGGAGAATCGTCTTTGATTCGCGGGAAAACTCTCCCATCGTCGTCTCCTGGTCGTTGGGCTGTCACGCAACTGCTGCGCGGTAAGGCACCGCCCCGTGGGAGGCGCGCATGCATAGTATAGCACGGAGGAGCATGGCCTCCTGATAAGTGCATCCGGCTTCCTCCCCGACCATTGATGCAAAGCTCCTGTGAAAGGTTCGGAGGGTTGCGCCCCTCCGAAAGACGTAAGAAGACCGCTCCGGCAGGTATCGGTCAGAAGGTATGCGTGCTTTCAACCAGAAGACGGAGGGTTGGATCACGCGGATGAACTACAATGGACACATAATCGCAAGTTGACGCGGCGATCTACGCAGAGAAGCATTTCAACAGCAATTGCGCAGCTATTATTTGTGATGGCGTCAACAATAGAAAGGAGCCTGAGCGATGGCTGCCGTATTCTCCCGCCCGTCCATCACCACGCCGACCATCCGCAGCGCGACCCGCGCCTCGGCGGCCCTGGTCTGGCTGGCGGCGCTCAGCGGCGTGCTGGCCCTGGCAACTTCCCTCGCCGGTCTGCTCTGGCCCGGCGCCGGTGAACCCGTTCCCTTTGAAACCGTGCGCGGCGAGACCGTGCTGCTCTACGGGCAGGGGCTCTACCGCTACGATACGCTCTTCAGCGCCGGGGCCTTCAAGGGGAGCGATCTCCTGGTGTTGTTCGGCGTGCTGCCGCTGCTGATCGTCGGCCTGGTCGGCTACCGCCGCGGCTCGTTGCGCGCAACCTTCCTGCTCGCCGGCGCCCTCAGCTACCTCCTCTACAACGGCGCCTCGATGGCCTTCGGCGCGGCGCTGAACCCCCTGTTTCTGGTCTATGTCGCGCTCTTCTCGAGCAGCTTCTTCGCCTTCGTCCTCGCGCTGACCGTCATCGACCGCGCGGAACTCCCGGCCCACATCGGGCCGCGCCTGCCGCGCCGCGCCGCTGCCGCCATCCTCTTCCTGGCGGGGCCAGGCACGGCGCTGCTCTGGCTGAGCGACCTGGTCGGCCCGCTGCTGGCGGGCGAGGCGCCGGTCGGCCTGGGGAGCTACACCACCCTCTTCACCCACGGCCTCGACATTGGCCTGATCGCCCCCGCGGCGACGCTGGCGGGTATCCTGATGTTGCGCCGCGACCCGCTCGGCTACGTGCTCGGCGTCCCCATCCTCGTGCTCTGCGCCCTGATCGGCCCGATGGTCATCCTGCAGACGGTAATGCAACTACGGGTGGGCGTCGAGTTCACCATGATGCAATTCGTGGTGATCATTGGCGGCTTCGTGGCGATGAGCCTGCTGGCCGCTGGCGTCACCGTTGCTGTCTTCCGGCAGATCAGCGATCGCCGTCAGAGCATGGCTCGTTGACGCAAAGTGACGCATCTGGCAAGTCATTTGTCATGCTGAGCGCAGCCCCTGCCCTGAGTGAAGCCGAAGAGGACCCGTCTCGACCGGTACCCTTCGCTGCGCTCAGGGTGACACGGAACTTGCCGGATGCGTCACAAAGGCATGAGGAGGTGCATAATCAACGCTTCTAGAGTTGACGGGCATCTTCAGGTGAAGTGCCAGGCCCGGCCGGCGCATGTCGAGGCTTGAGCATAGCTGTATCTGTCGGGGGCCTGCCTCAGGCGACGGCGGATAACCCCGGACCACAGCGCCCGACGGTCGCAGCGGCTCTAAAGCGTTTCTCGAAAAGGTTGGCCCGTAACGATAGCGGCGCAGGCGCAGCGAGCTCGACCGCTCGGTATCCTCAGTGGATCAAGCATTCCGGTCAGTGCTCTCGTTCATCACCAGGGCTTCGCCCCTGGAAGGCCGCGCAGCACAACACCTCGATAAAAACGAGTATACTGGGGAGGATTTCGCCTCAAGACAAGACTTCGCCTCGCCTGGGAGGACGGGGGGACCGCAGCCCCCGCGCGATCTCCCTTCCGGCGCGGCGCCAGAACATATCGAACCATCCAGGGGCGCATCCATGGATACCATCGCTTCCTTCCGCGACCGGCTGGGTGATCCGCGGCGCTTCCTGGCGCTCTACGGGGCCACACCGCCCCGCGCCAGCGCGCCGCCCGAGCGGAGCGCCGAGCTTGCCGAGCGACTGGCGCGATCCCTGGCCGATCTGCCCCTCGACGGGGTGGTCGTCTACGATGTGCAGGACGAAAGCGGCCGCACCAGCGAGCCGAGACCGTTCCCCTTTTTCCCCGCCGGCGACCCGCGGGCCCACGCCTGCCGACTCCAGGCGCTGACCGGGCTGCCCGCCATCAGCTACAAGTGTGTGACCGCGTTTGATGAGGAAGGCTGGCTGGCCTGGCTCGATGAAACGGTGCGCTCCTACGAGATCGCCGCGCTCTCCCTGGTCGGCGCGGCGACGCCCACGCCCCCACCCGGGGCGCTGGCGGTTGACCGGGCGCTGCGCCTGGCGAAGGGGTTGCCCGGAGCGCCGCCGCTGGGCGGCGTGGTGATCGCCGAGCGCCACTCGCCGGACTACGATGAGAGCCTGCGCCTGGTGCACAAAGCCGCCGCCGGCTGCGACTACTTCATCTCGCAGATCGTCTACCAGAGCGAGCCGACGATCCGGCTGCTGAACGATTACCTTGCCGCCTGCGCTCGCGAGGGGGTAGCGCCGAAACGCATCGTGTTGACCTTCGCGCCCTGTGGCCGCCCAAAGACGGCGGAGTTCCTGCGCTGGCTGGGGGTGGCGATCACCCCCGAGACGGAACGCTCCATCCTCGCCGATCCGGCGCCGTTTCGGCGTTCCATCCAGATCTGTTGCGACCACCTGCGGGCCATTCTGGAGCAGGAGGTCGCCCAGAGCCTGCCCCTGGGGATCAACGTTGAGAGTGTCTCGAACCACCCTGATGAGGTAGCGGCTTCGCTGGAGTTGCTTGCCGCGCTGCGCGAGGTAGCGAGTTGTTACCGCGCCGTGTAGCCCCCATCCACCACCAGGGCATGGCCGGTGACAAATGACGCGGCATCCGAGCAGAGGTAGAGCACCGCTCCGGCGATCTCCTCGGGGCGGCCAAGGCGGTTGATCGGGTGCAGGCCCTCGATCTGCGCGCGCCGGTCGGGGTCGCTGGTTACGCCGACACGCTCGAGCATGGGCGTCTCGACAAAACCCGGGCAGACGGCATTGACCCGAATGCCACGGGCGGCGAACTCGATCGCGGCGACCTTCGTTAACCCGATCACGCCGTGCTTGGCGGCCACGTAGGCGGCGGCGCCGGCGAAACCGACCAATCCCAGCACCGAGGCGATGTTGACGATCGCGCCGCCGCTGGCGCGCATGGCCGCCAGTTCGGCGCGCATGCAGTAAAAGACGCCGCTCAGGTTAATGGCGATGGTGCGCTCCCAGGTCTCGACCGGCAGGCGCGCGGTGCTCTCCTGCGAGGCTTCGATGCCCGCGTTGTTGATCGCGCAGTCGAGGCGGCCCAGGCGCGCCACCGCCTCCCGCACCAGCGCCTCGGCCTCCTCGGGCCGCGAGACGTCGCAGTGCGCCGCGTGGGCCTCGCCTCCGGCCGCGGCGACCTGCCGCGCCGTCTCCTCCGCCGCCTCCAGGTCGAGATCGCCCAGCACGAGGCGAGCGCCGGCCCGGGCGAAGGCCAGGGCCGTGGCGCGCCCGATGCCGCCGCCGGCGCCGGTGATCAGTACGGCTTTGTCGCGTAGTTCTTCCATGAGTG
Organism: Chloroflexaceae bacterium; assembly: GCA_034431835.1. Classification (GTDB taxonomy): domain Bacteria; phylum Chloroflexota; class Chloroflexia; order Chloroflexales; family Chloroflexaceae; genus JACAEO01. Next base: position 106 of record DAOUDA010000162.1, on the reverse strand, counting down.
GTATTTCCTTCGGTATGAGAAGCAAACTTTGTCCCGTGGCGGGCAGGATGTTCGTGGGGGGGGCCCCCCCCCCCCCCACCCCCCCCCCGGGGGGGGGGGGGGGGGC
>DAOUDA010000161.1:0-10200 GCA_034431835.1 Chloroflexaceae bacterium | reverse complement strand
CCTCGGCGGCGCTGGCATCGCCGCGGGCCAGGGCCTGGCGCCCCTCGGCGGCGATGCGCTCGGCGCGCGCCCAGGTGACGTAGCGGGTGCTGACGATCAGACTGGCGAAGAGCAGCCAGCCCGCCAGCAGCGCGCCCGCGCGCAGCATGTGGGGGCGGGAGAGGCCGCGGCGCAGCGCCCGCAGGGCCGCCGGCAGGCGCCAGAGGGCATAGGCGCAGAAGGGGATGCACACCGCCACCAGCGGCAGCCGCAGGCGGTGATGGGCGACGGTCATCGCCGCCAGCAGCACGCCGAAGGCAAACCAGGCGACCGCTGGCGCGGCCCGGCGCCACGAGGGGGCGAAGCACAGCCCGGCGATGCCCCCGAGCATCAGCAGCACATACTGGAGATCGGCAAGGACGCTGAGGGGCCGCGGGTTCTCTCCGGCGCTCAGGGCGATCTGCTCATCGCGGGGGCTGATCGTCACCACATCGCCTACGGCGAAGCTGCGCGACTGGAGCAGGAAGAGCGAGGCGACCTTGTAGCGCATGCGGTTGAGGAAGAAGAGCGGGTCCTCCCGGATGCGCTCGAGCGTCAGATGCACGGCGAGGGCCTGGCGGTCGGCCAGGTTGGGCTGGCTGAAGATCAGTTCCTCGGTGGCCCGTTGCTCCTCGTCGCTGCGCACCAGGCCGAACCACATACTGATGCCCCCGTTGGTGTCGGACAGAATGAGCCGCTCGTGCACGAGGTAATTGCGCAGCGCCCAGGGGCCGATCACCAGGGCGCCGCCGAGGAGCAGCGCCAGCGGCGGGGCCAGGCGGCCGGCGAGGCGGGTGCAGGGAGAGCGGCGGGGGAGCGTGAGGACCAGCAGCGCGGCGAGGGGGATGAACCACAGCGCCACGGCGCGGGTCAGGGCGGCGAGGGCCAGGAGCAGGCCGGCCAGGAAGGCCGGACGCCAGCGACCGGTGACGATGGTTCCATCCAGCAGCACCAGGGCCAGAACGATCAGTACTACGAAGAGCGCCTCGGCGAAGAGCACGCTGCCAAAACTGGCGAAGGGCACAAAGACCGCGGCCAGGGCGGCGCTGAGCGCCCCGACGGCGCGGCTGGCGAAGAGCCGCTGCCCGAGCCAGGCAAAAGCCAGCACGCCCATGCCGCTCACGATGGCCTGGCCGAGCAGCGCCCAGCGCACATCAACCCCGACGAGGGCGAACATCATGGCGAGAAAGGCCGGGTAGACCGGAGGGCGCAGCCACTTGCCCGTATCGTGGTAGCCGCCCTGGAGGAGGTGCAGCGCGGCGCGGTAGTACTCCTCGGGGTCGCCCGGCTGTACGGCGCCGGCGGGGGCCTGCCAGGACCAGAACCAGACCCGCAGGCCCACCGCCAGGGCGACGATCAACGCCAGGGCCAGCGCGTAGCCGCGCGCGGGCGGGCGGGGCAGCGGACGGGCAGGGGTCATAGGGTACGCTCTGGAACGAACCATGTACCCGGGAGCGGCCGCGACGACCGCTTCCAGGCGCTCCGCGATGACCCGCCAATTGTACTCGAAACTACTGGTTGCAGCGCAACCTGGAGGATTGCGGGCAGGGGCCGGGAGGGCCGGGCACCCGACGGGCGCAGATATGCGAATGGGGAAACCGGGTTTCCCCATTGCCCCTGCCGGTGGGCCGTAGAGCCGGCCCGCCGGGCCATGGAGCCGGCCCGCCGGGCCGGCTCTTCTACGCGCGGATCTCCTGGCGCTGGAAGAGGACGTAGCCCAGGGCGAAGAGCAGGAGCGTCCCGGCGATCAGGCCGACCATGTGCGGCCAGCCGAGCATGATGCTCTCGCCGAGGGGCAGGGGCGCGCCCAGGATGGCGCCCTGGAGCTGCGAGGGCAGCACGAAGCCCAGCGAGCGCACCTCGGGGCGCAGCAGGGCGATGGTGGCCTCGGTGTAGAGCACGTTCGGCGAGAGGCGGCTCAGGGCCTGTTCGAGCTGGGCCTGGGCCAGCAATTCGGCGGGCAGGCCGATACGCACGGGCCGCAGGATCTGCGCCACTATGCCGGCGATGATCCCCCAGAAGACGGTGAAGAAGAGCCACGTGGCCAGGGCGGCCATAGCCGCCGTCGCCGGCTGCCGGAAGAGAATGGAGGCCAGCATCCCCAGCGCCAGCCAGACCGCGCCGTAGGCGATGGTCAGCAGCAGGAACCAGAGCAGGCGCGCGGTCTCCTCGCCGCCGGGGGGCACGCCGAGGCGCAACAGGCCCAGGCCGGCGATGAGCAGCCAGATCGTCGTGAGCACCAGGGCGAGGGTGAACAGGCTCGCCAGGAACTTGCCCAGCAGCAGGGCATCGCGGTAGATGGGCTGCGCCAGCAGGCGGGACATGGTGCGGGCGTTCAGTTCGCCGTTCACCGCGTCGAAGGCGAGGGCGATGGCAATGATCGGCACCAGGAAGACCAGGAAGCCCACGAAGGCCGGCAGCGGCTCCTGGCTGGTGGTGAAGAGCCGCAGGAACAGGAAGCGATCCTGGCCGACGGTCTCGCGCAACTGCGCCGTGGCGGTGAAGACCGTCCCGGCGGCGGTGAGCACGGTGATCAGCTCGAGGATGAGCATGCGCGTGCTGCTGAGGTAGTCGGCCATTTCTTTGCTCACCACGGCCCAGAGGCCGGTCCAGGGCGAGCCTTCGCGGCGCGTGGCCGCCGCCGCGCCGCTGGCGGGAGCACTACGCTGCGCGAGCATGGGTGGCCTCCTTCTGGAAGTAGCGGGCGTAGACCTCTTCGAGGTTGGGCGCTTCGCTGGCCAGGGCGAGGAGCTGGCCGCCGGCCTCGATCACCGCCCGCGCCACGGCGGGGCGCAGGTCACCGGTCGCCTCGAGCACGAAGCGGTTCGGCCCGGCCCGTTGCACCCGCTGCACGCCCTCGACCTGGCTCAGCGCCGCTTCCAACCCGGCGTCGCCCTCGGCCTCGACGGTAATGTGATAGCCGCCGCCGAGCACCTCGCGCGCCAGCACATCCACGGGACCTTCGAGCACCATTTTGCCCTTCGAGAACAGCCCCACCCGATCGCAGACCGCCTGTACCTGGTGCAGCAGGTGCGAGGAGAGCATGATCGTGATGCCTTCGCTCCGCAGATCACGAATTATCTCGAGGAACTCGCGGGCCGCCTCGGGGTCGAGGCCCAGGGTCGGCTCGTCCATGATGATCAATTCGGGGTGCTTCATCAGGATCTCGGCCAGACCGAGGCGCTGGCGCATGCCCCGGGAGAAGGCGCCGACGGCCTTGTCCATCACCTCCTCCAGACCCATTCTAGTGAGGGCGGCCTCGATGCGCGTGCCGGACTCTTTGCGGTTGAAACCGTTGAGCCGGGCGATGTAGGCCAGGTTCTCGCGCGCCGTGAGGGTGTCGTAGAAGCCGACCTGGTCGGGCAGGTAGCCCACGCGCGCCTTGACGCTCAGCGGTTGGCGCGCCGGGTCCAGTCCCAGCACCTGCACCGTGCCTGCGCTCGGCTCGGTCAGGCCGAGGAGCATCAGGATGGTGGTGGTTTTCCCCGCGCCGTTGGGCCCCAACAGGCCGAAGACCTCGCCGCGGCGGATGGTCAGGTCGAGCCGGTCAACGGCGACGAAGTCGCCGTAGCGTTTGGTCAGGCCGCGAGCCTCGAGGACGATATCCATAGGTTGGGTTTCCTTCCGTGTCATTTGCAAGCCGGGCTTGCGGCCTATCAGGGCCTGTGCAACCTTCGCCCCCCGGCGGGGTGAGGGGCGGCGTAGCCGCCTCGGGGATTTTGTTTCGGTGGTTCTGGCGGCGCAGCCGCCAGAACCACCGAAACAGCCAGGGTCCGGGGCTTGCCCCATTTTGCAATAGCCCTGCGCCGCCTTTCGATAGGGTGGAAAAGAAGTTATTGCAGGGAGGGCAAGCCCTCCCTGCAACCCTCCCCCTGGCAGGGGAAAGGGGTTTCTGGGCGGTGACGACCCTCCGAACCTCCCTGCCAATTGTTACCGACGCCCGAAGCGCGAGACGGCCAGGCCCACCACGCCCACGGCGATGGCGATCAGCACGATGCCGACGATGCCCCAGAGGGTTGAGGTCAGCACGGTGATGCGGAAATCAACCGAGGAACTGCGGCCCTCCTCCGGGCGGGCGCTGAAGCTGACCACGTAGTCGCCAGCGACGGCCTGGTCGGACGGGCGCAGGCTAACGGTGACCTCCTGCTCCGCGCCGGCGCCCAGTTCGGCGATGTTCGCCGGCTGGAACTCCACCGTCCACCCCGAGGGGGGCGTGCCGCTCATGGTGATGTTGCGGGCCGGGGCGCTGCCGGTGTTCCGCACCAGGAGGGTGTAGGTGGCGGTCTGGCCGATGGTGGCCTGGCCGGAGAGCCGCCCGTCGGGCGTGGTCAGGTTGACCTGGGGCTGCCCGACGACCTCGGCGGTCAGCGTGACTTCGGCGCGCACGTCGCCGCTCTCGGCTTTGATGTAAATGGGGAACGAGCCAAGCTCAACCCCTTCGGGCGCTTCCACCTCGACGCTGATGCTCTCGGAGCCGTTGGCGCGCACCGGTAGACTGGTCACCTCCTGACCGGCGGCGCGGAAGCGCACGAACCAGCCTGGCGGGACCTCGGCCAGCAGATTGGTGGTCAGGTCGGTGTCGCCTTCGTTGCGCAGGGTGGTGTTAAAGCGGAAGGCACTGTCGGGGGCGCCGCGGACATTGGGGAGATCCACGTCGAACACCAGGCTCGGCGGAAGTTGCTCCTTCACGGTGATCTGCAGTTGCAGCGTTGCGCTCTCGCCGTTACCCTCGGCGGCAACGCTGAGACGGTACTCGCCCGGGGCGGCGTTCTCGGCCGGCTGTACGCGCAGGTCCACGCGGGTGTCCTCGTCGGGCAAAACGTAGGCCGCCTCGATGACCCGGCCGTCCCCGCGGAGGGTGGCGGTCCAGCCCTCGGGCAGGTTGGACACGCTGAGGCGCGCTACCTGTGGCGTGCCGGCGCGCAGGATGAGGGGGAAGTTGATGTCCTCGCCTTTAGCTACCTGTTGCGCCGGAAAGCGGGTGAAGAGCGTCAGTCCCCCCTGAGCGAGGGCTGCTGGCGCATGCGGCAGGAATGGCGTAAGAACGGTGAGCAGAACCAGGGCGATCAGCACGAAACGTCGCATTGCCAGGCTCCTTGGATGAATCTGCAAAACGTCACCGGTGGGCGTCTAACTTGTCAGTTCGCGGCAACGTCGCCGCGAGCAGGGGAGTTGGCGGCCGCGGAACCTCGGACAGAAACTCCTTATTCTTTCGGAGGGGCGCGGTTCCACCGAACCTCTCCGCAGAGGAAGCACGACAACGTAGACATACGCAGGTAGTATAAGACCAGGATTAGCGGAGCATAAGAGGAAGATTAGAGTATTCTCGAACGCGAGGCTTTTTGGGCAGGGCCGGTGCAAACGTCGCCTCCAGCGGCCTGGGGCAATCCCCAGGGAACCTGCATCACCCCGGGTTCCGCTGCGCGCAACCTGGAAGGTTGCACTTGCTTAACTTTCTCTTAACCTCTGTCACGACACTGTAATCTGCGAAACTTGTACGGAGCGGCGCTGCGCGGATAGCATTCATGCTGTGGATTCAGTTGTCAAACTGGAGTTAGCAACCCTGAACCAGGTAGTCTGTGAACCGAGTTTTTCGCTAAACCCAACCCCCTCCCCAACCCTCCCCCACTGGGGGAGGGCGTCTGGCGCCTCCCCCGGCGGGGAGAGGCCGGGAGGTGGGCGGAAATGCCAGGAGACCCGGTTCACAGACTACTAAGCCTCACGGCAGGGAATCCCGTGCTATCCGGTAAAACGTTCACCTTCCTGCTCGGCCACCGCGCCGCGCGGCGTTCTCGCGCGGCGCTGGAGGCGTTTCTGGCGCGCGAGCCGGGCTTGCAGGCGCTGCCGGGGCTGCTCGAGCTGCCCCTGGGGCTTGAACCGCTGCCCGATCCGGCGGCGATCCGTGCCGCGCCGTCACACCTGGCCATCTGCGGCCCGCCGGCCTCGGGGCGCACGCTGGCCCTGTTGCAGGTTGCTGCGCGCTGGTGTGCGACGGGAGCGGGCGGGCCGGCGGTTTATCTCTCGCTGGCCGCCGACGACGCGCCGAGTCTGCCGCCGCGGGCCGTTCTTGCCAGCGCGTTCCAGCGGGCGGGGCTGCCCGCGGCCTTCGATGCGCGCCCGGGGATCGTATTGCTTGACGACTGGGAGACGCTGCCCGCCGATCGCCGGCTGGCCTGGCGCGCCTTTCTGACCACTACGGCACGGGAGTGGCGCGCCCTGCGGGTGGTTGTCGCCTTGCCTGAGGGCGAGCGTTGGCCGGATTATCGCGCCCTGGAAATGCCCGACGATGCGGAGACTCGGGCTGCCTGGCTCCGTCACCTGCTGCCGGCGGAGGATCCGGCGCCCCTGCTCGCCGCGCCGGGCGCCGGGAGCGGCGGCGCGCCCATCCGTCTGGCCGATCTGGCCCTGCTGGCGCTGACCGTGCCGGACCACGGGCCGCCGGCCTCGCGGGCGGAGTTGTACGCGCGGGCCTACGAGATGTTTCGTGCCGGTCTGGAGGGCAGGGAGGGCGACGAACCCTCTCCGCCCCCGGCGCTGGGCCGGGCGCTGCTTCGGCATTACCAACTGGCGCGAGCCTTCGCCGGCAGCGCCGAGCTTGGCGGGCTGGCGGATCTGCCGCCGGTCGAGCGGATCGCCGTGGCGCCGCTGGCTGCGGGGCTACTTGGCACGCCGGCGCCGGTGCTGGCTGTCCTGTGGGCCGGCGACGCCCCTGCAGGGGCGAGTCTGGCCGCCAGTGTGGCCTGTCTCCTCGAAATGCCCGATCGGGCGCCCGTGTGGGGCCTGCGGCTGGTCGAGCATCTGGCGCGCCCGGAGGCGAGCACCGAGGAACGGGCGGCCCTGGCCACGCTGGCCCCGGCCCTGCCGCGCATTCTGGCCGCCTCGGGTGAGGAGGTCGAGCGGGCCTCCATGGCCCTGCGCGCCGCCGATGCCGCGCTACCGCCCACGGCGGGACGGTGGCTGCCGCTGGTGGATCATCCCGATGCGCCTGAAGCCCTGCGCTGGGTCGCTGTCGACCTGCTGGCGCGCCAGGCGTTGGATCGGGAGCTGGTGGCCGCGGTTCCCGAGGCGCCTGACCCGCTGGCGCTCCGGACGCGGGCCTTTCTGGCGGCCACCGTGGTAGAAGGGGGGACGGGGCTGCTGGCGACGCCGCCGCTGCGGGCGGGTGTGGTAGATCTGCTCGGCGATCCCGCGCTGGGTGAGCGCCGGCTGGCCGTGGCGCGGGCCATCCTCGCCGATGAGGAGTTGCCCGACGATCTACGGGCCCTGGCCCTGATCGGCGACCGCGCCGTGCTGGAGCAGGCCCTGGGTTCGCCCATCGCCATATTGCGCCGGGCGGGGCTGGCGGCCCTCCGCGAGGAGGATCCGGCGGTCGCGGTGACCATGCTGGCGCGGGCGCTGCATCACCCCGAGGCCACGGTTGTGACCCGTGGCGAGGCCCTCGACACCCTGGCGGCGCTCGAGTACCCCGGCGCGACGGCAATGCTCATTCGGGCGCTGCTCGACGCGCAACTCGATCTGGCGACCCGGCTGCGGGCGCTGGGGTTGCTCGCGTCGAGGGGGCGGGCCGGAGTCCATGTGCTTCGCCAGGCGCTGGAGGCGAGCCGGCTGCCCGTAGCGTTGCGCGCCGCTGCGGCGGCGCATCTGGGGCGGCTGGAGGACGGCGGAGCGTTGCCACTGCTGCGTAACGTGCTCGAAAGTGACGCGCCGCCGTTGCTGCGCCGCAGCGCGGCGGAGGCGCTTGGCGCCCTGGGTCGGCGCGCGGAGCGGGCCGATCAGGTGGCCGCCGCCTTGATCACCGGTCTGCGGCGGGCAGGGGTGGACGCGACCCTTATGGGGGCCATCGCGCGGGGGTTGGGGCGGAGCGGCGCCAACGCCGCCCTGCCGCCGCTGCGTTCGCTGCTTGGCCCGGCGCTGGCAGATGTGCTGCGCGCGGCCTGGGAGCGGCGCGTTCCCGAACTGGCCAGCCGCCCCGCGCGGGCGTGGCCCGCCCTGGCGCTGCCCGCCGAGACCCGCGTGGCGCTGATTGACGCCCTGGCCGAAGGGGAGACCCTCGCCGACCAGCCCTCCAGCCTGGCCGAGTGCTGCGCCCGGCAGGCCGAGCGGATCGCCGAGGCGGCGGCGCTGGCGCTCGGTGATCTGGCCCGCGCGCGCCCCGATCTCCAAACCGCGGTACGCGCCGCTCTGCGCCAGACGGTCACTACCGATACCCGTCCCGCCGTGGTTCGCGCGGCCCTCGACAGCCTGGCCGCCTGTAGCGATCCGGCGGAGGAACTGGAGGGGTTGCTCGATGACGCCACGGTGACGCCGCCGGTCAAATGGCTGGCCCTGGAGCGTCTGGGCCGTCTGGCCCCCGCGCGCGAGGCGCTCACCCGCCGCTTGAACAGCGGCGACCCCTTCTTGCGGGCGGCGATGGTGACGCTCCTGGCCGCGCAGGGCCACGAGGCCGCCCTGCCGGCCATCCGCCGCCTGGCGCGTGACGCCGCGAGCGACCCGCACCTGCGGCGCGCCGCCATCGCGGCCCTGGGACGTTTTCCCGCCGCCGAGGTGAGCGCGACCCTGGTCGCCCTGGCCGCCGACGCCAGTGTTCCCACCGATATCCGCGCGCTGGCCGCGGCCACCTTGCCGGCCGCCCTCTCAACCGACGAACGGGCGGCCCTCTACCGCGCGCTGCGGGTCGCGCGGCAGTCGGAGGATCTGGAGGTGGCCCTGGCGCGGGCGCTGGCCCGCGCCGGTGAGCGGGACGCGCTGCCGATTCTGCTACGGCTGGCGCGGAGCGAAGCCGGGGCCGCCGCCATCGCGAGCCTCGAGGCCCTGGCCGAGGCGGGCGATGACAGCATCGAGCCGGTGCTGGTGGCGGTGAGCCAGAGCCACCTGGCGACCGCGGCGGTGCGGCTTGCCGCGGTTGCCGCGCTCCTGCGCCTGTGCGGCCCATCGCACCTGGCCCTGCTCCGCGCATACCTGAGCAGCGCGTCCGCCCCGCTGCGGATGCGCACCTACGCCGTTCTCGCCGCGACCTGCCCCGACGACCCGCGGCTCGGCGAACCTCTGAGCGACCCCACGGCCCCGCTTGCCCTTCGGCTCCAGGCCCTGGAGCGTCTTGCCGCCCGTGATCCCGCCGCGCCCGCGCTGGAAGCGGTCCTGATCCGTCCCGACGAAGAGCCGCAACTGCGCCTGGCCGCCGCCGTGGCCCTGGCGCGTGGGGCGCCAACCGCCCCGGCGGCGCTCGCCGCCGTGCTCGCGGACGAGCCTGACCAGCCGCCGCCCCCGCCTCTGTTGCGTCGGCGCTGTATCGAAGCCCTGGCGGCGCTGGCCCAGGAGAACGCCGCCGCCGCGCCCGCGGCCCTGGAGCGCCTGAGCGCCCTGGCCGAAGCGCCGGATCAGCCGGCGGAGCAGCAGCACTGGGCGGGTGAGGCGTTATGCGATTTTGGATTTTGGATTTTGGATTTTGGATTGTAGATTTTGGATTTTGGATTGTAGATTGCTGTAAGTAGCGCCCCGGTGAGACCCGGCGATGAGGCGAATCGGTACTGGTCGGGTTGGCGTAACACGGGAGGAGTTGCGAGAGCTTCGCCGTTGCAAAGCCTCCCCTTCAAGAACTCGCCGGCTGCACCGTCGCGTACCGCCCCCTCCCTGACCTCCCCCGCCGGGGGAGGGAACCGGGCGTCTCTTCCGGCGGGGGGAGGCTGGGAGGGGAGTAGAACCCTGCGAGCGGCGACGTATTTGCGAAACCAGCGTAAGGAGCGCATCGTGGCAACTCGCATTCTGGTGATCGACGACGAACCGGTGATCTGCCGGTTGATCGAATACCAGCTCGGAGGCGCGGGCTACGAGGTCACGGCGTACCAACGGGGCCACGACGCGCTGCTGGCGCTTGCCGACGAGGCCCCGGACCTGATCCTGCTCGATGTGATGATGCCGGGGATCAGCGGCTGGGATCTGTGCCGCCAGATCCGCGCCAGTTCGCCGGTGCCGATTATCATGTTGACGGCGAAACACGGTGACGACGACATCGTCACCGGGCTGTCGAGCGGCGCCGACGACTACGTGGGCAAGCCCTTCAGCGCCGCTACGCTGATCGCGCGGATCGAGGCGGTGCTGCGGCGCAGCCGGAGCGCCAACGACCGGCGCCGGCCCACGCCGGCCCCCCTGGCGCGTGTTGAGCCGGCGCCGGCGCCTGCGGCG
>DAOUDA010000160.1:0-37399 GCA_034431835.1 Chloroflexaceae bacterium | reverse complement strand
TTCCGGGAATATCGTGGGCGATCACCCGATCGATCAACTCGCAGGCAAGTTCGGTGTGGTTGGCAAAGGGCGTGCCCTCCGCCTCACAGGTTTCCCGCTTGCGGAAGCGACGAAACGCCAACGGGTAGTGCTTGCCCGAGCTCCACACGTAGTTGATGATGAGGTAGTCGGGGGCAATGTTGAGCAGCCTGCCATAAGGCGTCTGAACAGGCTCTGTGAGGGCCGAGTGCCGGGAGTTGCGACGATGCGTATATGGATTAAAGGGTTCCGGCGCACACAATGGCAATCCTCTCTCGCTTCCACTCTCATGACCCTCGCGCTAAGCGGGATGGCGGGGGTTGGCGCCGTCATCGCTGCGCGGGCCGTCTCTGACACTATCCCCATCCCTGTGCTGCTGATCGCCCTGCTGAGCATAGCCCCGCTGGCGATCCTGGCATGGACGCATTTCGATCTGTTTGCGTTTCTGGCTTTTGCGACGCTTGGGATCGTGAAATGGGAACCAGCGCCGGTTGATCTACTAATCACTTTTCTGCTTGGCCTGGGCTTGCTGGCCGGTCGTTTGTCGCTGGAGTCCCTGCGGGGATCGTCATTGATCCACACAGGTTGCTGGATCTTTGCAACCTTGAATCTGGTGGCGCTTCTCGTGGCTGATGACCTGGGCTACAGCCTGCGCTATGCGGCGATAACGTTTTACCTGATAGCGCTCAGCTATTTTGTGAAATTGTATGTGACATCATTCGAACGCATGCGCCTGCTGATGCTGGGATACGTGGGAGGAGCGGCTGCATCGGTGCTCCTGGTCGGTCTAGAGATGAGCGGTTTGCTTCCCACCAGCGAAGTCTTTGTGTTTGAGAATCGGGCGCGAGCCTTATTTAAGGATGCGAATGTCTTTGCGCCATTTCTTGTCTTGCCGATCGTCTTTCTGATTGATGAATTGATCCGACCGAGACTGATCCGCAGAGGCTACTGGCTGAAAATCGCCGCCATTGCCGCTCTGAGTTCTGGCGTGTTTCTGTCGTTTTCACGGGCGGCATGGGCCAATCTGATTCTTTCTGTGACGATCTATGTGCTGCTGATGTTGCCATCACTCTCAGTGCGGCAGTGGTTGCAGCTATTGCTGCCAGGGATCAGTGGCGGCGTATTGCTCCTGGTTCTGGTGGTGCAACTGGAACTGCTGGGCTTCCTGCGCAGCCGGGCAACGCTGGTGCAGTCATACGACGTTGATCGCTTCAGCACGCAGGCCGAAGGCATCGAGGCCGGATTAAGCCACCTGTTCGGGATTGGCCCGGGGATGCTGTTCAACGCACACAGCCTGTATGTTCGCACCTTCGCCGAATATGGCATTTTTGGCCTGGTTACGCTGCTGGCGCTGATCCTGGCGCTGGTTGGCGGTAGTTTGCGGCGCGCGCCTGGCAGTAATGACCGGGTTTATGGCCTCTCATCACGAGTGGTCGTAGCCTGCTGGATCGGGTTGTTGCTCAACAGCGTAGTGATTGACACCATCCATTGGCGGTATTTCTGGGTGATGTTCGCCCTGGGCTGGATCATGACCTTTCCCTCTACCGCGTCAGCACGCGGCAGCGCCGCCGCAGGCGAGGATTCGGGGGCCTTCGTCATCGGCAAAGAAACCCTTTTTGTTTGGGAGAGCGGCGCCCCTCCAGGCCTCCCCGCAGAGGAGCGTTCACCTCGTAGGAATACCCGAACAGGAGCGGCAAGGAGTCGGGTGTGAAGGAACGCGGTGGACCAGAACTGGCGCTGGCCTCGAGTCGCACCGGGTTCCTGATGGGACTCGGCGTGCTGACCAAGCTGGCCGTGGATGTTTTCATCATTGCTCGATTCGGACTGACGGGAGCGACTGACGCCTTTTTCGTCGCCTATACCTTGCTGATCCTCGCTGAGTCGCTGATCTATCCCGCTTGCCAGTCAGGTCTCGTACCCATTTTCATTGGCGCGCGCACCAGAGGCGGATCAGCGCAGATGTGGGCCATCTTCAACAGTGTGCTTACCCTCGGAAGCCTGGGCGCGCTCTTCCTGGCCAGCGGCATGGTTCTGGGCAGCCCTGTGCTAACGAAGATGCTAGCGCCCGGGCTTAGCCCTGACAACGGCGCCCTTGCCGCGCGCCTGGCAGCGGTGGTGCTTACCGGGCTGGCGTGTGTCGTACCGATAGGCGTGATGCGGGCCTTCCTTAACGCGAATAACCTGTTCGCCGCGCCTGCGATGCTCGAATTGATCCGCGGGAGCACGGTGATCGCCGTAGTGGTGATCAGTCTCCTGGTGAGGGGGGCATACGAGATCGAAGTAGTGGCTGCGGGATTTACGCTGGCGGCTTTCATACAGGCTTGCGTGCTTGGCCTGGTTATCAAGCTGCGCCTGGGAAGCCACTACCGGATGGCAATCAATCTGGCCCTGTTGCGCTCCGTCAGGGTCGAACGCATGCTGACGGTTCCGTTTCTCGATAACCTGGTTAGCCAGAGCGTGTTGATCGTCGAGCGGATAGTTGGCTCATTCCTGCCTGCCGGGAGCATTACGGCGCTCAGCTACGGCCATCGCCTGGCCTCGGTCATCGGGAACACGCTTTTTACCGGTGTAGAGGTGGTGTCACTCTCCACGCTGGCCGCCAGCCTGGCCGGAAGAGACCCGGGGCAGCGGCGTGCAGCGCATGCCACCCTGATGGCCGGAGTGCGACTCGTGGTTGTCCTGGGCATACCAGTCAGTCTGACAGTCTGGGCATTGAAGCTGCCTCTCATTCAGTTCATCTTCAAGGGCGAAGGCGGTCCAATCAACATTGAGGCGGCGTTGGTCCTGGGGATCTACGCGGCAACGATACCTCTGTATGGCTATTTACTGCTGGCACGGAGCTACATGTTCGCCTCCAGGGCCCCGCACCTGGCGCTGCTGGCCTCAGGCGCGCAACTCGTTGGCATGGCGGTTGCCGCGCCCATTCTGGCGCGCCATCTGGGCGCTGCCAGCGTAGCCATCTCCTACGCAATCGGGCAGGCCCTGGCCTGTGGCGTGGGAGTGTGGATCCTTGGCGGAGTAGCAGGACCCCAGCCGGTTGCAGGGGTGGCGCTCCTGAGCGGAAAGGTGCTGGTGGCTTCAGGGGTGATGGCGGGAACGATGGTCGTCTGCCACGAACTGATCGCTGGCTGGTTGCCCTCGACGGGCGTAACGTCTGGCCTGGCGCAGTTTTCGGCGCTCAGCGGCGCGGGTATGGCAGGCGGAGCGTGTCTGCTTGGAGTGATGATCGCCCTTCGGGTCGAGGAAATGCTGGCTCTGAGCAAGACGATCGGTCGTTTGCCCCGGCGGTGGCAGATGACCAGGCAGCGGCACAACGGCTTCGAGCAAGAACTATAACCTTCGAGGATGGTGTATGCGCATCCACTGGCGGCAGATTATCCTGCTAAACCTGATCGTGTTGACCATGATCAGTTCGTGCGGGACAGGATCGAACGCGCCGGACCTGTCGGCTTCGGCCATTCGGTCTACGGAGGCAACAGCGGCTTCAGACATCGGGGCGACAGCGACCCCGGAACCGGCGCCGCCTACAGTGACGACAGTGGCGCACGCCTCACCGGTAGCAGGAATGTCTGAAACGCAACCGCCAGAGGCGCGTCCGGCAACCGAAGGCGCGCCCGCACCCGGATCCAGACCGGTGTTGCCGTTCTATGGGATTCAGTACGTTCCGCTGGCCGAACTGCCGCAAGTGCGCGCCCTTGGCTTCGACGTGGTTCTCAACGATTTCGCTTATGACGCGGACCCGGCCACATGGGTGACGTACCTCGACACAGCCCGGGCGTTGAAAATGCGAGTGATCCCCTGGCTCTGGCCCGAGGGCTGGAAGCTGGACCGCCGAACGGGCGTCTGGACTATTGACGCCACGGCCCGACGGTTTCTCGAAACCGTCGCCAGGCATCCAGCAACGCTGGCCGTCTATGGATTGCACGAGCCGTACTGGAACGAGTGCGACACCTGCGGCTACACAACTGCCGAACAGCAGGCCCTCTACCGAGCGATTAAGGAGATAGCGCCCGTGCCGATCTACTCCGAGATCAACGGCTTCACCTTCTGGTCCGAGGCCAGCCGCGCAAAAACTATCGCGCCTGAGGTCTGCGACTATTGTCAGACGGCGTTCTACCCCTTTCTCACCGATGGGAGCTATCAACGTAATGAACTGATCGCGCATATCGAGCGCGAGATCGCTACGTTGCAACGCTATGCCCCCGAATCGCGCTTGATCTGGACCATGCCAGCGATGTCCCACCGGGGCGACGGTCTCCGCATGCCCACGAGCGACGAAATGTGGGACTACGCGAGCCTGGTGTATGGACGTCCGGAAATCAGCGGGGCCTGGTGGTACATGTGGCGCTGGGACAATGACCTCTACCCGACGTATCTGGCGGTCCATCCCGAGTTGCACGCGACCGTGCGCAAGATCGCCGACGTCATTGTTGCGCCGAGACGCTCCGAGGCGCTAGACACCGAATCGCAGATGATCTTCGCGCCGATCATTTCCAGGCGCGCCGGTCCATTTTCCTGACACCGCCGGAGGCATTTCTCAGAAAGACGGAGAACGCGCATGCGAGCGCTCCAGATTGCTGGCAACTCAAGTTACGGCGGCGGCGACTATCTGTTACTCCGCTGGTGCCGCTACCTGCTGGACCGCGGTTGGGACGTAGACGTTCTGGCAACTGATCCGGTCGTCGTTGCCGAGTTGCGGCGCATTCCGCGCCTGAAGGTCATAACCTCGATCCTGATCTCGCGCGACATCGCTCCTGGCTCACAGGTTCGGGCTGCGGCGCAACTCTTCGCTCTACTGCGTCGGGAACGGTACGCCGTCGTGCATACGTACACGGCAACTCCGGGCTTCCTTGGCCGGATCATTGCGCGGATGGTCGGCGTACCGGTGATCCTGCACCATCAGGCGGGATGGGCCGTCAATGAGTTCTCGTCGCTCTCCGAGCGTCTGTTCTTTACACCGCTTGAATACATAGCAACGCTCGCTTCGACCCGCACCATCTGCGTCAGTCACGCCGACGCGATCAATGCGCGCCGGTTTCACTGCGCGCCCCGGCGGAAACTCGTCACCATCTGTAACGGGATAGACCCATCGCCGTTCGCCGGGGCGAAGCCCGCGATGTCGGGGGCCAGCCTGCGCCGTGAACTCGGCATTCCCGACACGCACCTGGTGATCGGCAACACCGGACGCCTGGCTGTCCAGAAGGACAATGCCAGCCTGATCCGGGCGATGGCTTCCTTACCCACACTCCTGGGTGAGCGACCCTTCACGCTGCTTCTGGCGGGCGATGGTCCTGAGCGGAGCGCGCTCGAGCAACTGCGCGACGCGCTCGACCTGCACGACCAGGTCCGCTTCCTGGGCTTTCGACGTGACATCCCTGCCTTCCTGGAAGCCCTGGATATTTTTGTCAGTCCCTCTCTCTGGGAAGGCATGTCTATTTCGATCCTGGAAGCCATGGCGTCTGCCCGCCCGATTGTGACCACCAGCATCCTCGCCAATGCCGAACTGATTGAGCATGAGGTCACCGGGTTACTGGCGCCTCCACGTGCGCCCGAGGCCCTTGCGGCGATGATCGCGCGTTTCGCCGATGAGCCAGAACGGGCGCTGCGGTGCGCCACTGAGGCCCGAAGCCGGGTGATGGAACGGTACACTCTCGACCGCATGCTCGCCGAGACCCTTGATTTGCAAGTCAGGCTGTTGCCACCGGACTTGCGACGGCAGGCTCCGGGGGCGTTCGCGAAAGGTAACCTATGAATACCGAGAATCTGGCCGAGTGGTTGCGCCGGCGCGGGCATCGGATCATTGAGGGTGCCGGGAGTCTATGGTACGACGCAGGCGCGCGCGTTTTCCAGCCCGTCCCGTTCCATCGCGTCTTTGCACCGCCTGAAGCCGAGTTGCGCCGCCTCACGCGCAAGGCGGGCGCCCTGGGTCTGCGCTACTCGGCCCCGCCCGGCTTCCATACCGGTCTGCTGAGCTATCACGTCATCTTTGACCAGGGGCCATACACCATCGACCGGATAGGCCCACGGACACGCAGCAAAATCCGGCGCGGCCTGCGTGAAAGCAACGTTGTTCCGATCAGTCTTGATCAACTTGCGGCGGAAGGGTGGCGTTTGCAGCAGGACACCCTCAGCCGACAGGGGCGCGCGGCAAGTATGGATCGGGCGGGCTGGGAAAGGCTCTGCCGGGCTGCCCGGGACCTGCCCGGCTTCGAAGCCTGGGGCGCATTCGTCGGGGAAGAGCTGGCGGCGACGCTCCTGCTGACGCGCGTGGATGACACCTTTCTCATCCTGACGTCGCAGAGCCGCAGTGATTACCTGGATAAGTACGTCAACAATGCGCTTTGCTTCAGCGTGAGCGCGGAACTGTGGGAACGCCCGGGGGTGCGGGCAATCTTCTACAGCACGCACTCACTCGATGCGCCGTCAAGCGTGGACGAGTTTAAGTTCCTGATGGGCTATCGGGCCAGGCCGGTGCGCCAGCGGGTCTGTTTTCATCCCCTGGCTGCGCCGCTCTTCAACCCGCTGAGCCACGCCGCAGTCAGGTTGATAGTGCGCGCGGGAATGGACCATCCGGTGCTGCGCAAGGCGGAAGGTCTGCTCCGCTTTTACCTGGAGGGCCGGCAACCAACCCGGCTACAGCAACCGCCTGCCATGCTATCGCGGGAGGTATTCGATGGGCAAGCGCCTGTTTGACGTGCTATTCGCCGGTCTTGGTCTGGCGCTCACGTGGCCCCTGATCCTGGCGGGGGCGATTGGGGTGCGCCTGAGCTCGCCCGGTCCGATTTTCTACCGGGCGCATCGCGCGGGGCGCAATGGCGTTCCCTTCACCATGTACAAGTTGCGAACCATGCGCGTGGGCCTCGACCATCCGAACCGGCGGGTCACAGAAGCGAACGATGATCGGATTACACCTGTCGGACGGTGGCTGCGCCGGTTCCGAATTGATGAATTGCCGCAACTCTGGAACGTGTTGCGGGGCGATATGTCTATCATCGGGCCACGTCCCGAGGACTACGAGATTGTCCAGCGCCACTATACCCCTGAACAGCGACGCACTCTCAGCGTGCGACCCGGCCTGGCCGCCCCGTCGGATGTTCGCTGGTATCCCGATTTTACCTACCACGACCCGCCGCCGCCCGGGATGCCGTTGCAGGAGTACTACATTGCGCGGCACCTACCCGCCCGGCTGGCGTGGGATCTGCGCTACATCGAGCGCCAGTCGCTCATCCTTGATCTGCAGATCATCGCCCAGGTTCTCTTCTGTATCCTGGTGTACTCCTGGGCGCCACCGCCCCGGCGGCCGGTCACCGCAGATCTGCTGACAAGCGAATGAGGCGATTATCAGGAGGAACAGCGTGTTGGTCACTATTCATCAACCGGAACACCTGCCCTGGCCTGGCTTTTTTGACAAACTGCGACAGGCCGACCTGTTCGTACTGCTCGACACCTGTCAGTTTGCCAAAGATGATTTCCAGAATCGAAACCGGATCAAGACTCCGAACGGTCCAACCTGGCTTACCGTGCCGGTGTACAAAACCGGCCGGTCGGAGCAGATGATCAACGAGGTGGAGATCTGTAACGACCGGAACTGGCGCCAGCGCTGCTGGTCGCTGATGCGCCAGAACTATGGTCGCGCGCCGTATTTCAACGATCATGCCCCCTTCTTTGCCGATCTGTACCGGCATGATTGGCGCTCGCTAGTTGAGCTGAACATCGCCATCATCACCTATCTGGCTGAACAGTTTGGGCATGGCGGGCGGTTTGTCCGCGCCTCCGAACTGGGCATCAGCGAACGCGGGCCAACCACTGTCAATCTGGCGATCTGCCAAGCAGCAGGCGCGTCGGTCTACCTTTCCGGTCGAGCCGGTCGTACCTACCTTGATGAGGAACGCTTCGCCGAGCACGGCATCAGGGTGATCTATCAGGATTTTCTGCACCCTGTTTATCCCCAACTATGGGGAGACTTCATGCCGGCGATGTCCGCAGTTGATCTCTTGTTTAACTGTGGACCAGCCAGTCGCGCCATTCTCGAGGGCGCCGGGCTGCCAGCCGGGCAGCTTGCAGGCGAGGCGATGTACGTTCCACCGGCCTAAGTTAGTCGAAGGGGGGAAAGGCATGCCGAAGCGCGTGCTTGTCATCGCCGCTCACCCGGACGATGAGACCTACGGGGTGGGAGGAACGATTGCCCGTCATGTTCGTCGGGGTGATCGCGTGACGGTGCTGATCATGACCGATGGGGTAACGGCGCGCCATACGGTCACCGGTCTGCAAGAGGCGGCGGCGCTAAAGGCCTGCGCCGTGCTGGGCGTGGAGGATGTGCGCTTTGCGCGTCTGCCCGATCAGCGTCTGGACGCGCTTCCGCTTTATCCCGGTCCACCTGCATCCATTTCATGCTCAGCATTACCACTACCGACGTGGCGATCTGCCCGTGGCCGAGGCCATCTACGACCAGAGCGTATCGCTGCCGCTCTATCCCCTGATGTCTGAAAACGATCTCGAGGACGTGATCGCAGCCATTGTTGACGTCGTTCAAGGATGAACCGGAACGGGATCGCCGTGATCCCAACGAAACCAGCCGATATGAAAGGTGAGCGGAGGTGTAATGAATCACCCTCGGACGAGAGCGATTGAGTCCTCGCGATAAAGGCATGATCGTGGCGCGACTCGTGACCAGTGCCATCGTGAGGACTCGCGCCTATGATAACACGCTTTTCGGCGGACAGAGATCTGCTGGCAGGCTAGCGGCCTGTACAGTCATACTACGCTGGCAATTGTCAGTGCGGAGGAGCATGGCTATGGACACTTTGCTATTCGACCCGCGCCGTTGGCGCCCGGCGGTCGCTGTGCGGGTCATTGCCGATACGCTGATGGTCAGCGCCGCTTTTACGCTGGCGCTGATCCTGGAGTTCGAGTGGTTCGTGTTTCTGAGTCCGAGTCCGAAGGGGCGATTGCTAACGGATACGTTCATTCAGGCGTGGACGCTAGGATTACCGGTTTTGATTCTGATCAGCCTGACAACCTTTGATCTGTCAGGTTTTTATATGCGAACCCGTGCCTATACGAGCCGCTACAAAACTCTGATCATCGTCCAGGCTGTAAGCATCAGTTATCTGATCTTCGGCTTTATATCGTACCTGATCCCCCAGGTCCTGCCCATACCGCGTGTGACGCTGATCAGCGCCTGGCTCATGACTACGGTGATGCTTGTCGGCGCGCGGCTCTGGTCATTCATCTGGGAACTGGCGCTCCCTGCGCGCAAGTCCAGGGCTGTCACGTCATCGGCGAGCGACGACGCCTCGAAACGGATCCTGGTGATCGGTGGAGCGGGCTACATCGGGTCAGCCCTGCTGCCGATGCTCATCGAGCGCGGCTATCGCGTGCGGCTGCTGGACCTGTTGCTCTTTGGCACCGAGCCGATCAAAGATGTGCTCAACCATCCGAACCTGGAGATCATCCGGGCGGATTTTCGCAATGTAGACGAGGCGGTACGCGCGATGCGCGACGTTGAGGCCGTTATCCATCTGGGCGCCATCGTTGGCGATCCTGCCTGTACAGTGCACGAGGAACTCACCATCGAAGTCAACCTGATGGCCACCCGGATGCTGGCCGAGGTCGCCAAAGGCTCAAGGGTTGAACGCTTCATTTTCGCCAGCACCTGCTCGGTATATGGCGCCAGTGATGAGGTGCTGTATGAGCGGTCGGCCCTCAACCCGGTTTCCCTGTATGCCCGTAGCAAGATCGCCTCGGAGCAGGTGCTGCTCCAACTGGCCAGCGAGCGCTTCGCACCGGTTATCTTGCGTTTTGGCACCGTCTACGGCTTCTCGGGTCGCACGCGCTTCGATCTGGTCGTCAACCTGTTGACCGCCAAGGCTGTGACCGAGGGCAAGATCACCGTGTTTGGCGGGGATCAATGGCGGCCTTTTGTGCACGTCGCCGATGCCGCCCTTGCTGTCGTGCACGCCCTGGAGGCCCCGCTGGCGGTAGTTCGCAGAGAGATCTTCAACGTTGGTTCAAACGAGCAGAACTACACCATCCGCCAGATCGGCGAACTGATCAAGTCCATGGCGCCCTCCGCCGAACTGGTTGAACTGGGCAACGATGGCGATCGGCGGAATTATCGCGTCAACTTCGACAAAATCCGG
This sequence comes from Chloroflexaceae bacterium, assembly GCA_034431835.1. Lineage (GTDB taxonomy): Bacteria > Chloroflexota > Chloroflexia > Chloroflexales > Chloroflexaceae > JACAEO01. Next base: position 27,239 of record DAOUDA010000160.1, on the reverse strand, counting down.
CGAATGCTCGGTTATGCCCCCCGCTGGACCGTCGAAGACGGTGTGCGCCAGGTGCTTGACGCATTCGCGCGTGGCGAGATCGAAGACTACCGTGATGCCCGCTACTCTAACGCGAAGTTAATAACCCAGATCGTGCGCATCCGCTCCATCGAACCAAACAATGGCTGGGTGAAACAATTGATCGATCCTGGCTCTCAACCGGCAGATCCAGCGGCATCCGTCACGCCGGACAGGGAGGCTCAACCCGCAGTAGCCGGTCTGGTTGCTCCGTAGCCCTCAGCCGGCGCCTGCCGATTGCGGGATGCAAGATGTGCCAGGGCGGTCCGGCTGGTTTGCACGGACCGCCCCGGCGCACACGTCTCCGGCACGATTGCAGATCCAGATTGCGGCCCGTGCGCAGCACATCTGGACGTTGCGGCGGATGTGATGGCCTGGTCTTACCCCGCCCTCCGGTAGGCGCGTGGGGTAGCCAGCGTTCCCCATCCTTCTAACGACTGGCGGTTCATTCTTTTGCGACAGTTACCGAGCAAGTCTCACCGCGGCGCCATGCGCAGCGCGCCGTCGAGGCGGATCACCTCGCCGTTGAGCATAGGGTTCTCGATGATGTGCTCGACCAGGGCGGCGTACTCCTCGGGGCGACCCAGGCGCGGGGGGAAGGGCGCCTGCTGGCCCAGGGAGACGCGGGCAGCTTCGGGCAGGCCGGCCATCATCGCGGTGTCGAAGAGGCCCGGAGCGATGGTCATCACCCGGACGCCAATGCGCGCCAGTTCGCGGGCCGCGGGCAGGGTCAGCGCCGCCACCCCACCTTTGGAGGCGGCGTAGGCGGCCTGGCCGATCTGCCCATCAAAGGCGGCGATGGAGGCCGTGTTGACGATCACCCCGCGTTCCCCCTCCTGGTTCGGCTGGTTGCGCGCCATGGCCTCGGCGGCGTACATCAACATGGTGAAGGTACCCACCAGATTGATCTCCACCGTGCGTCGGAAGCGGTGCAGATCGTGGCGCCCCTCTTTGCCCAGGATGCGTTCGGCCAGGGCGATGCCGGCGCAGTTGACCAGAATATGCAGACCATCGCCGTGTTCCACCGCGGCCGCCACCGCCGCCGCGCAGGCGGCCTCGTCGGTCACGTCTGTGTGCACGTAGCGCCCGTCGGCCATATCGGCGATCACCTGGTGGCCCAGGTCGGCGTTGAGGTCGGCGACCGTCACGCGGGCGCCAAGGGCCGCCAGGCGCCGCGCCGTCGCCGCGCCTAACCCCGATGCTCCGCCGGTGACCAGGGCGCTCGTTCCGCGGATGTCCATTGTCGGGCTCCTCTTGTGTTATCAGGCGGTTTCGAGGATATTGTACACCGCCCTTAAGTCGCGGCGTGGGGACCCCAGGTCTCCCGGCGCCAGTGCAACGTTCGCCTCCGTGCCGGAGGGGTTTGGCGGCGCGCCGCCCATAAGGTCATTTTGCGTTGGGTTTGGCGGCTACGCCGCCAAACCCAACGCAAAACCTGGAGTCTGGGACCTGCCCCTCGGGTCCTCCCGTTGAAGAACTTGCCGGAGGCTTAGCGGGCCACGGCCCACTCGAAGTGCATGCCATCGGCGGCGCCCTTGCCGTCGAAGTTCCAGTGGCCGCCCCAGTAGAAGCCGTGGGCATTGGCCAGGGGCACCAGTTCGCGCACCGATCCCGGTTGCCCCACCAGGGCCGGGACGCGCAGCATGCCGTTCCAGGCGGCGTTGATGTCGAAGGCGGTGCCGTAGGCGTGGTTGCTCAGGACGGTGGGCCTGAGGCGAATGGTGCGCGGTACCCAGGCGCCATCGAAGGTTTTCAGCAGGTGCAGCAAACCGGCAGCCTCCCAGGCGGCGAAGAGCCGGCGCAGTTGTTCGGCGGCGACGCGATGGAAGAGCAGCCGCCCGCCGTTGCCCCCGGGCACACGCGCCAGTTGGGGAATGAAGACCTCCACGAGGTGCTGGCGCTCCCAGCCGTTGGTAATGCGAATAAAGTCACCGCTGGCGCGCACCCACTCGATGCGGCCAAGGACGCGCTCGCGGGCGCCGCCGTGATCGGTGAGGATCGAAAAATCGGGGCGCGGCGGCCAGGAAGGGTCTCCTGCGCGGGGCGGGCCGGCCTGGGTGGGCGGCTGCGGCGGGGGCAGAGGATTGGGCGGCGTGGGGGGCAGGGGCGGTGGCGCAGCCGGCTTTGGCTTCCATGCCTGCACCTGGGGTGGTTTCGGCAACTCGCTCATGCGGCGGATCACTCCGTCGGGGCCGGCATAGAGCGTATCATAGGCCCAGACCTGCACCTGGTAGCGGACGCCCGCGTGCATGGTTTCGTAGACGCCGGTAAGCGGCGCCCCGAGCTTCCACTCAAGCGCGCGCTGATGGAAGGGCGAAGCCGGATCATACGGCGCGCCGGCGACCTTGTAAGTCTCGCGCCAGACAGGCTCGTAGGCGGGATCGCGCGGATCGGCGGCGCTCAGGCAGCGACAGCCGGCCGGCTCGCTGACCGGGGTGTAAAGAGTTTCGCCGGCGAAGACCTGCACCGCATACGCGCCGTCGGCGGTGCGATAGTTGCCGCTGAGGGGCGGACCGAATCCGGCGTGCCGCGCCACTTGATGAAAGCGCCACTCGGGCCGCAGGGTCTCGACGCCGATCACCGGGCCGCGGGCCTTGCTGGCCTGAAGCGTCACGCGATAGGTCGCCTCGAGCAGCCAGCGCGCCAGGCCGTGCGCGGGGATCTCGAGGCGCTGCGGGTCGAACAGGGCGCTGAGGTGCTGCACGGCGGCGTAGTCGGTCCCCTCGTTGAAGATCGTGTCGCGGGCAAAGGGCTGAAAGTTGAAGCGCCTGCCATCCACAACCAGGGGGACCGGCTCGTTGGGACCCACCGGCGCGCCGAGGTTGTAGCGGGCCGCGTGCAAGGCGAAGGCCTGGCTCAGCTTGAGCGCGCCGCCGCGCGGGCGGTAGGTTTCGCCGAAGAGAAAGACAAAGAGTTCCTGCTCCGGGCTGAGCCCGCTGCCGAGGATCAACTGCTCCTCGGCCACTTCGGGGGCCGGCGGCAGGTAGGGAACGACGCGCCGGTTGCCCGCCGGCGTGGGCGCGAGGGTGACCAGCGCATGCTGGCCCAGATTGTGGCGCGCCAGCAGCGTGTGTAGCAGGACGTGCAGGGACTCGATCTGCGGCTCGTTGGGACCATCGGGATGCGGTTCGAGACAGACGCTCAGGGCGATGCGGTCGAGCCAGCGGCGGCGCCCGGCGTGAATGGCCATTCCCAGGGCCGATCCGGCGCGCGCGTCGGCGACGAACTGGAAGACGCGCCCGGAACGGTCAAGGGCGTAATTGGGCAGTATGGACCGGGTGGTACGAGCGGAGGCAGAGACCCGCCGGTCGGCGACGATGGCGATCAGTTCAATGTCACGACCTGCGCGCGATACACCCCTGCGCTCGGGATGGCCAATGGTCTCGATCACATTGACGGTAAGGCTCATACCTGGCTCCCTGGCTGCTGGTTGGGGAACAAGACGCTTTGAAGAAAAGCCTGGAAGGTGGTCCCGGGTTTACCAGGTATGGTAGCATAACCGGCGAACCAGAGCATGGCCGGGAGGCGCGTAACCCCGGACGTGGTCAGATCTACTGCGGAGCACGTAGAGGATGAGCTTTTTGAAGCCCTTTGCGCCTCTCCGCGGTGCGCAGGTGTTCGGTAGATGTGAACAGGTTCGCAACCCTATCGAAATTGACAGACCCGCCTCGCGGGTGTATACTCGCGGAAACCGCTTTCCGCCCCCTGGCGAGGCTTGCGCCGCCGCCCGCGGGCGAAACGGTTGCCGCTGACATATCCCACCATCCCGCGACAGCGGCGCGTCAAGGCATTGGCAGCAAGAAACGCCCGGCGCAGGGCCAGCCCGACGATGGGTACCTACGATGCCGACGATTGACGATATTGCGCGCCTGGCGCAGGTCGCGCCGAGCACGGTTTCCAAGGTGCTCAACAACCGGCCCCACGTCAGTCGTGAGACGCGGGCGCGGGTTGAGCAGGTGATCGCGGCGACGGGGTTCGTGCCCAGCCAGCGCGCCCGCCGCCTCATCGCGGGCCGTTCCTTCATCCTGGGCCTGCTCATCCCCTATACCTCCGACCAACTCTTCGCCGACCCACACTTGCTCGAGATCATGCGCGGCATCGAGGCCGAAGCCAACGAGCGCGAGTACAATCTGCTGCTCTCCACGGCGCGCACCAGCCTCGACGCGGCCAGCGCCCTGGTGCGGCTGCTGCGCAGCGACGTGATTGACGGCGCGATCGTCGTCGAGACTCGCGATGTGCGGCCTTTCGCCGAGACCTTGCAGCAGCGCCCCGCGCCGTGGGTGGTGATCGGCTACGCCCCACCGGGTGTGGTTCCGTCGGTTCACGCCGATGACTTCGGGGGCGCGCTGGCGGCCACGCGCCATCTGCTTGAGCTGGGCCATCGGCGCCTGGGGGTGATCAGTAGCCTGCCGCGCCCGTTTGCCCTTGATGAACGGCTGCGCGGCATCAGCGCCGCTCTGGCCGAAGCGGGGCTGCGCCTGGATGAACACCTGGTCGCGATAGGCGATTTCTCGCCCGCCAGTGGTGAACGGGCCGCCCATTGCTTGCTTGACCAACCCGATCCGCCGACCGCGATCTTCGCCCTGAACGACCGCATGGCCGCCGGCGCCCTGCATGCGGCCGCCAGCCGCGGTCTGCGGATCCCAGAGGATCTCTCGGTGGTGGGGTTCGACGACATCGCCCTCGCCAGCCTGCTCCTCCCGCCCCTGACCACCGTCCGCCAGTCCGGGTACCACCTGGGGCGGACCGCGGCGAGCATCTTCTTTCAATGTCTTGATGGCCATCCCCCGGGGACGCCGGCGATCATTCCCACCGAACTGGTGGCGCGAGGCAGCAGCGGGCCGGCGCCCGCACCGGGAGGCGGGAAAACCGAGTTTCCCCACCCTCCTCCCGGCGAGTGAGGAACGAGGGTTCCTGGAAAGCCCGGCCCGCCCGGACCTGCCCCTCAGGCAGGGGCGTGGGGAAATCCGGTTTCCCTGACGGGCGGAAGATGTTTCGCCCCAACACCCCTCCTGACGAGCGAGGCATGAGGGTTCCTGGGAAAGCCCGGCCCGCCCGGACCTGCCCCTCAGGCCGGGGTGTGGGGAAACCCGGTTTCCCCACCCTCCTCCAGGCGAGTGGGGAACGAGAGGTCCTGGAAGGGCCTGGCTCTCCCGATCGAGATATCCGATAGGCCCTTCGGAGCCTCACCACTCGATGGCGAGTGGTGTGCCGTGAGGCAAGATAGTGAAAGGACACTACCCATGGACCGTAGACTCCCCTGGATGCTCAGCATGCTGGCGGTTCTGAGCCTGGTGCTGGCCGCCTGCGGCGGCGCGCCGGCCGCCCAGCCGACCACGGCCCCCGCCGAGCCGGCCACCACGGCGCCCGCGCCCACTGCCGCACCCACCGCCGCGCCCACCGCCGCGCCCACCGCGGCCGCCCCCGCGGGTGAGCAGATCACCCTGCGCTGGCGCACCCGCCCCGACAACCAGGCCGAAATTAACGTCTACCAGACCATCTCCAACGACCTCGACGCCGAGTTCGACAACATTACACTCGTGTACGAACCGGGCGGCTCGGAGACGGCTTCGTACCAGGACGTGCTCAAAACCGAACTCTCGGCCGGCACCGCCCCCGACGTCTTCTGGATCCCCGGCACCGACATCGCTGACTTTGCCACGCGCGGTCTCATCCTCAACCTGCGCGACCTGGCCGACGCCGACAGTGACTACAAGGATGCGGATTTCTACCCCGGCCCGATGTTCCATCTGACCTTCAATCCCGAAACCGGCAAGACCGGTGAGGCGCTCTGGGGGCTGCCCCGCGACGTTTCGACCTTCGTGCTCTACCTTAACCTGGACCTGCTGGAGCAGGCCGGCGCGCCCGATCCGCGCGAACTGGCCCGCGAAGGCAAGTGGGACTGGGACGCCTTCGTTGAGACGGCGGTGGCGGTGAACAATCTGGGCGGCGATGTCAAAGGCTTTGGCATGAACGCCTGGTGGGCCAACCCCGGTCTGTTCATCAACTCTGCGGGTGGCAGCTTCTTCAATGAGGACCGCACCGCCTGCGCCCTGGATACCGACGAGGCGGTGGAAGGCCTGGCCTTCGTCTCGCGGCTGTACAACGAACTGAAGGTCGCCGTGCCCTACGGCGAGGACTCGGAGCCGCCCTTCCTGGCCGGTAACGTGGGGATGTTCCTGAACGGCCGCTGGGCCACGCCGGGCATGCGCTCAGGCGCCCGCTTCAACTGGGACGTGGTGGAGGTGCCCACCGGCCCCGACGCTGCCCGGAGCTGGCTGTTCTGGGGCGCCTACGTGGTCAACGCCAACACCAGGCACCCGAAGGAGTCCTGGGAACTGATCCGCGCCCTGACCCGCGCCGATGTGCAGGGCAAGATCTCCGAACTGGGCGCCAATATCCCCTCGCGGGTCTCTGACGAGGCCATTGACGCCTTCCTGACCTTTACCCCGCCGGAGAACAACCAGGCCTTCATCAACCTGTTGAAGAACGACCCGGCGGTGGAAGGGCCGCTGTGGGCCGGCTCGTGGCCCGAGTTCGACAAGGCGATGGGCGACAAGATCACCGCCGTGTTGAACGGGGACCTGTCGATCGAGGAGTATCGAGCCACCGTCTGCGAGGAAGCGAACCTGGCCTTCAAGTAGCGGGCGCGGCAACGGGGGCGGGGAGGCGTCTGCCTCCCCGCCGCTCAGGGAGGCGGCGATGGCAACGACCACGGCGCAACGGCCCGTACCGGCGGAACGGGCCGTGCTGATTGCCCGGCTGGGCGCGGGCTGGCACGCCGCACTGGCGGCCGGGCTGGCGCTGGCCGCCTGGAACATGAGCCAGGCCACCTGGGCGCAACGCGATGGCCTGCGACTGGCGGCGGTGGCCCTGGTCGGGCTGGGCGCGTTGAGCAGCCTGCTGGCGGCAGGGCTGTTGCTCCGCCGCGACCGGCGAGGACGGCTGCTCGGCCTGGCGCTGAATTACCTGCTGGCCGTGGGCTGCCTGCTGAGCTTGCTGGGAACGCTGGGCCTCTACACCGGCCTCGACGAGGTCGCGAACCGTTTTTATCCGCGCGCCTGGATGCTGGCCGGGGTGCTGGCGGGTTTTCTGATTGCCAGCTTTGGGGACCGTTTCGCCCACGCGCCGCGGGTGCAGGCCGCTTACCACCGCGCCGGGCGCTGGGTGATGCTTGGCAGTGTGGCGGCGCTGCTGCTGGCGATGGACGCGTTGCAGGGCCTGCTCACGCTGCTGCCGGGCCTGCGCCAGCCCACGGCCCTGCTCCTGCTGGCCGGCGCCGTGCTCTTCGGAACGGCCTTCTGGCTGCTCTGGCGCCCCCGGACGGCCCGGGCCTTCGGCGCGGGCGAACGCGACGCGGTGGCGATCAGCGGCTACCTGTTCATCGCTCCGAACCTGCTCGGCTTCCTGCTGTTCTTCGCCGGGCCGCTGCTCTTCTCGCTCTACCTGAGTTTTACCAACTCCGACGGCTTTCGGGCCGAGTTCGTGGGGCCGCGCAATTACGCGACGATCTTCAGTCTGCAGGTGGCCACGCTTGAGAGCAGTAGCCAGCGCGCCAGCGAGGTCCTGAGTCCCGGCTTTGTCGAACTGAACCGGATCGGCAACGTGATCATCGGCGCCCGCGACCGCCTGTTCTGGATCGCGCTCTGGAACACGGTGGTGTACTGCTTCTGGGTAACCATCCTGTCGGTGGTTCCGGCGTTGCTGATCGCCACCATCCTCAACAGCAAGATCCCGGGGATGACCTTCTTTCGGGCGATCTACTTCATCCCCAGCATTGCCGGCGTGGTCGGCGTGGCGGTGATCTGGAAGTGGCTCTACAACTCAAACATCGGTTTTCTCAACTACGGCATCAACCAGGTCCTCGGCGTGCTCAACCTGCTGCCGGGCGTGGAGCCTGGGCCGGTGAACATCCCCTGGCTGGCCAGCCAGCAGACCGCCCTGGCCTCAATTATCATTATGGCGGCCTGGCAACTGCTGGGGTTCAACACGATCCTCTTCCTGGCCGGGCTGCAGGGCATACCCAACGATGTCTACGAAGCCGCGACAATTGACGGGGCCAGCACCTGGCAGCGTTTTCGCTCGATCACCCTGCCGCTCCTGGGGCCAACGACCTTCTTCGTGGTCACCACGACGCTGATTACCACCCTGCAGGTCTTCAGCGAACCCTTTGTGATGACCCCGCCGCCGGGGGGCGGCCCGAACAACGCGACGCTGACCTCGGTGCTCTACCTCTACCAGCGCGGCTTTAACCGCTTTGAACAGGGTTACGCTGCGGCGGTGGCCTGGGTGCTGTTCCTGTTCATCTTTGCGGTCACGATCGTCCAGTTCCGTATGCAGCGCCGCTACGGCGAGATGTAAGACCAGGGAGGCGCCCTATGCGCCGATCGCCAAGCTACCGCCTCCAGCGAGCGCTGATCAACACCGGCGCCTATGTCGTGCTGGCGGCCTTTGGCTTTCTAATCATCTTTCCCTTTCTGTTCATGTTCTTCACCGCGCTGAAATTACCGACCGACGTGTTTCGCTCGCCCCCCAGGCTGCTGCCGATGAGCCCGCAAACGGCAACGCTTGATGGCCAGGAGTTCCCGCTCTACCTGGTGGAAACCGAGGCCGGCGTCGAACGGCTGGCCAAAGTTGCGCGCGGCGGGCCGGTGGTGGTTTTCGCCAGTGTGGAGGACCCCGGCCAGACGTTTGAGCGGGCGCCCCGCGAGGCGCGGCCGGTGGGCGGCTTCGCCAATCAAGAGACGGCGCTGATTGATGGCCAGGAACGCAAGCTCTGGGAAATCGAAGAGGGGGGGCGAACCATTCGCGTCTATGAACTGAGCCGGGCCAACCTGGGCCGCTTCGCCGACCCGGCCAACCCCGAGCGCGTGGTGGAACGCAGCCTGAATGACGTCCAACCGCTCGAACGCTTCGACCCCCAGGTCGCCAACTACCAGCGGGTGCTGGAACTGCAGAACCTGGATCGAAGCCTCACCAATACGATGCTGGTCACCATCCTGGTGGTGCTGGGGCAGGTGACCACCTCGGTGCTCGGCGGGTACGCCTTCGCGCGCCTATCGTTTCCCGGACGCGACTCGCTCTTCCTGGTCTACCTGGGGACGATCATGATCCCCTTCGTGGTGCTGATTATCCCCATGTACCAGTTGATGGTGATTATCGGCTGGGTCGATCGCATCAGTTCGCTCATTTTGCCGTGGATCTTCACCGCATACGGCACCTTTCTGATGCGCCAGTTCTTTCTGAGCATCCCAAAGGATCTGGAGGAAGCGGCGTTGATGGATGGCGCCTCGCGGCTGCGGATTCTGTGGCAGGTGTTCGTGCCGCTGGCCGGGCCGGCGATCGCCACACAGGCGACCTTCACCTTCCTCTACGCCTGGAACTCGTTCGTCTGGCCCCTGGTGGTGATCAACACCGGCAATTTCAACAACCAGGTGCTGACGCTCTCGCTGATGGTGTTGCAGGGCCGCGCCGCGGATAGTCCGCATCTGGTCATGGCCGGTACCACCATCGCCGTCGCCGTGCCGTTGCTGATCTTCGTGCTGGCGCAGCGTTACTTCGTGGAAGGCATCGCGACCACGGGAATTAAGTGATGAGGGCAGCGAAGGGTCAGAGCCGCTGTCGCTGAATGGGGGAATTCGGGTATGGCCAATGCGACGTCCGCCTCCGGCGACGGGGTTCGGGGCGGCTACGTGATCTGTAAACAACGTCTTTCGCTACACCCCCGCCCCCTCCCCAACCCTCCCCCGCCGTTGGAGGGAGACCGGCGCCTCCCTCCAACGGCGGGAGGCCGGGAGGGGGGCGGAAATGCCACGAAACTTCCTTTACAGACTGCTTAGCCGCCCCAGGCAGGCCCTCACCGGAGATGGACTTTGCATCAACTCTGTAAGAACCCAGCGGGTCTCTTGCCCCGGTATAATGGAGGAAGAAAATAACCAGTCCAACTCCAACCACCATGCGCACACCTGTCACCGGACGCGCGCCGAGTTATGAGGAGGCCATGGGCCGACTGCGGGCCATCGCCGCGAGCGAGGTGGCCTTGCCGCTGAACCCGGTGGGTCGCAGCTTCGCGCTGAACCACGGCGCGACGGCGGAACGCTGCTACGTGCTCATTCACGGCTACACCAACTGCCCGCAGCAGTTCCGCGCCTTCGGTGAATTGCTGCACGCGCGGGGCCACAACGTCTACGTTCCGCGCCTGCCCTACCATGGCCTGGCCGACCGGCTCAACAACGAACACGGGCGCCTGGATCGGGCCGCCCTGCTGCGCTACCTCGACGAGGCGCTGGCGGTGGCGCGGGGGCTTGGCCGGCGCGTGGGGGTGATCGGCATTTCGGCGGGGGCGGTGCTGGCCGCCTACGCCGCGCAGTTCCGCGCCGAGGTGCATTACGCCATGCCCATCGCGCCGGTGCTGGGCACGCCGTCCATACCCCGCTGGGTTACCCTGCCCCTGGCCAATGCGGCCCGTGTGTTGCCCAACCGCTACCGCTGGTGGGACCCGGTGAACAAAGACTCGCGCCGCAGCCCGCCGCACTGTTACCCGCGCTATGCCACCCGTGTCCTGGGAACCATTACGCGCATGGGGTTCGAGGTGATGCGAGCGGCGCGCCGCCGCCCCCCCTGCGCGCGGGCGATCGTGATGGTGCTGAATGAGGCCGACGAGGCGGTGGACAACCGGCCCAACGAACTGCTGGCCGCCTACTGGCACGCCCACGGCGCCAGGTTGCGCCTGCACGTGTTCCCCCGCGAGCGCCAGGTGATCCACGACTGTATTGACCCGGCGCAGGAGTTGCAGCAGGTGGATTACGTCTATCCAATCCTGCTGGACCTGGCGGAGTGGGAGTAGCGGGGATGGCTGCGCCCTCCCGGCGCCTCCCGCGCAGATGAGCCGTCGGGGCGAATAATCATTCGCCCCAACCCCGCACCTTCCCGGGAGGACGGCGCCCTCCCGCGCAGATGAGCCGTCGGGGCGGGGCGAATAATCATTCGCCCCAACTCAACCGCTACTCGGTGGCGGTGGCGAGGGTCGCTGCCGGGACGGCGGGCGCGGCGCTGGCGCGGGCGAAGCCGGGCACATCAACGCGGATGATCAGCCAGGCGCAGATCGCCAATCCAAGGGCTTCAAGCAGAAACACCGTGGCATAGGCCAGCGTCAGCGAGCCGGTGGCCAGGAGGGCCAGGTCGCGGACGAAGCCGCCCATGAAGATCCCTACCCCGCGAAAGACGAGCTGGGCCACTGTCCACAGGCCCAGGTAGGCCCCGGCGCAGCGATCGGAGGTCATGGCCATCAGCAGCGACACCGCGCCGACGGTGTAGATGCCGAAGCCCAGGCCGAAGAGCAATAGCACGGGGATCAACAGGGCGCGCGCCTCGGTCAGCGCGACCAGACTCAGCAACGCCAGGGGCAGGGCGGTCAGCAGTAACCCGAAGACGGTGGTGGGCGTCTGCTCGTGGGCCATGCGGTTGCGGGTGACGATGATCGTGCCGATCAGGCTCACCAGCACCCCGACGCCCCAGTAGGCGTTGAAACGGGTGGTCTCGCCGGCGGGCAGGCCGAAGACGTCGCCGCCGAAGGGTTCGAGCACGGCGTCCTGAGCGAAGGCGCTCATGGCGCCGAGGGCCAGGAACAGAAAGAAGCCCCGTGTGCGCCGGTCGGCCCACATCTCGCGCAGGAGACGCGGCAGGGGCGGACGCTCGTCGCGTTCACCGGCCACGATGCCTTGCCCTGGCCGTTCGGCCCGGAAGAGGGCAAACAGAAAGAAGCCCAGGGCAATGGCCATGCCGATCAGGGTAATGCGCCAGAAGGTGGCCGGGTCGTACACCGGCATCAGCGCGCCGTAGACCACCCCGGCGATGGGAAAGCTCACCACCAGAAAGGTCTGCACAATGCTGAGGGCCTGGCCGCGTTTAGCGGGCGGGGCGCTGTCGCGCACCAGCGCCAGGTAGGTGCTGCCGGAAAGGAGAGTGCCGATGCCATACACCAGGAAGGCCAGTGTCGCCAGGGTCCAGCCGAGGAGCGAGCGCGGATCGGCCGCCAGGAGCACCGTGACGATCGGCAGCAGGGGGAGGGAGAGGACCATGGGCAGGCGCCCGGCCCAGATGTAGGGCAGGCGATGCAGGCCGAAGATCGGCCGGGTGTCGGAGCGATAGCCGGCCCAGATGCTGAGGGGGGCGAGCAGGTAGCGCAGGGCCGAAAGCAGGGCCACCGGCGAGGCCCAGAGGCCCAGGTCGGTGATCAGCACCCGGTTCAATACGCCCGACGTCAGCAAGTCAACGAACGACGAGCCGATGTGAAAGGTCCCGAGGCGCATCGTTCGCCAGAGGCTGAAACGCTCAGAGGGGTTGGTCTCCACGGTGACTCTCCAGGCTGCTGGTTGGGGCTTATGCGCCCCAACCCCGACTACGAAAGGTTTTTCCTGAGAGGGCCGCGCCGGCCCCGACCCTTCCGCCCCGGGACGGGCGGCCACGCCCACTCACGGGATGAAAGTTCCTGGGAGGGTTACACCCTCCCCGACCCTCCCGCCCGGGCCTCTGTTCACCTCAAGGCGACTGTTCGTACGCAGCGGCGACGGCGAGGTGCACCTCATTGGCGACGCGGCTGATGCGGCGCAGGAGGCGCGCGCTGGCCTCGGGGCGCAGGTGGGCCTCTTCGGGCAGGCCCATCGCCGACTCCACCAGCGAATCGCGGAAGAACAGCGCGGCTTCAAGGGCGGCGGTGAGGGGCATACCCGCCTGCCGGGCGCGGGCGGCGTATTCGCCGCCGATGCGCCGCGCCTCGGCGAGCAGGTCATCATCGTCGCGCGGGCTGTTGATGTAGTGGAGCACCACCCCCATCAGTTGCTGGCCGATGCGGCGCCAGGCGGCGCGCTCTTCATCGCTGATGCTGGCCAGCCAGGCCGGACGGGCCGCCGGCGCGGCGAGGTCGTTGCGCGTCTGGGCCAGGGCCCGAGCGGCCCAGGCGCTGCCCAGGGCGTGGGCGCTGATGGGCCGGCGCGCCGCCAGGGCCTCGATGTCCTTGCGGGCAAAGCGCCGGTGGCCCCCTGGCGTGACATACACCGGCACCGCCCCATCGTCGGCCCAGCGCCGCAGCGTCGTGCTGTGAACGCCGAGGAGCTTGCTGGCGGCGGAGAGGGAGAGATAGTGCGTGTCGTCGCCCATACGAACCTTACCAAATCTAGGTGATCGTTGGTAATTATAGGTTGCATGGCGACGGGCTGTCAAACACGGAACGACGGGCGACTCCCCGCCTGAGAGGGCTTCGCCCTGCGGCGGGCAAAGGCATGGGGAACCCTGGTTTCCCCATGCCCCTTAAACCGGCTCGGGGCGCCAGGCGCCCTCTCACCCCCGGTGCACGACCGAGGTAAAACCTACGGCAACTGGCAGCTATTCAGATCAACCTTATCGCGGGTGATCAGACCGCTGGCAGGCGGGCTGACGTGGCCCTCGACCCACTGCTCCAGGGCCTCGAAGGCAGCGCGGGCGCAGGGCAGCAGCGGCTCCAGATCATCAGGGAAGATCGGCAGACCGGCGATGTCGAAGCCGCGCAGGAAGCCATCCACGTGGTTGCCGTTCTCCACCAGGTAGTAACGATGCAGACGTTTGCGTCGCCCAGGAGGGATCAACTCCACGTAGGGGTCCGCATTGGTCGCGGGGGGCAAGAGCGAGTCAAGGGTGCCGTGCACCGTAATCATTGGCCGCCGGATGCGCCCCGTCAGGGAGACGCGCCCAACGGCATCCTTGACCTCCGCGGGCCGGCTGGCATAGTCATACTCGGCATCGAGGCCAGTGTAATCGGGGTCGAACTCCAGGCGGTAAATGCGCTGCGTCAGTCCCCAGTAAACCTGATTGTGCACCGGCCAGAGGAACTCGGAGCCGGGCGCGAAGCCGGCGGCGAGCATCGCCTGGCGCGCGGCTTCGACCTGCTCGGGGGTGCTGGCGGGATTGGCGTAGATCGGGAACTGGGCCAGGGCCGTCGGCAGGTAGGTGAAGAGGTTGGGACCATCGCGGGTAAAGAGCGTGCCCTCCCAGTCCACGCCGCCATCGTAGAGCCGCGGGTCGCGTTCGAGGGCGTAACGCACCTGGTAGCCGCCGTTGGAGATGCCGAAGAGGTAGGTGCGTTCGGGATAGCGACCGTAGTGGCAGTGGATGACCTCGCGGACGGCCCGGGTGAGTTCGCCCACGCGACGGTGCTACTCGGCGATGGCGTCGCCGGGCCGCTCGCCGTCGAGGTAAAAGCTCGCGTCAACGTTGCCCTTGTCGGTTGAGGCGTAGGCATAGCCCTTCGCCAGCACATAATCGCTGATGATAAAGTCGCTGGAGTACTGGCGCCGATTACCGGGCGAGGGGGCGATGACCAGTTTGCCGTTCCAGTTTTCCGGCAGGCAGATGACGAACTGGGCATCGTGGTTCCAGCCGTTGAAGGAGTTGGGGGCGTAGGGCGCCGGCGGGGGCGTGTCGGGGAAGTAGCCGTCGATCTGGATACCCGGACCGGCCGTGGGATTAACCGTACCGGTCGCGTTGAGGCCGAACCAGTCCGTGGCGACGGTCAGACCGAGGGGCAGCAGGGCAGCGACGCTGAGATCCTCCACACAGGTGATCTTCTGCATCTCGGCGCCGGGGACGGGCAGTTCCTCGTTGGTCGGGCAGGTTACGGCGCGGGCGGGCCGGGCGCCGGCCAGCACCGACGTGACGAGCAGCGCCAGGACGAGCAGCAGCGCGAACATCCGGCGATACGACATCGTTGTCATCGGGTTTTCCTCCTGGGCATTACTACAGCGCGACGTTTCCTGTCGGACCCCTGCGGCTTCGCCGCACCATGGCGGCATAGAGCTTTCCTGGGAAGGCGACGCCCCCCTCACTCGCCCCGAAGGCGGCGGTATGGGGAAACTCGATTTCCCCATAGCCCTTCAACCAGCCTGGGGACGCCGGGCGTTCTCCCACACCCTCTCCGCGGGCAGGGGCATGAGGAAACCTGGTTTCCCCATACCCCTTCAACCAGTTTGGGGACACCGGGCGTTCTCCCACACCCGCCCGTGGGCAAGGGCGCGGTCACGCGCCCTGCAAATGGGTATGAAAGGCCGCGTTGAACTCCTCCGGCTTCTCCAGGTAAGGCGTATGGCCGCAGTCGGCGAGTTGCACCTCGCGGAAGCGGCCCCCGGCGGCCTCATAGCGCTCCAGAAAGCGGCGGATCTGTCCGACCATCGGCTGCGGGGGATAGACCTCCTCGCCGGGCCAGTTGGGCAGCACGCCAAGTTTGCCCAGGGTGCCGACGTCGAACAGGCTCGCGTCCGACACAATCTGGTCATCGGCGCCGTGGACCCAGAGGATAGGCGGCTTGACGGCCGCGGCCAGGATGCGCCCGGGCATCGCGCCAAGGTACTTCGGCGAAAGGGCGTTATTCGGCCCCAGCACGCCGGGGGCGACGCCCGGCCAGTTCTCGCTGGGCGTCAGGTCGCCCGGATGGTGGTCCGGGCGCACCTTGATGCTCAGCAGGCCGGAGAGCAACTCTTCTTCGCGGGCGGGGCGGAAGGGCGGCTTCCAGTAGTAGGTGTTCATCACCACCCGGGGCGCGGACTGGGGATTCTCCTCGCTGCGGTCCTGGGCGGCCTCGCGCTGGGCGAACTCCTGGCTCACCAGGCCCGCGCCGGAACCGGCGAAGTCGGGCCAGATGGGCGTGCCGTCCACATCTTTGGTGCCGCCAAAGCCGTAGGGCGAGCCGGGAGCGGCCAGGGTGACGGTAATCAGGCGCTCGGGTGCGCTGGCCAGCAAGGCCCACGCCACCACGCCGCCGAGGGAATGGCCGACCACGTGGAAGCGCCCGATGCCCAGGGTATCGGCGAGGGCCAGCACGTCATCGGCAAAATCATCGCAACCGCGCGTGGCGTCCACCGGTTTGAACTCGGTATCGCCGTAGCCGCGCAGGTCGGGGGCGATGCCCCGAAAGCCGGCGGGCAGGGCCAGCATGGTCTCTTCCCAGAACGTCGCCGAGGAGTTGTTCCCGTGGATGAAGATCACGGGAACGCCGTCTTCGGGGCCGCTGAAGCGCACGTGCTGGCGCAGGCGCGGCGTGTCAACCATTTGCGAGGTGATGCCGGGCAGCAAGGGAATCGTACTCATGCGCGTTCCTCCTGTGGTGAGGTGACATAGGCGCGAACCAGGGCCTGCTTGTCGATCTTGCCCGCGGCGGTTTTGGGCAGCGCTTCGGCCCAGATGACCCGGCGCGGGAGCTTGTAGCGGGCGAGCCGCTCCCCGGCGAAGGCCAGCAGGCCGTCGGTGTCGAGCGGATGGCCGGGACGGGGCGCCACCACGGCCCAGCCCACTTCGCCCCATTTAGGGTCAGGGGCGGCGATGAGCGCCACTTCGGCCACCGCGGGGTGGGCGGCCAGCACGCTCTCCACCTCGGCGGGATAGATGTTCTCACCGCCGGAGATGATCACATCTTTCAGCCGGCCAACGATGGTGTAGTACCCTTCTTCATCGCGCACGGCCAGATCGCCGGTGCGCAGCCAGCCATCGGTGGTGAAGGCCCTGGCCGTCTCGGCGGGGCGGCCCCAGTAGCCCGCGCAGACGTGCGGCCCGCGGATGAGCAATTCGCCCACCGTGCCCGGTCCCACCTCGTGACCCTCGGCATCGACCAGTTTGAGGTCAATGAACATCAGCGGATGGCCCACCGCGCCCGGCTTGCGGCGCACGTCTTCGGGCGGCAGCCAGAAGGTGTTGGGACCGGCCTCGGTCAGACCGTAGCCGGTCTTGAAATCCACGCCCCGGCGCCAGAACTCCTCGAAGACGGGCATGGGGCAGGGCGCGCCGCCGCTGATCACCAATTTGAGCCGCGAGAAATCAACCTCTGGCCAGCGGGGGTGCTGTTGCAGGGCGATAAACATGGTCGGCACGCCGAAGAAGAGGGTCACCACCCCCGCGTTGACCAGATCGAACACCTGGTCAACCTGAAAACCTTTGCAGACGACCGAGGCCCCGCCGACGAGCACCAGGGGCGCGGTGAAGACATTCAGCCCGCCGGTGTGAAACAGGGGCGCGTTGAGGATGGCGACATCGCGAGCGTCGAGGCCCCAGCTCGCCACGGTGTTCACGGCGTTCCAGGCGACGTTCCCGTGGGTGAGCACGGCCCCTTTGGGCGTGCCGGTGGTGCCGCCGGTGTAGCAGATCACCCAGGGGTCGTCCCAGCTCAGGGCAAGCGGAGGCACGGGTTCATCGCAGGCATCGCGTTCATCGAAAACGACATCGCTCTCCGCGGCGCGGGTGGCGGCGTCGAAGGCCATCCAGACGCGCACCGAGGGCGCCTGCGGGCGCAGGTCGGCGATCAGCGGGGCGAATTCGGGGCCATACACGAAGACGCTGGGAGTGCCATCGGCGACCAGGGCAGCCAGTTCGGCGGGGGTGAGCCGCCAGTTGAGGGGCTGCATAATCGCGCCGATTTTCCCGCAGGCGAACCACAGATCGAGAAAGGCGACCGAGTTGTAGGCCAGCACGGCCACCCGTTCGCCACGGGCCACGCCGAGGCGCCGCAGCAGCGCCGCCGCGCGGGTGGCCTGGGCATCCCAGACGGCGTAGGTGATCGGTCGCATGCCGCATTCGGCATCGTAGAGGGCGGTCCTGTCAGGGGTCAGCCGGGCGCGCCGGCCGAGCCAGTCACCGAGATACATTTCCATAGGCGCGTTCCTGTGTCAGGCCCTTGTTCAGCGTCGGCATTCCGCCGGATGTTCCTTGCCTTTCCGCACCCTTCCCAGCCTCTCCCCGTTGGAGGGAGGCGCCGGACGTCCTCCCCCGGCGGGGGAGGGTTGGGGAAAGGGAAAGCGCTGTTCTGCCAGACCTTCCGGTCCGGCAATACTCAGCCCCTGCGGGGCTCGCCCCAGGCCACGCAGGCGGCGGCCCAGGCGTAACCGATGCCCGCGGCGGCCATCACCATCAGATCACCATCGCGCAGACGGCCAAGCTCCAGGCCACGGCGGATCAGAAACATCTGGTCCTGCTGGCCGACGTGCCCGAGGTCGCTCAGGTAGCAACTCTGGTCCTCGCGCAGCCCCAGGACCTCCAGGATGGCCCGGTGGGCGGAGCGTTTCATGTGCAGCAGGTTGAGATAGCCAATGTCGGCGCGGGTCCTGCCGCTGCGGGCGAGCGCCTCGTCAATGACGGCCAGGAAGTTGGGCATGGAAACCGCATCCAGGCGCCGCTTCATACCTTCGGGATCGGGCACATCAATACAGTTGCGGCGCGCCGCGAGCGCCTCGGGGGTCAGCGGCTCGACGGTGCCGCCGGCGGGCACGATCACATCGAGGGAGAAGGACCCATCGGTGATGATGCTGATGCCCAGCAGGTGGTTGCGCGGGTGGCCCCGGCGCAGGATGAGCGCGCCGCCGCCGCAACTCAGCCCGATCAGGAAGCGCGAGCGGGGATTGGCATAATCCACCAGGTCGCCGTTGCGGTAGCCGCCGGCGATCAACACCGTCTCCACACCCGGGTCGGCGACGATCAGCCCGCGGGCCAGTTGCAACGCGGCGATGGTGGTGCCGCAGCGCAGTTGGACATCCATAGCCCAGGCGCGGCGGGCGCCGAGGTCGTGGGCCAGCTTGATCCCCGCCGTCCAGAGCGGGTACTCCTTCCATTCCTCGGTGGTGCAGAGCACGACGTCGATGTCCTCGGGGCGCGTGCCGGAGCGCTCCAGGGCGTCGCGGGCGGCACGAAGGGCCATGGCGTTGGTATGGTCGTCGGGCCCGGGTACGGGCTTGCGCTCAATCCCGAATCTGGTGATCAGCACCTCTTCGGGAATGCCGCTGCGGCGGGCGATCTCCGCCGCGGTGATGTAGGAGGCCGGCACATAGGTACCCACCTCGACGATGCCGATGGGAACACTGTTCATACACCCGGCGTCCAACGACGGAACGTCCCGATCGATCCGCTGCAACGGGAGCGTCTGTGGTCAGCACGTAATCGCCGCCATTATAACGGTTCGCGCGGATCGGCGCGCAGCGCCGGCACGCAAACCCGGTCGCCCGTCGGTTCACATCCCCTGTCGCACCTGGTTGAGCCAGGTCCGCTCTTCCGCTGAAAGCGGCGGCGGTGGAGGGTCCTGTTGATAATCAATCGAGAGATCGTAGGCTGCTTCATCGTAGACCTCGCGCAGCGCCAGACCCAGATCCAGCACCACGTCGTCGTCAGGGGGCAGGAGCGGAACGGGAACGATGGGCAGAGGATCTTGCAGGCGCAGGGGCCACACGTCGGTCGTGGCGGTCTGCGCGCGTGTCAGGGCGATAAGGTAAGGCGTCTCTGGCAGCGTTGCATGAAAGATGGGACGCATGCCGCGCCGCAGCAGATCGAGTTCGAGCAGATGCACGCCGGCCTGATAGAGACGCTGGCGCTTGCGGCGATAGGCGCTCAGACCCGGTTCACGCTTGTTCACCGGGGAGATGATCTCGATTGACGTCACCAGTTGATTGCGGGCCGTATCGCGGATCTCGACATTGGGGATCTGCACCTCGACCGGCAGGAGCATCGGGATGGTCACGGCAGCCGGGGTAGTCGTCCGGGCCTCGCGGCGCAGCGGCTCGGTCGCAGTGGCGCTGGTCTCCGCCGGACGCTGCGCGCGCATGACCTCAACATGGGGGTACATCACCCCCAGCTCGCTTTCGGGCGTGGTATCCTCGACGACGTAGACGCTCAGACGCGCCGTATAGCGCGGACGCAGGAGGGGGGTCAACACCTGCCGGATCTTGGCCGCCAGGGCGTTATGCACATCGGGCCAGAGATAGCCTTCGAGGCAGGGGTCCATGCCTGGAAATGGGGATGGCATAGGCGTGTTCCTTCATAGCATAAGCGCCTCAGACAGGCGTCAGCAAGGGCTGCGCAGGCGTGTGGTATACTGCCCGTGGAGACCAGACGACGCGGGCCAGGCCGCCCGGAGGAGCCATGTCGAGCCTCGCCGTCGTGATTCTAAACTACAATCGCGCCGATCTGCTGGCGGATTGCCTGGAGTCGATCTATGCCGCGCCGACGCGCTGCGCGCTGACGGTCTGGGTGGTGGACAACGCCTCGACCGATGGCAGCGCGGAGATGGTGCGGACGCGCTTTCCGCAGGCTCAATTGATCGTCAGCCCGGTGAACGGCGGGTTTGCCTACGGGAACAACCTGGCCCTGCGGGCCATTCTCGCCGGCCCACGGGTACGTTACGTGCTCCTGCTCAACAACGACACCATCGTGCCGCCCGGGGCGCTCGATGGGCTGGTGGAGTACCTGGAGCGCCACCCGGATGTGGGCGTGGTTGGCCCAAAACTGCTCCTACCCGACGGCTCGCTCGATCTGGCCTGCCGGCGCAGCTTTCCCAGCCCCGAAGTCGCGTTCTACCGCATGGCGGGGCTGGCGCGGCTCTTTCCGCGCCACCCGCGCTTCGCTCGCTACAACCTGACCTACCTGGACCCGGATGTGGAGACGGACGTGGACGCGGTGGTAGGGGCCTGCATGCTGCTGCGCGAGGGCGTGATCCGCGAAGTGGGCTTGCTGGACGAGCAATTTTTCATGTACGGCGAGGATCTGGACTGGGCCTACCGCATCAAGCAGTACGGCTGGCGGATCGTCTACTACCCGCAGGTGGTGGTGTACCACTACAAACGCGCCGCGAGCAGCCGGCGGCCCATTCCGTCCATCCGCGCCTTTTACGACGCGATGCGCATCTTTCATCGGAAGCACTATCGCGCGATGACGCCGGCCCCGCTCAACGCGCTGATTGAGACCGGCATTACCGCAAAGGAGTTGCTGGCGCTTGGCCGTAATCTCCTCCTCCCCCCGGCGGCGCGCCGAGTCGGTTAGGGCGCGCCCGGCCCTGCGGCCCCGCACCTGGCGCGCGTTACTGCGCCTCGGGCTGATCCTCTGCGACCTGGTGGCGCTCAACGGCGCGGTCGTGGGCGTGTTCCTCTATTTTCGCTCGACGATCGAGGCCGCCGGCGACCGCCTGCCTTCCAACCCCATGGACGTGGCGCGCTTCGCCTTGCTCTTCAACCTGACCGCGCTGGTCATCTTCGCCGCCAATGGTCTCTACGAGATGCGCCGGGGCGCCTCGCGGGTTGACGAGGCCTTCAAAGTGGTTACGGCGGTGTCGCTGGTGGCCGTGGCGGGGATCGTGATCAACACCCTGCTCCCCCAACTGGGCGGCCAGGATCTACCGATCAGCCGCGACGTGCTGGTGTGGAGCTGGGCGATCGCCATTGGCACGGCGGTGCTGCTCCGCGGCCTGCACCGCGGCGTGGTGTACTGGCTGCGCCGCCACGGCATCGACACCCGCCGGGTGGTGCTGGTCGGGGCCCGCGAGCCGGGGCAACTCGTCTGGCGCACCATTCGCCGCCGCCCGGCCCTGGGCTATCGTGTGCAGGGCTTCGTGAGCGATACGGCGCCGGTCGGCAGCGAAGTCGAGGGCCTGCCCGTCCTCGGACGCACCAGCCAGCTCGGGCGGGTGGTGCGGGCCACCCAGGCCGACGAGGTGATCATCGCCCTCTCGGGGCGCTCCACCCAGGACCTGCTGGAGATCATCAGCCTGGCCGACGACGAGTCGGTCGAGATCAAGGTCTATCCCGACACCTTCCAACTGATCACCAACAATGATATTTCGATCGGCGACCTGAGCGACCTGCCGCTGGTGTCGGTCAAGAATGCCGCCCTCGACAACCCCTGGAACCGGGCCCTCAAGCGCGCCCTGGACATCGTGGTGGCGACCACCGTGCTGCTGCTCGGCGCCCCGGTGCTGCTGCTGATCGCCCTGGCCATCCGCCTGGAGTCACCCGGACCGGTGTTCTTCCTCCAGGAACGGGTGGGGATGGACCGGCAACCCTTCTGGATGATCAAGTTTCGCACCATGCGCGTGGACGCCGAGCAACTCGGCGCCTGGACCACGCCCAACGATCCCCGCGTCACGCGGGTGGGGCGCTTCTTGCGCCGCACCAGTCTCGATGAATTGCCCCAGTTGATCAACGTGCTGCTCGGCGAGATGAGCATCGTGGGCCCGCGCCCTGAACAGCCGCGCTGGGTCGAGCAGTTCAGCCAGCAGATCCCCCGCTACATGCGCCGCCACAAAGAGAAAGCTGGCCTGACCGGCTGGGCCCAGGTCAACGGGCTGCGCGGCGACACCAGCATCGAGGAACGCACGCGCTACGATCTGTACTACATTGAAAACTGGTCGCTGCTGTTCGACATCAAGATCATTCTGCGAACGGTTGTCAATTTTCTCACCGGAAAGCAAGAAAACGCATATTGACGCTCGCGGACAGGGGGTGTATAATGCACCCTCGGTTGAGCCAATCAGCCATGGTACTCGCGCCCCCCGTTACGTTTTGGTGACGGGTTTCGCGTTCCGGGAAGGCACCCGGCACAGCGCAACACGCAACACCGAACACGAAACGGATGTCGTCATCACGGCGGTCGCTGTTGACCCCCTCTCTTTCTGATGGCGCCGGGCGGGCTTTTGTGAGGTTTTATGGACGTCTGCCAACAACTGCGCGCACCTGCGCTGCGCATTGCGAACAGTATCGCCATGCGGCTTGCGGCCGGGCAGGCGTCTCATTGGCCTGCCTCTGGATAGTGACGCCTCGCGCGTCGTTCCCCTCTGGTTCCCCGCAAGCCCCTGCCTCGGCAAGGGCTTTTTTGATCCCCCAGCGCAGCGCACCACCGCCTGTTCCAGTCGGACTGTGAGGATGCCCCTCACGGTTTGAGTCCGTGCGCGCATGAGCGCGATGCCGCCCCCCTCGGGGCGGTGATCTGACCGTGCGGTTCGATCACCGTCGTGGGATGCGGGAGCGCCCGGCGCCCCGGGGCCGGTCGGAGGAGGCTGGGGAAACCCCGGTTCCCCACGCTCCCGCCAGACGGCCCGAAAGGGCGCGGGGAAACGGGGTTTCCCCGCGCCCCTGCCGGACGGCCCGGAAGGGTTCGGGGAAACCCCGTTTCCCTGGAAGATTGCATCATACCTGGGAGGGATCGATATAACGTGAAGCAGCAAACCTACGCCGACTACATGCGGGACCACTTCGGTTTTACGGGTGAGGGCCAACTGACCGACTTTTTGAGCCGCGAGGGCGGCGAGTTGATGCTGGGCGGCCGGTTGAACCTGTCCGAGTTGGCGCGGAGCCACGGCGCTCCCCTGGAGGTCGTGTACACCCCGCAGATCAGCACCCAGATCGCCCGCATGCGGCACTGGGCCGAGGGGGCGCGGCGGCGCGCCGAGTATGCGGGGCGCTTTCTCTACGCCTACGCCACCAAGGCCAACTTCGCCGCCGAGGCGGTGCAAACGGCGCTGCAAGCCGGCGCGCACTACGAGACGTCCGCCGCGGCTGATGTGGTGATCGCCCATGGACTGTTTCGGCAGGGGTTGCTTCCCCACGACCGGCTGATCTTCTGCAACGGCTCGAAGGAAGCGGGCTACCTGGAGGCGATCCGCGACCTGCGCCAGGCGGGCTGCGTGAACGTGATCCCGGTGCTCGACGATCTGGACGAACTGGAGGCGCTCATTGACACGCCGGCGCCACTGCAATTCGGGGTGCGCGAACGCGCCGCGGGCAACCGCGACGGGACCCATCCGGGCAACGATCGGTTTGGCCTGACCGCCGAGGAGATCGAACGGGCCGCCGCGCGTATCGCCGGCAGCAGGCATCAACTGGTGCTCTACCACGCCATGATCGGCAGCCAGGTAGAAGATGAGGCCCACTTCCTGGCAACCCTGCGCGAGTCGGTGGAGAACTACGCGCGCCTGCGGCGCGTCACCCCCACGCTGCACTACTTCAACTTCGGCGGGGGGATGCCGACGTCGGGCTACCGCCTGGGGTTCAGCTTCGATTACGAGGGCTTTTTGACCCGGCTGATGGTCACCATTCGCGATACCTGCGCCGCCCATGGCGTGCCCATGCCGGATCTGATCGGCGAGTTCGGACGCTACACCGTGGCGACCCACAGCGTCGTGTTGCTCGAGGTCGGCGCGGTGAAGCGGGGCCAGCCGGGCGCGCCCGACTGGTACCTGGTCAACGGCAGCCTGATGGTCACCCTGCCAGACTCGCTGCTGGTTGACGGGCAAGAGTTCGTGATCCTGCCGTTGAGCGACTGGGAGCGCCCGGCGCGCCCGGTGCGGCTGGGGGGGCGCCGCACCTGCGACAGCGATGATGTCTACCCGCGCCCCGACCGCGCGCCGCTGATGTTGCCCGACACCGGCGCGGGCCTGGTGCTGGCGATCTTTGGGGTGGGCGCCTACCAGCAGATGATCTCGGGGCGCGGCGGGGCGCACCACTGCCTGAGCCCCGAACCGGCGCGGGTCATCGTCACCGAGCGCGAGGGCCGGCTCGTCTCGCGCTACGTGCCCCAGCAGGATCAGGCGACGATCACCCGGCTGCTCGGCTACCAGCCACACCTCACGTCGCTGGTGGAGCCGGCGCCGGCCGCCGTGGCCGCCCGCCCACCGCGGGTCGCGCCGCTGGTGATGCGCCCGACGGGCAACCTGCGCCGACGCGGCTATCCGCGGCAGCCGCGGATGGCTCGCGTCGTCGCCGTGGGGGATTAATGGGATTTTGGATTTTGGATTTTGAATTTTGGATGGCGTATGTGGCGTCCCGGTGGGGGCTGGCGATAATGTGCGTGCAGCGTGTTCAACAGGAATTGGTATGAGGTTCTGGTGACAGCCTCAACCTCCAGGTTGTTCGTTGGCAACGCAAAACAACCACCCGGGGGCGGCGTGGCCGCCCCCAACCCACCGCCTCCAGCGGACGTCGCACCGATCCCGGCGGGAGGGGCGAAAGATCTTTCGCCCCTCCGGCATGAACTGGTATAATGGCCGGCGCTATGCGTAGAATTGTCGCCGACCTGATCGCCCTGCTCCTCGTTCTGACGACCGCCTTCTTCGGCCTCGGCCTGGTCTATTCTGGCCAGCGCAGCGCCGCCTTCGATGTGATGGCCCTGCCCGCGATGCTGCCCACCTCCGGGTTGCACGCGGTTGAAGCCCTGGCCGATCGGCCGGGCTTCTTTCGCTGGACCATGGGGGAAGGGGTGCTGCAACCGCCCAATCCCGGCGGGCGCCTGGTCCTGCGCATGCGTCTCTCCAGCGGGATCGATGGCCCGACGCGCCTCGAACTTGCCGCGCGCGGCCTGTCACAGCATTTTGTCGTGCAGCCGGGCCTCCGCAAGTACTACGTGTTGCTGCCGCCGCACCCTGGCGAACGGCTGACCCTCGTCCTCCGCTCGCCACCTTTTGAGATCAAGGGACGCCAGCTAGGCGTGGTGGTGCAGAGCCTGCTGGTTGGCGGCCAGGACCGCCCGCCAGCGGTTCTCTTTGCCGCGCTCCTCTTCGCCACGGTGAGCTGGTACGCGCTCCTGCGCCGCGCCGGGCTTTCCGCGCCGTGGGCCGCCGCCGGGGTGCTCGGCCTGGAGATCGCCGCCTGCGCCTGGCAGGCCGCCGGGGCCTGGCGCTACGCCCTCCTCGGCAACCTGCTGCTCCTCGGCGGAACCGGCGCCGTCGGCGCCCTGCTGATCGGGCGCTTCTGGCCGCCCCTGCCGCCGCCGATCTGGCCGCCGCTTGCCTGGAGCCGCCAGGATACGCTGACGCTCGGCGGGTTGCTGGCGCTGGCCCTGGCCTGTTGCCTGCCCTGGCTCACGGCGCCCGACCCGGTGG
Organism: Chloroflexaceae bacterium; assembly: GCA_034431835.1. Taxonomy (GTDB): domain Bacteria; phylum Chloroflexota; class Chloroflexia; order Chloroflexales; family Chloroflexaceae; genus JACAEO01. The sequence continues at coordinate 1,534 of DAOUDA010000160.1, read as the reverse complement.
GCGATCTGGAGCTGTCGGCGCGCTGGATGGGCTTCATGATGGAGGGCCGCTTCGCCGATCTCTCGTACTACGGGTGCGACTACCTGCCCATCAACCTGGCCACGCTCTGGCTGCTCGGCCCGCTGGTATCGCTCCTGGGCGGCACATACTACGATCCGCTGCCGGCGGTCACCCGCGTCATCGTCAAACTGCCCAGCCTGGTGGCCTTACTGTTCAGCGTGGCGCTGATCTACCACTGGGCGCGCCGGCACGGCGGCGTGGCGCGCGCGGCGCTGTTCGGCGCGCTCTATATCGTGGCGCCGCCGGTGTGGATCAACGTGGCCTGGTGGGGTCAGGTGGACGTGTTGCTGACCCTGCCGATGGCGGCGGCGGTCATCTGGCTCGACCGCTGGCAGGGGCGCGGGAGCTGGCTGGCCTGGGCCACGGGGCTGCTGATCAAGGCCCAGGCGATCGTACTGGCGCCGCTGATCTACGCGGCCACCCTGCGGCGCTACGGCCCCCGCAGCTTCGTCGAGGGCGTGGTGATCGCCCTTATCCTGATCGTCGCCCTCAGCACGCCGCTGGTGCTGCTCGGTGAAGGACCGGGTCTGTACCAGACCGTGGTGGGATCGGTCGGCCGCTTCCCGCAGGTGACCAACCGGGCCTACAACCTGTGGTGGCTGGTGGTCGGCGATCAGCGCGTCTCTGACCTGACGGAGTGGGCGGGGATGAGTTATCGCACCCTGGGCTTTCTGCTCGTCGGCGCGGCGGCGCTGCTGGTGATGCTGGCCGTGCTGCGCCATCCCCATCCGCATACCTACCTGGTGGGCGCGGCGGCGCTGGGGCTGGCCTTTTTCACCCTGCCGACGCAGATCCACGAACGCTACGCCTTCTTTGCCCTGCCCTTCCTCCTCCTGGCCTCCGCCGTCGATCCGCGCCTGCTGCTGCCTTACGCGGTGCTGGTGGTCAACGCGACGATCAACATCTTTGGCGCCATTGGCAGCTTCACGCCGGATCTCATGCCGCTGATCCGCGACAGCGCGTTGCCGGAAGTGGTGGCCTGGGTGAACATAGCAACCCTGATAGGATTGCTGATCTATCTTTACATCGTTCCACAGGGTAGCACCGTCTCCCAGAGGTGGGACAAGGACGGGCAAACCAGGTTTCCCCGCGCCCCCGCCGGGAGAATGTCGTAGCGCAACCTTCCAGGTTGCACCCACATGGCCCATGCTGCCTGAGGAGTCGCTCAAGGAGGGGATCGCGGCCCTGCGACGCGGTGAGCGCGATCGGGCCCGCGCGAGCCTGATCGCCGTGCTGCGCGCCGACCCCGGCGACGCCAGGGCCTGGCTCTGGCTCTCAGGAGCGGTTGATGATCCGGCGGAACAACGTTACTGCCTGGAACGGGCCCTGGCCCTCGACCCCCGGTGCGCCCCGGCCCGGCAGGGCGTGGCCGTGCTGCGCGGGATCACCGCCGCGCCGCCAGCGTGGGTGGCCGATCTGCCCGGCGCCAGGGCCGTCTTTCACGGCCCCACGCCCGGGACGGCGCCGGCGCCGT
>DAOUDA010000159.1:0-24615 GCA_034431835.1 Chloroflexaceae bacterium | reverse complement strand
GCTGGAAGTCCCACCCATCCTCCTGCCGCCCCACGCAGCGGCGGTGCTGGAGCTTCGGCAACCTGCGCCGGTCCTTACGTGAAAAGTATTGCACTTACATCTGTGCCATAATTGTATAACCTCCACCGCCACGGCGCTGCGGATCGGTATGTGGCAGGAGGAGGGATCGTCAAGGCGTAATGCCCGACTCTTGAATATTCCCTGGGAATGTTGCAAACTCGCTTGTGGCGTTCGACTCGGCACCTCCATACTTTCCCACCTCCCGAGAGGATGTGGACATGTGGAGGTGGGCCTACAGCGTTAAGCAGGTGTGAACCGTGTCTTAGTCTGCCAGGTGCTTATGGAGATCCTGCGATGGCGCGATGTACCCGCCGTGCGGCGCGCCCTGTCCGAACTGGCCGATTACCGGCCCGTGCTCGAAACTGCCATTGCCGTCCAGCAGGTGCCCGCGCCGACGTTCGATGAGGGCGAGCGCGCGGCGCTGGTGCTGGATCGCTTGCGAGCCCTGGGCCTGAGCGATGTCGCCAGTGATGCGATCGGCAATGTCTATGCCCGCCGTCCTGGCCGCGCCCCCCGCCCCGCTGTGCTCATTTCGGCGCACCTGGATACGGTCTTTCCCCGCGAAACCGATCTGCGCCTGCGCTACGAAGGCGATCGGGTCTACGGACCCGGCCTCGGCGACAACAGCATCGGCGTGGCCGGTCTCATCCATCTCGCGCAGGCCCTGCAGCGCCACGATCTGCCCAATAGCGGCGATATCTGGTTCGTTGCCAATGTCGGTGAGGAGGGTCTCGGCGATCTGCGGGGGATCAGGGCCGCCGTCAACCGCCTCAGGGATCGCATTGGCGCCGTTATCGTCCTTGAGGGCTGCGATTTCGGCACCCTCCACCATCAGGCCATCGGCGTGCGCCGCTATCGTATCGAGGTGAGCGCCCCCGGCGGGCACTCCTGGGGGAACTATGGCACCCCGAGCGCCATCCATGCCCTCGTGCGGCTTGCCGCGCGCATCATCGACATTCAGGTGCCCCGCACACCCCGCACCACCTACAATATCGGCGTCATCGAGGGCGGCACGTCGGTCAATTCGATCGCTGAATCTGCCAGTATGCTCCTCGATATGCGCTCGGTCAGTGCTGCCGCCCTCGACCACCTGCTCGCCCAGGTGGATCGGCTGGTCGCCGCTGCCGCTGGCGATCATCCCGATGTGCAGGTGCGCGTCCAGACGGTCGGCAATCGCCCCTCCGGCGCGATTGACCGCGACCATCCGCTGGTGCAGGCGGCCGTGGCCGCGTTTCAGTCGGTGGGGGCGACGGTCAGTTTCCAGCAGAGCAGCACCGATGCGAATATCCCCCTCAGCGAGGGCATTCCGGCGGTCTGCATCGGTCTGACCGATGGCGGCAATGCCCACCGCCACGATGAGTACATTCAGCCGGCCAATCTCGGTCGCGGCATGCAGGCGCTACTGCTCCTGGCCCTCGCCGCCTCCGCCTGATGGTTTTGTAGACCTGGTTTCAAGCCGGCCTGGCCGTCTGGCCTTCCGATCTGACACATTCCCTATACGTGTTCCTTTTCGTCGCATTGGGGCGACAGATACGTAAATCCAAAATCCGAAATCCAAAATATAGTTACGCCAGCGCCTCCTCGATCGCTTCCAGCACCTCCCCGCTCAGGGCAACCTCTGCCGCGCCGACGTTCTCGTCGATCTGCTCGGGCCGCGTGGCCCCGATGATCACGCTGCTGACCTCCGGCCCCCGCAGCGCCCACGCGAGCGCCAGTTGCGCCCGCGAGATGCCCAACTGCTCCGCGATTGGCTTCAGGCGGCGCACCCGCTCCGCGTTCGCCGCGGTCAGGTAGCGCTCCCGCGCCCAGTCCTCGCGTCCGAAGCGCGCATCCGCCGGAACCCCTTCGTCGTACTTGCCCGTCAGCATGCCCATCGCCAGGGGCGACCAGACCACCAGGCCGATCCCCCGGCGGTGCGTCACCGGGGCGATCTCGCGCTCCACCCGCTCGCGCCAGAGCATGGAATACTGCGGCTGTTCCACCTTCGGCTTCGCCCAGCCATGGCGCTCGCAGATCGCGTGCGCTTCGACGATCTCGGCCGCGCTCCACTCCGAAGTGCCCCAGTACAACACCTTGCCCATGCGCACCAGGTCGTGCATCGCCTGCGCGGTTTCCTCAATCGGCGTCTCGGGATCGGGACGGTGACAGAAGTAGATGTCCACGTAGTCGGCGCCGAGCCGCCGCAGGCTCTTATCAATGCTCTCGAAGATGTGTTTGCGCGACAGTCCCCGGTCGTTCACATCGTCGCTCATCGGCCAGAAGACCTTGGTGGCGATCACCAGCGTGTGGCGCGGGAACTGCCGCAGGATCGCGCCCATCTGCGACTCGGCTTCACCTTTGCCGTAGATGTCGGCCAGGTCGAAGAAATTGATCCCCCGCTCGTAGGCTCGCTCGACCACGCGCCGCGCCACCTCTGGCGCGACCTTGCCCTCGCCGAAGTTGATCCAGCCTCCCAGCGCCACCACGCTGACCTTTATCCCCGCATCGCCCAGCCTGCGGTACTTCATTATCGCTGCTCCCTCTGATGTAGTGAAACCATAGCGCCACTCTGTCTGCCAGGGATGGTACGACCCGTGCGACTGCGCCACGAATGGACAAGATGAGCAAGAGAGCCTGGCTAGCTATGCTCTCCCGGACCATCCTCCCTGGAGCAATACGCAAACCGGAGCGCCCGACGGCCAGACCGGCTTCTCCGGAGGCCGATCCCATTCCAGGAGACCTGTTCGGCCAATCCACAATCCAGAATCCGAAATCCCAAATCTGCTATCACCCTATGCTTTCCACTCGCCCAACCGGGGACGGTACCCGCCGTGCCCGTCGGGTTCGAGAAGCACATAGGTATAGGTCGCCGTGTAATTCGCTTCGTCGGCGATCTCCGCCCAGGTGTAGTTCCGCTGCTGCTCGTCTTTGAGGTGCAAGGTCCAGGTTCCACTGTTGAAGTAGTACCCCTCTTGCCCGTCACTCAGGATAAGCGGGTCGGCCAGGCCGTCGAGCGGGCCGTGCGTATGTCCCATCACCACGGCGCCTATACGCGGGTCCTCCTCCAGCACGGCCCGCGCCGCATTGCGGAAGGCGTCGCCGCCTCTCCCTCCAAGCACGACTTCGCCCCCGGTGGTAATCTCCGCCTCATCGAGGGTCAGTTGCGGCGCCGCGCCGCTCAGGGCCAGCGCCAGTTCGCCCGTCCCCGCTCCCTGCACCGTGTGCTCGAACTCCTCACGAAATGCCGGCTCGGCGATCCGCATTTCGAGCACCTCGCGCAGATCGGGATCGGCCAGCGCGGCCACGATCGTCTCGGCGTCCGGCGCCGCTCCCGCCTCCAGTTCGATCCCGCCCAGGAGCGGCGGCAGCCCGCTGGTGAGCAGGAAGCGCGCCACCAGGCCCAGCGCCGTGGCGGTGAAGATCGGGTCGTGCCGTAGCCCCAGTTTCACCACTCGCAGAATGGGCTTCACGTTGTCGATGAACCAGCGCTCCCGCTCCAGTTGGTTGTATACCTTGTCCACGAACAGGGTGCCCCAGCAGCGCTTCAGCCGGCGCGTTCCCGTCCGGTCGATGCCGAAGGGGTGCTCCATGCGCTCCCCGAAGCGGTTGGCCCGGTCGTGCTCGTGCCCGTGCTCGATATGGACGCGCCCGCGTGAGCCTTCACCCACGGTGTAGGCGTAGTGGACCCGGCGCAGGTCGCCCGCCGCGCCGGGGGGGTAGATCACATCGAACATCCGCGCCCACACCCCCGGCCACAACAGGTCAATGTCGTGGTTCCCCGCGATGATGGTGATCGAGTTGCCCTCGACCATGAACCGCCGCAGGGCCGCAAATACCTCCGGGTGCCCCGAGGCGATCCCCGGCAAACGCCCCAGGATCACGTCGGTACGGCGGATGGATTCGGCCTCGGTGCTGCCCAGATCATCCTCAGGCGAAGCCAGGCCGATCTCGGGCAAGGTCTGGCAGTACTCCAGAAAATCGCCCGCGATGACCAGTTCCACCGGGCTGCCGGTCGTGCCGATCGTGTCCAGAAAGCGGGCAAAGTCGGTATCGGCGCTAAAATCTTCCAGCGGGTCAGGCTCACCGTTGGGCAGCCAGCCCGGCCCCAGGTGCAGATCGCTCACCACGTATACCAGACGCTCCATGGGCGGTGCTCCTTGCCGCGACTCCACAGGCTTCCGTTCCGCGGTATCATAGCATGCCGTGCATCTCCGGGCGCGCCTGCACCACGATGTCTCTGCCGAAAGGGAGGGTCCGGGAGGGCGCAGCCCTCCCAGGAAAACACTTTTGTTGACGGGTCTCGTGTGGTTGCCGCCAGGGGCGAAGGGAGGGGTGGGGAACCCGGCCCGGGGTTCCCTGTCACCTCTGCCCACGGGAGGGGCTGGGAGGACGCAGCCCTCCCAGGAAAACAGCTCTTCAAACCAGTCTTGAACGATGGCGGCACGAGCGCCGTGAGCCACACGGCTCGCTGTCCTCAGGGGATCAAGCATTCAGGTCAGTGCTCTAGAAAGGCTTTCGTATCCGTGTCCACCCAGGAGTTTTTTGCCCGTGTGGGCCTGCGCGGGGAACCGCTCGCCGATCCGCGTGCCAGCGTCGTTCATGGCGAGACGCGCTTTACCGTCCTCACCCCGCGCCTGATCCGGATCGAATGGGCGCCCAACGGCGCCTTCGACGACCGCGCGACCTATGCCTTTCCTACCCGCCGCGCGCCGGCGCCGCCATTCCACCTCGCGCTGTCCGGCGAGACCCTGACCCTCGAGACCGGGGCGCTCCGCCTCCAGCGGGTCGGGCTGCGCGGGCCGCATTCCGCCGCCAATCTCAGCCTGGAACTGCCGGTCGCCGGCAGCCTTGCCCGCTGGACCCCCGGCGCGCCCGATCCGCTCAACCTCCGCGGCGCCCGGCGCACCCTCGATGGCTGTCACGGGCAGGCGGCCATCGAGCCGGGCCTGGTCTCCCGCTCGGGCTGGGCGCTGCACGATGATAGCGCCGCCGTGCGTTTCGATCCCCGGACCGGCTGGGTGCAACCCCGCCCCGATTCGCCCCGCCAGGACTGGTACTTCTTCGGCTACGGCCACGACTTTCGGGGCGCGCTGGCCGAGTACGCCCGCTTCGGCGGTTCCGTGCCGCTCGTTCCCCGCTGGGCCCTGGGGGCCTGGTGGTCACGCTATTACGCCTACAGCGAGCGCGAGTTGCGCGATCTGACGGCTGCCTTTGCCGCCCACGATTTTCCCCTCGACGTGCTGGTGATTGATATGGACTGGCACACGCCGCACGGATGGACAGGATACACCTGGAACAACGAACTGTTTCCCGACCCGCCGGCCTTTCTCGCCTGGCTCCACGAGCAAGGGCTGCGCGTGACCCTCAATTTGCATCCCGCCGATGGGGTGCGGCCGCACGAGGCCGTCTATCCCGCCTTCGCCGCGGCGCTGGAGGTCGATCCTGGCCAGGCTGTGCCCTTTCGCATCGGTGACGCGCGCTTCGCCCGCAACTATTTCCACCTCCTGCACCATCCCCTTGAAGATCAGGGGGTGGATTTCTGGTGGATGGATTGGCAACAGGGACGCGCATGCGAGGTTCCCGGACTCGACCCCTTGCCCTGGCTCAATCATCTCCACTTCAGCGATATGCGGCGCCGACCCGACCGGCGGCCCATCCTCCTGTCACGCTGGGGCGGCCTGGGCAACCATCGCTACCCGGTCGGCTTTTCCGGCGACACCTATGCGACCTGGGAGGCCCTGCGCTTCCAGCCGTACTTTACCGCCAGCGCCGCCAATGTGCTCTATGGCTGGTGGAGCCACGACATTGGCGGTCATTTCGACGCTGCTGAGCCGGAACTCTACACCCGTTGGGTCCAGTTCGGGGCCTTCAGCCCGATCCTGCGTCTCCACTCCACCAACGATCCGGTTGCCGAACGCCGCCCCTGGGCCTTTCCGCCCGACGCCTGCGCCGCCGCCCGCGCCGCCTTCTGGGCGCGCTACGCCCTGCTGCCCTACCTGTACACCCTGGCGCGGATCCACACCGACACCGGCCTGGCCCCGTGCCGTCCACTCTACTACGAGTGGCCCGAGGCTGAGGCCGCCTACGTCGCCCGCGAGCAGTTCGCCCTCGGCGATCAGATGATTGTCGCCCCCATCGTCCATCCCTCCGCCCCGTCAACCGGCCTGGCCCACGCCGATGTCTGGGTTCCGCCGGGCGACTGGATCGAGCGCGCCTCTGGCGAACTGCTCCGCGGCCTGGCCTGGGTGCGTCTGGTGGGCGATCTCCACACCGTTCCCCAACTCGTGCGTGCCGGCGGCATTCTGCCCCTGGCCCCCGTGACGCCCCGCAGCCACCAGCAGGGGCGCAACCGCCTGATCCTGGCGATTTTCCCCGGTGAGCGCGGCGCGCTGCGCCTGTACGAGGATGCTGGAGAGGGCGAAGCCTATCGCTATGGCGAGTACGAGTGGACGCCGGTCGAGACTCGTTCCACCGATGGTGGCCGGACCATCACGGTTTCGATTGGCCCGGTCGAGGGTCATTGCCCGGCCCTGCCGTCTGAGCGGGCCATCACGGTGCGTTTCGAACATTGCCGCCCGCCGGCTCGCGTGTTGCTCGATGGCGGAGAGCACCCCGGCTGGCGCTACGATGGCGCAACGCAGACGATCATAGTTGAGATCCCAACCCGGCCGAAAACGGTCCCTGTCGCGCTCATCGTCCAGGACGCGGCCCCGCTCACCTGCGCCAGCGACGAGCGCAACGCCGCCCTGCGCCTGGCCGATGCCCGGCGGTTGCTCCAACTTCCCGACGCCGACGGCGAGACCCTGCTCGCTGCCGCCCTCGCCGGCAACACCGCTGCGCACTACCACGCCCTTGCGCGCCTTGGCGGGCCGTTCGCCCGCGTCTTTGAGTACACCACCCCCGAAGAGGCCGCCCGGACCCTCGGCGCTCTGCTTGTCGCCGCGCCCCACGACGGCACCCCCGTGCGCGTCGCCGGCCACTGGCGCCTCCGCGGCCCCGCAGGCATCACGGAGATCCCCTGTGACCTCGGCGACCTCTACGCCGACACCGTCGTGGATGCTCCCTTCGCCTGGGACGGCTCATCGGCCACCTGCCGCTGGTCACTCGATCTGCGGCTCCACTGGCGCGGTCACGACATCACGCATCGCTTTGCCTCGGCGACCCTCTTTCCCGCTATCGGCGCCTGGCGCACCCTCGCCGCACTGGCGAACGCGCCCCTGGGCCTCGACGGACTGCTCGACCCCTCTGGCGCGCCACGCCCTGAACTGCCCTGGGATCATCACACGCCCGCCTCGGCCCGCCATGAACTGCGGAGTCTCACCGAACCTTTTTGCGTACCCCTCAGCCAGTACGCCCGCGCCAACCGTGATGCCGCTCAGATCGGCTATGCCGTGGCCGAACTCAACGTCCAGGATCCTCTTGAGGCGTGCATTGCCTACCAGTCGCCCCGGCCCGTGCGTGTCTGGCTCAACGGCGTCGAACTGGCCACCGAGAGCTTCGCCCCCTGCGCCATCAACAGGGTCAATTCCCACTGGTCACGCACCGTTTCCACCACGCTCCGTCCAGGAATAAATGTGCTACTTATCGCCAGCGATCGCCCTGCCGGTGAAGATCCCTGGTTCTGGTTCCTGCACGTCTCCATTCTCGGATCCGACGGCCTGCCCGCGCCAGAGGTCGCGGTCATGACACCCGCCGTTCCGTAGGCATTATGGCGTTTCTCGAAAAGATTGGCCCGCAACGCTGGTGGCGCGAGTGCAGCGCGCCACACCGCTTAGTGTCCTCGGGGGATCAAGCATTCCGATCAGTGCTGCAGGTGGTGCGATGCTATCGGGTACGGCTGGAGCGCGACCCTCCGGGTTGTGTTCCACCGCGACCAGGCTTCCCCGCGCTCCGCCCAGGGAGGCGGATTGCACCAACTGCGACCCTCGCATATACTGCGAGGGCGCGACCCTCCCGGGAAGATCCCGAACGCCCCTGCCGGCTGGGAGGCTCTGGGAGGCCGATCCCTCCCAGGAAAACGCTGTTTCAGCCCCTGGTTATGCGGGGCAGCCGCACGACCGGCTGGTGTGAAGGAAGGACCAGCAATGCCAAAGTCCAGGACCGCCAAAACGCCCAAAACAGGCGCCGAGCAGCAGCGGCTGCTCGAAGCGCGCGCGGGTACGCCGTGGAAGCGATGGGGGCCCTACCTGAGCGAGCGTCAGTGGGGTACCGTTCGCGAAGACTACAGCGACGATGGTAACGCCTGGAGCTACTTCCCGCACGATCATGCCCGCTCGCGGGCCTACAAATGGGGCGAGGACGGCCTCGCCGGGCTCTCCGACGATAAACAGCGCCTCTGCTGGGCCCTGGCCCTCTGGAACGGTCAGGACCCCATTCTCAAGGAACGGCTCTTTGGGCTCACCAATCCCGAGGGCAACCACGGGGAAGACGTCAAGGAGTACTACTTCTACCTCGACAGCACGCCGACCCACTCCTGGATGCGCTTTCTCTACAAGTACCCCCAGACCGCCTACCCCTACGCCGATCTGGTTCGAACCAACGCCTCACGTTCGTACAATGAGCCCGAGTACGAATTGATTGATACGGGCGTTTTCGATGACGAACGCTACTTCGATGTCTTTGTCGAATACGCCAAAGCTATTCCTGACGACATTCTGATCCAGATCCATGCCGTCAACCGCGGCCCCGACCCGGCGCCGCTGCACATCCTGCCACAGCTCTGGTTCCGCGATACCTGGTGGCTGGCGCCGGCGGCGCCCCGCCCGGCTCTGCGGGCCCTGGCCGGCCCTGCGGGCGCCAGCGTGATCGAAGCCGTCCACTCGGAACTGGGCGCCTACTACCTCTACGCCGAAGGCGCGCCCGCGCTCCTCTTCACCGAGAACGAGACCAACCGCGAACAACTCTGGGGCCAGCCCAACCCGCAGCCCTACGTCAAAGACGCCTTCCATCGCTACATCATCTACGGGCGAAGCGAGGCGGTTAACCCCGGCCAGACCGGCACCAAAAGCGCCGCCCACTACGTGCTCACGGTCGCTCCGGGCGCCACCGAAACCGTGCGCCTGCGACTGACCAGCGCCGCCCCGGCGAAGAACTTCCGGCCCTTCGGGCCGGACTACGCCCAGGTCTTCGCCGAGCGGCAGGCCGAGGCCGATGCCTTCTACGCCTCCCTGACGCCGCCTGCCTTGAATGCCGACCAGGCCAGCGTTATGCGCCAGGCGCTGGCCGGCATGCTGTGGACCAAGCAGTACTACTTCTTTGACCTGGACACCTGGCTGGACGAGCACAACGCCAATCCCCTCAGCGGCGGCGTGCGCCCCATACGCAACCGCGAGTGGGTGCATATGCTCAACGGGCAGATCATCTCCATGCCCGACAAGTGGGAGTACCCCTGGTACGCCGCCTGGGACCTCGCCTTTCACACCCTGGCCCTCTCGGTGGTGGACCCCGATTTCTCGGAGGAGCAACTGCGCCTGATGTTGCGCGACGAGTACCTCCACCCCAACGGGCAGATCCCCGCCTACGAGTGGAACTTCGGCGACGTCAACCCGCCCGTCCATGCCTGGGCCACGCTCTTCAACTATACCCTGGATAAAATCAAGGGTGAGGAAGATCGCGCCTTTCTCAAGACCGCCTTCACCCGTCTGTTGCTCAATTTCAACTGGTGGGTCAATCGCAAGGATCCGCAGGGCCGCAACCTCTTCAGCGGCGGGTTCCTGGGCCTCGACAACATCGGCGTCTTCGACCGCAGCGCCCCCCTGCCCACCGGCGGCTACCTCGAACAGGCCGATGGCACGGCCTGGATGGCCTTCTACAGCCAGAACATGCTCGAACTGGCGGTTGAACTGGCACGCCACGATCCTGCTTATGAGGATTTTATCCTCAAGTTTACGGGCCATTTCATGTTCATCGCTGGCGCCATGGATCGGGTAGGCATCCATGGCGATGAACTCTGGGATGAAGAGGACGGCTTCTTCTACGACGTCCTGGTCCTGCCCGACGGGCGCGCCGAGCGTATCAAGGTGCTTTCGATGGTCGGGTTGTTACCCCTGGCTGCCACAGCGGTCATTCCAGCGGAGGCGCTCGAGCGCTTCCCCCAGGCGCTTGAGCGTGTCCGGGGCTTCATGGCCAGGCATCCCGAATTGCTGGCGAACATCCACCCCCCCGGCCAGCCAGGCGTCAATGGACGCCGCTTGCTCTCGGTGGTCAATGAGCAGAAACTGCGGCGCATCCTGGCCAAACTGTTCGACGAGAACCACTTCCTCGGTCCCTACGGCATCCGCTCGCTCTCGCGCTACCACCTCGAACATCCCTATGTCGTTACCGTTGCTGGGCACGAGTACCGGGTGCAGTACCTGCCGGCCGAGTCGGACAGCGGTTTGTTTGGCGGCAACTCCAACTGGCGCGGCCCGATCTGGTTTCCCGTCAATGCTTTGCTGATCCGTGCATTGCTCCAGTTTTACGCCTATTACGGTGATGATTTCACCATCGAGTTCCCGACCGGTTCGGGGAACCATGTCACGCTGTTCGGCGCGGCCAGGGCGATAGCCGAGCGGTTGGCGCGCATCTTCCTGCGCGACGAAGAGGGGCGGCGGCCCGTCTTCGGCGCCACCGAAAAGTTCCAGACCGATCCGCACTGGCGCGACCATATCCTGTTCTACGAGTACTTTCACGGCGACAACGGCGCCGGCATCGGCGCCAGCCATCAGACCGGCTGGACGGGGATCGTGGCGCGCCTGCTACAGGTGTTTGGCTGGCTCGAGCCTCAGCACGTGCTAACGCACGGCCCCAGGGTGCTCGCATACCCCTACGGAGCGATGCCCGCGGAGAAGTAGTCCAGTACAGGAGAGGAGGCCGTGGGAGGGCGTAGCCCTCCCAGGAACCCTTCTGAGGCGAAAACGGGCCGTGCATGAGGAGGGTGTGGGAGGGCGCAGCCCTCCCACACCCGTTGACCCCGTTGGTGTGCGGCACAGCCGTGTGGCCGAATGAGGTGGGAGAGCGGAGCAACCCTCCCACACCCTTCCCTGGAGCAACCCTACAAATACCACGGCACCATCTGGCGCCAGACGGCGGCACAGTGGGCCTCGCCGGGCCAGATGTGCAGGGCGTGCCAGATGCCTTTCTCCCAGAGAATGGCGCTGAGCGACTGATTGTTGGCCAGGAACACGTCTTCCTCACCCACGGCCAGAATGATCTCCAGCCTCCGCAGCGCCTCAAGCAACACCGGGTCGTTCAGTTGCGGCAGGAAGTGACAGGGGTTGTAGAAGTACACCGTCTCATCATAGTGACCGTCGAACAGATCACGGAACGACCCCATCGGCGCGGTCAAGTCGTAGCGTCCACTCAGAGCGACCACTTTACGGAAGCGCTGGGGGTGACGGAACGCCAGGGCAACCGCATGGTACGCGCCCAGGCTGCACCCGTGGACGATCAGATGGGGGTTCGGATTGAGTTGCTGTGAAAATGGCGCTACTTCTTCCAGAATATAGGCCTCGTACTCCTGATGGCGCGCGAGCCGCTCCCGGGGCGGGCGATGGCGAGCGTAAAGGCTCTCGTAGTCCACACTGTCAACACAGAACAGTTGAATGTTGCCCGCCTCAATCGTTTGGCGCAGCGCGTCAACCAGGCCCCAGTTTTCATAGTCGTAGAATCGTCCGCCACGGGTAGGAAAGACCAGCACCCGCGCTCCACCGTGCCCGAACACCAGCAGTTCCATTGTTCGCCGCAAGCGTGAACTCCGCCACGCGTAATACTCCCGGCGCATCGGTGGTCCTTGACGCTTCTGTAAGGCCGCAAGACTCCAACTGGCCCGATCCGAAGAAGCCCGATAGCCACCAGTACCACAGTTGTAAATGGCCGCATATGGCTTCAGAGGACTATCGGCTGGTCGTCTGTAGGCGCGGCGCAAGGCCGCGCTGATGCGCATGGCGTGCGGTTGCAACCCGCGCCTGCACCAGAAACTACAACTGATGCAGCCCCTGACATAGATGTTGCGGTCGCCGTTGCAACCCGCGCCTGCACCAGAAACTACAACTGTAGTACGAATAGCCTGCAAGCCAGGCTGGTAATGTCGTCTGAACTGGTATATGCCCCGTTCACAAAACACGGTAGAGCGGAAGCGTTATCGCAGTATTAAGTTCTGGCTTAAATATAATGATAAACAGGTTAAAGCCCTTTTGCGCAACCCGGAGAGTTGCGCCATACGGTGGCTCCTGTGAGCAGGAGTATGTGGAAACCAGGTTTCCCCGATACCCGCCCGCGGCGGCAGACAGGTCCTGGTTTTGCCAGGGTGCGCACCCGCCGCGGGCGGAACGGAGCGTGCGGAGGCGTAGCCTCCCCGCGCCCCTCCAACGCCAACTCAGGTGTGAATGTCTCAGCGATCAAAAAGTGGAAACCGAAAGGTGCGCAGGATCGCGGCCCAGAGGCGATAGCCCTCGTCGCTCAGGTGCAGACCGTCGTCGGCGAAGAGTGCCGGAAGAGGCTCGCCGTTGCGCTGGAGCATGGGTTGATACACGTCAATGAAGTACCCCTTCGGGCGCGCCGCGAGCGCCTGGCGCGCGGCCTCGTTGACCTGGCGAATGGCATAGCGCAGGCGCCAGCGAGCCGGGCTGGGCTTGATGGCCATAAACGCCACCGGGATGTCGCCACAGACCGTGTCTATTTTGTCCAGCAGCCGGTGGAGCGAGCCAATGACCGAACTGGCCGGCTGCCCGTCGCCGAGGTCGTTGTCGCCCGCGTAAAGCACCAGGCTGCCCGGCGCGCACGGCGGCACCAGACGCTCGAAAAAGTAGACGCAGGCAGCCAGGGTCGAGCCGCCAAAGGCCCGGTTCACCACCGGCCATGGCGCCAGGTCCTCTTCCAGGGTTGACCAGAGGCGGAGCGATGAACTGCCGTAGAATACCGTCGCTCCGAGAGGGGGCGGGTTCAAGGCGTGCGCCCGTTCGATGGCCCGCACCTCTTCCTCGTACCATTCCATTGCGATCCTCTCTCCTACGCGCGCAGGACGGGTCTGCGCCATCTCGACGTCAAAATGAGGAGGGTCTGGGAGGGTGTACCCCTCCCAAGCCCTCCTGTTGGCAGAGGCATGGGAAACCAGGTTTCCCCCACACCCTCCAACCGGCTACTGTCGCCTCAGAAACCCCGCTCAACAACGAAGGTGTCAAGGATGCGATCCAGCGCCTCGAGGTCGGCCTCGGAGACGACCTGAACCTGCACCATGCCCAGGAACGACCCGTCCTCCGGGGTAAAGGCGACTACCAGGAGCGCGGTATCCCGGCCGCCGCAGTTCGTCCATACATCGTACCTGCCGGTGTACAGAGCGTCACTGTAGTCGTTCCGGCTGTCGAAGGTGCAGTCATTGTTGAACGCCGTCTCATCGAGCAACTGGTCGGGCGTCAACTCCTGCGCCAGTTGGCGCGAGGCGCCCAGGAACATGCCCGGCGTGGTCCAGGTGTTTAAGAAGCCGTTGATGTCGGGCGCGGCTACCACGGCAATGCTCTGGGGGATCTCGCTGTCGCCCCGGCGCCAGGAACCGGTTGAGGTGTCGCTCCAGTCCCGCGGCAGATCGACCCGTATCGTCCGCGCCTCATTTTCGAAGGTGTAGTACTCGTCGTAGGTCGTGCCGGTATCGGCCACTTCGGGCACGTCGCCGCCCCGCGCGAAGGAGACCGTTTCCTCCAACTCGCGCCCGTTGATCTGCCCCTCCAGCACCTGTTCGGTCTCGCTGCGCACCACGGCGATCTGCAGCGTGTCGCTCGCGGTGCGACTGCGCAGGATGTCGCAGTAGCTGGTCATCGTGCCGTCGGTGGCCAGTACCAGCCGCTCGAGCTGGGTCACGATGTCGCCCGGGCGCACGCCGGCCTTATCGGCGGGCGAACCAGACTTCACCGACCAGACCCAGATCCCCGAGAGCGAGCCGTCTTCCAGGGCGAAGGCTTCGCCGTTGATGCCCAGCGAGGTAACGTCCTTGCCACTACGCAGTTGCTCGATCAGCGGCAGGGCCTCGTCGCGCGCGATGGCGAAGTACTGCTCGGTATCCGAGCGACCGGCGTAGTTTACCCCCACGACCCGTCCATCGCTTGTCACCAGGGGGCCGCCCGAATTGCCGGGATTGATCGTCGCATCGTGCTCAACCACATTGTCCACCGAGGCCCAGCTCGTCTCACCGTCGGCGCGGGCCTTGGAGATGATCCCGCGCGTGAGGGTGAATTCCGGATCGCCCAGAGGGTAACCGGCGGCAAAGACATCCAGACCAACTTTGACGTCGCCGTCGTACCATTCGAGGAAGGAATAACCATCGCCATCAATGTCGATCACCGCCAGGTCAGAGCACTCTGAGACGCCCAGGATGCGGGCGTTGCGCGGCCGGCTCTCGCCATTGACGAAGACCTTAAGCAGGGCCGAGCCGGTGACCACGTGGTTGTTGGTGACGGCAATGCCGCTCTCGTCAATTATAAAGCCGGAACCACGCCCGGCCACGTTAAACACCGTGCCTTCACTGGGCGAGACGAAACTTCCCTGGGCCTCAATCTGTACCACTGCCTTGCGCACATCATCGAGCGAACGGATCGCTAGACTTGTAGGGGTCGGGGCGATCGTTGGCGCCACGGTCGGCTCCGGGGGCGTCGTAGGCGTAGCGGTGGGTTGCTGCGAAGAGGGTTGGTTGCAGGCGCTCAACAGAGCAAGGGTAATGACCAGCAACAAGACAAACGCGAACGGACCGGTGGATAGTCGCTGCGGACGCATAAGTCTCCCTTCTGCTTATTTCCAGGACACGCGCCTCTCAAGAATGGTCCACACCTTCGGCAGCACCGCGTATCGCCTGGTTGTTCAGAGCCTCCTCGGCGCGGTGAGGTCCTCCTCATGTACCACAATCGCACATGAAGATGAACGTCCGATTACTCGCAGAATTGCTCGTCATAGCCCTGATGGTTACCCGTTGCCCGGTATCTGGAGTATAACATCTAAGGCGTACCATTCTGACCAGAAAATAGCGGGTTTAAGGTCCTCGCCCTCCCCCGGCCCCCTCCCGCTCCAACGTAGGTGGATCGGGAGGCGGGGGGGTGAGGAACGGCGGTTGGAGGAGCGTGGAGAAACCAGGTTTCTCCCCCCTTTGCCTGGTAACTGTTTGCCTTAACCCTCAGGAGCCACCCTATGCCTGGCATACCCTGGATGCTTGCGCCGGATCGCTGCTTTGACCCCGAGCCTTCGCGGCGGGCGCTGGCGCGCGACCTGTACGCGACGGTCCGTAACCTGCCGCTGCTCTGCCCGCACGGCCATGTGCCGCCGGCGCTCCTCGCCGACCCCGAGGCCGATCTGGGCGATCCCGCCGCGCTCTTCGTGATCCCCGACCACTACGTGACGCGCATGCTCTACAGCCAGGGCGTCCCGCTCGAGGCGCTCGGCGTTCCCACCTGCGACGGCACGCCCGTCGAGACCGATCCGCGCCAGATCTGGCAACGCTTCGCCGAACGCTTCTATCTCTTTCGTGGCACGCCCACCGGCCTCTGGCTGGCCGATGAACTGGTGAACCTGTTCGGCGTCAGCGAACGGCTGGATGGCGCGAGCGCGCAGCGCATCTACGACCACCTGGAGGCGCAGCTTGCCCGCCCCGAGTTCCGCCCGCGCGCCCTGCTGGCGCGCTTCAACATCGCCTTGCTGTGCACCACCGACGCCGCCACCGATCCTCTGGAGCAACACCGGCGGATCCACGCTGCCGGACTGACCCTGGTTCGCCCGACCTTCCGCCCCGATGCCCTGCTGGCCCTCGACGCCCCGGACTGGAGGGCGCAGATCGCCCTTCTCGCCGAACGTTCGGGCATAGATGTGGTAGACTACGGCGGTTTCATTCGGGCGCTGGAGGAGCGACGGGCGGCCTTCAAGGCCCTGGGCGCCCTGGCGACCGACCATGGCGTGCTGACCCCGGCTACCGAGCTTTTGAGCGACGGGGAAGCCGAGCGTATCTTCGCCCGCGCGCTGCGGGGCGCCGCCAACGGGCAGGACGCGGCCCGCTTCACCGCGCATATGCTGATGGAGTTCGCGCGGATGAGTTGCGAAGATGGACTGGTGATGCAACTCCACGCCGGGAGCCTGCGCAACCACCACGAGCGCCTGTACGCCCGCTTCGGCCCCGACGTGGGCGCCGACATTCCCGTCGCCACCGAGTGGACGCGCAACCTGCGCCCGCTGTTGAACGCCTGCGGCGCCCATCCGCGCTTCCGGCTCATCCTCTTCACCCTCGACGAGAGCGCCTATGGGCGCGAACTGGCGCCTCTGGCCGGACACTACCCGGCGGTGCTGCTCGGGCCGCCCTGGTGGTTCTTCGACAGCGTTAACGGCATGCGCCGCTACTTCGCCGAGGTGATCGAGACCGCTGGCGTCTACAACACCGCGGGCTTCAACGACGACACCCGCGCCTTTGCCTCGATCCCCGCCCGGCACGATCTCTGGCGCCGGGTGAGTTGCGACTGGCTCGCCGGCCTGGTGGTGCAAAGCTTGCTCGCCGAGGACGAAGCCGTGGACCTGGCCCACGAACTGGCCTACGGTCTGGCCTGGCGCGCCTACTGCCGGGGAAGTCCGGGGCTATGAAACAACGTCTGTGGATACAACGCAGCGCCTGGTTGAACCGCTGGTCGGCCGCTCTGATCGATCTGATCTGGTGCGGCGGTCTGGCCCTCGCCGTGGCGCTGCTGGCGCTGGTGATCGTGGCGCTGGCCTACCAGGCGCCCGTAGCCGGGCGTGAACCCTTCCCGGCGAACCCCTCGCCGCTGCGCCTGGCCGGCGTGTACCGGCCCGAGCCGGCGGCCCATGGCAGGTTCCAGCGCTGGACGACCGGGCGGGCGCGCGTGCTCGTGCCGGGCGTCGGCGCGGGCTCGCTGATTGTGCGTAAACGCTTCTTTGGCGGGGCCGAAGCCGGCGCCGGGCGAACGCTGCGGATCGGGACCCCTGAGCGCGCGCTCTTCGAGGCGCCACTGCGTCCGCACTGGCAGGTGGTGCACCTGGCCCTTCCCCCCGAAGCCGTCGCCCGCGACAGCGGCGATCTAACCCTGGTCTTCGAAACTGAAACGTTTGTTGTGCCGCCCGATCAGCGCGCGCTGGGCATCTCCCTTGACTGGATCGAGGTCCGTCCGGGCGCGGGTGGCTGGCGCGCCCCGCCACTGGTGCTGGCCGCGAACCTGGCCCTGACGCTGCTGCTCTGCCTGTGGATCCTGCGCCTGAGCGGCCTCTCGACGCGCCAGGCGGCGCTGCCCACCCTGGCCCTGCTGGTCTATCTTGGCCTGATGCTGGCCGGGTGGCCCGGCGGCGGCCTGGAGGCGCGGATGCAGGTGGCCCTGGGCCTGCCGGTGCTGCTCCGGGTGTTGCCGCTCACCTTGCTGCTGGCGCTGGCGCTGCGCCTCCTGCCCCTGCCCCCGTCCCAGAGCACGGGTCTCTCGGCGCCAGCGATGATCCGGCTGGCCGTGCTGCTGATCTTCACCCTGCGCCTGGCGGGCACGCTGCATCCGCTATTCATGCCGATTGATCATGGCCTGCGCGCCAACCAGTTGCTGCTGATGGCCGCCGGCGAAGAGCAACGGGTGCGCGAACGCCTCGAGCAGCAGTACGAGTGGGGCACGCGCAGCCGGTGCCCTACAGCCTGCTCACGTACTATATGCTCCTGCCGCTGACGGCGATCTGGAACTCGCGACCGGCGCTGATCGAGGCGGTCAAGGTGGTCACCGCGCTGCTGGAGGCCACCCTGCCCCTGTTGCTGCTGGCGCTCCTGCGGGGCGGACCCCGGCGCCACCCGGGGGCGGCCTGGGGCGGCCTGGTCTACGCGGCGCTGCCGGTGGGCTACCTCTTCTTCCACGACGGCAGCTTCCCGACGACCATCGGCATCTGGCTGACGCTGGCGGCGCTGGTCGCGGTGCAGTGGCTGCTCGCCCCCGGGCCACGGCCATCCTCGGAGGGAGATCTCACGCCCGTGGCCATGGCATCGCCGGTGCGTAACGGGTGGCCGCTGGTGCGCGGCGTCGTGGCGGCCCTGGCGCTGGGACTGGCCACGGGGGCCTACGTGACCCACGTGGCCTTCGTGCCCTTCCTGGGCGTGACGCTGGGGGCCAGCCTGGCCCTGCTCGGCGGAGCGGCGGGCCGGCGCGCCAGCCGGCCCCTGCTGGTAAGCCTCGCACTGGGCTTCGCCCTCGCCTGGGCGCTGGTCTATGGCAGTTATACCGTCACGCTGGTACAGCGCACTATTCCGAGCTATCTGGGCCTGATCGCCAGCGAAGGCAGCGTCGGACGGGACAGCGAGTTGTTCTTCGGCACGCCCATCAACAGCTTCGGCCAGCACCTGGCGGCCCATTTCCGCGTCTGGCCGGTGCTGCTGGCCGGGGCCGCCCTGGCCATCCTGGCGCTGAACTGGCGCGGGCGCTTCATCACCCATCTGGGGTTGGCCTACGCCGCGCTCTTCGTGGTCACCTCACTGGCCGAGCGCTGGTTTGGGCTGTGGAACAAGCACATGGTCTTCGTCGCCCCGCTGGTGGCGCTGCTGGCGGGCATCGGCATGGCCTGGCTCTGGCGGCGCGGGCGCGGCGGGCGCCTGGTGAGCCTGGCGTTGCTGGCCTACCTCTTCTGGGAGAGCCTGAGCGCCTGGGGTAATCGGGTGCTCTGGTACCACATACCGCCCGGGGCGCTATAGGGGCGCGGGGAAACCTGGTTTCCCCACGCCCCTGCCTGATGGGATGGCGCGGCCCTTCCAGAAACCCCTCGCTCCGCCTGTTTGAAGAACGGAACGTGCCGCACGAACCATTAACTTTCTTGTTACATAAGTTTCCACAAATTAACCAAAACCTCCAGGAATCTGCTTATAATGGTTGCACACATCGCAACCAGAATTCAGCAACGTGCAACCTGCCTCAACAGCGGTCACCCTGGAGAGGGGGGTAGAGGGGGGACGGCGCCGCGCGAACCGGCGGCCCGGGGCGGCGTTTACCTGCCCGGGACCCCGGCGGAGCCGCTCCGGAAGGCGCGCGAGAACGGCAGTAAACGGCGTTTGCCGGTGTCCCGGGTCAGACGCCTGCACCACCGTTCGCTGGCGGTCATACGCCTTTCGGTGTAACCGAACCTCCCAACTATTGCGGAAAGCCACCACCGTTCACAGGCTCCGAAACATTGCCCCTCGCTCCGCGCTCCGCAGATGCATAGTGAAGAGGGCGGCAGGGGGCAACGCCCGGCCCGTTGAACGGTTGGCGCGGCCATTCCTCAGACTCCTTCCAGACCGGTGAGCGCAGCGAGTTGAGAGTACCGACAAGGCGCAGGGCTGCGTGTGTGACCTGTGGCGCAGGCGAGCGCGCCGCGGAGCGGCTCATCAGTCGCAGCAGCATCCCTTCCCGACGAGCCTCTGTGGCGCAGGGCGTTGGCGGGGCGCCCCGCGAAGGGCGCCGCAACGGTTGTCCACGTCAGGAGGTTTGGGATGGCTGATGCAATCAATCTCGAAGAGGCTCTCTACCATCGGGGGGTCACGCGGCGCCAGTTCCTCAAGTTTTGCGGCCTCATGGCCTCCGTGCTGGCCCTGCCGCCGCGCTATGCCGGCACGATCGCTTCGTCGCTCCAGGCCGCGCCACGCCTGCCCCTGGTATGGCTGGAGTTCCAGGACTGCGCCGGCAACACCGAGTCGTTCCTGCGCGCCTCTAATCCCACCGTGTCGCAAATCGTACTCGACCTGCTCTCGGTCAACTACCACGAAACGATTATGGCCCCCGCGGGCAAGCAGGCCGAGCAGTCGCTCGAAGATACCCTCAAGAACTATCCCAAAGGTTACCTGGCCGTGGTCGAAGGCGCCATCCCCATGGGCGAGGACGGCGTGTACTGCACTATCGGGGGGCGCGCGGCGAAGGACATCGTGCGCGAGGTGTGCGGCAATGCCATCGCCACCATTGCCGTCGGCGCCTGCGCCTGGGACGGCGGCCTGCCCGCCGCCGCGCCCAATCCGACCTCGGCGGTGGGGGTCAAGGACGCGGTGCCCGGCATCACGCTGATCAATATGCCCGGCTGCCCGATGAACGTCGTCAACCTCACCGGCGTGATTGTACACTACCTGACCTTCAAGGATCTCCCCGCCACCGACCAGATGGGGCGCCCGTTGTTCGCCTACGGGCAACTCATCCACAACTACTGCCCGCGCCGCGGCCACTTCGATGCCGGGCGCTTCGTCGAGGAGTGGGGCGACGCCGGGCACCGTCTGGGCTGGTGCCTCTACAAAATGGGCTGCAAAGGGCCGCAGGCGCTGTCGAACTGCCCGAGCGTGGGCTGGAACGACGCGACAAGCTGGCCGATCGGTTCCAGCCACGGCTGTGTGGGCTGTATGTCGCCGCACTTCTGGGATACCCGCACGCCGTTCTACGAACGGCTGCCGAATGTCAGGGGTTACGGCATTGAAGTTACTGCCGATCAAGTCGGCCTTGGCGTGGTTGCTGGCGTCACCGCGGCCTTCGCGGCTCACGGCGTTATCAGCGCCGTGCGTGGCGCCGCTAAACCGATTGCCAAACACGAAAGCCCGCCCGACCAGCAGAGCGATACGCGCGAGGACGCGCCATCCGGTAGTCCGAATGGCTCGTAGGGTGCGTTCCTGGGAGGGCTCTGCCCTCCCCTCTAGCAGGGGCGTGGGGAAACGCGGGTCCCACATTCACAGGGAGGGAAGCATGGCAAAACTGGTCATCGATCCCATTACGCGCATCGAAGGGCACCTGCGGATCGAAGCCGTGGTGGAAGGCGGGCGCGTGAAAGAGGCCTGGAGCAGCGGAACGATGTTTCGGGGGGTGGAGATCATCCTCAAGGGCCGCGACCCCCGCGACGCCTGGGTCTTTACCCAGCGCTTCTGCGGCGTCTGCACCACTGTGCACGCCCTGACCTCGGTACGCGCGGTGGAAAACGCGCTCAACATCACCATCCCCGAAAATGCCCGCATTATCCGCAACATCATCGACGGCGCCCAGCATATTCAGGACCACGTCATCCACTTTTACCACCTGCACGCCCTGGATTGGGTGGACGTGGTGAGCGCCCTGCAGGCCGATCCCGGTGAAACCGCGGCCCTGGCGCAGTCCATCTCCACCTGGCCCAGATCGAGCGCCAATTACTTCAAGGGCGTTCAGGACCGGGTGAAGACCTTTGTCGAGTCGGGGCAACTGGGTCTGTTCGCCAACGGCTACTGGGGGCACCCGGCCTATAAGCTCCCCCCCGAGGCCAACCTGCTCGGCGTCGCCCACTACCTGGAGGCGCTGGACTGGCAGCGCGAGTTCATCAAGATCCACGCCATGCTGGGTGGCAAGAACCCCCATCTCCAGACCTACCTCGTCGGCGGCATGGCCATCCCGGTGGACCCCAACAGCCAGATCGCCATCAACGCCCAGCGCATCGCCCAGATGAAGCAGTGGGCGGCGATGGCCCGCGATTTCGTCGAGCAGGTCTACATCCCCGATCTGCTGGCGATCGCCTCGTTCTACAAGGACTGGGCCGGCATCGGCGGCGGGTTGGGCAACTACCTGACCTACGGCGACTTCCCCCGGAAAACCATTGACCGGCCCGACGAGTTCTGGATCCCCCGCGGCGTGGTGCTGAACAAGAACCTCGGCGCGCCGCCGGCAGCAATGGAGCAGGAACGCATCGCCGAGTACGTCACACACTCCTGGTACACCTACGCCGACGGCGATCAGCAGGGCAAGCATCCCTGGCAGGGCGAAACCAGCCCGCGCTACACCGGCCCCAGGCCGCCCTACGAGTTCCTCGATACCGACGCCAAGTACTCCTGGCTCAAAGCGCCGCGCTACGACGACACGCCGATGGAGGTCGGCCCCCTGGCGCGCATGCTCGTCTCCTACGCCGCGGGCCACCCCGACGTGCGGGCCACCGTGGACGGGGTGCTCCAGAAGCTCGGCGTGGGTCCCGAGGCGCTGTTCTCGACCCTGGGCCGGGTGGCGGCCCGTGGTATCGAAACCCTGCTCATGACCCGTGAGTTGGACCGCTGGATCGATGAACTGGCGGCCAACATCGGCCGTGGGGATCTGGCCATCCACAGTGGCGAACGCTGGCGCCCGCAGACCTGGCCGGCGGAGGCCGAAGGTTGGGGTTTCATGGAGGCCCCGCGGGGGGCCCTCGGGCACTGGGTGCGGATCAAGAATGGCAAGATCGAGAACTACCAGGCCGTGGTGCCCAGCACCTGGAACGGCTCACCACGGGACGCCCGCGGGCAGCCCGGGGCCTACGAAGCCTCGCTGATCGATACGCCCGTGGCCGACCCCGAGCAACCCCTGGAGATCCTGCGCACCATCCACTCCTTCGACCCGTGCATCGCCTGCGCCGTCCACGTGCTCAACGCCAACGGGCGCGAGTTGACGCGCATCCAGGTGGTCTGAACGCGCCGTATCTGGCACGCTGGCGGCGCGTCCGGTATGTCGTGGTATGGGCGGGTCTGGCAACTGGTAGGGGCACAGCGGCGAGCCACACGGTTCAGCGCCCTCGGTGGCTCAATCATCACGCTCGGTGCCAAAGGAGGGCATATGCGTAGACGCGTGTACGTGTGGGAAGTGCCGGTGCGGCTGACCCACTGGGTCAATGTCGCCTGCATCGTGGTGCTGTCGTTTACCGGCTACTACATCGGCAATCCGTACATCACCGTCAGCGGGCGCGAACCCTACGCCCCCAACTTTATGGGCCTGATGCGCGGCATCCATTTTGTCACTGCCTACATCTTCATCGCCAGCATTCTCTTGCGCACCTACTGGGCCTTCCGCGGCAACGCCTGGGCCAGTTGGCGCGGCTTGTTCCCCTTCCTGACCCGCGAGGGGCGCAAGAACATGGGCCACGCCCTGCAGTACTACTTGTTCATCCGCCGCCATCCGCCCGAGGTGGCCGGGCACAACGCGCTCGCGGGCACGACCTACATGATCATTGTGTTCCTGTACCTGCTGATCAGCTTCACCGGTCTGGCGTTGTACGGCCTGCTGCATCCGGCCAGCATCTGGTGGCCGCTGACGGGTTGGGTCTTTACCATTGTTGATGCCCAGACCCTGCGTCTCGCGCACCACATGATTATGTACCTGCTGATCGCCTTTGCCATCCACCACATCTACAGCGCCTGGCTGGTGGACATGGAAGAGGGCAACGGTCTGATGAGCAGCATTTTCAGTGGCTTCAAGTTCCTGCGCATAGGCCAGCAACCCGACTGGATCGAGAACCGTATGGTGGTGACCCAGGCCGAACCGCAGGCGACCAGGAGCGAGCAACCGGCGTCGGATTAAGACATGCATAACACGTCAGAAACCACTCCTCCCGCCGCCCTGGTGCTGGGTCTGGGCAACCTGCTGTTGAGCGACGAGGGCGTAGGCGTCCACATCGCTCAACACGTGGTCCGGCGCTACCAGGTCCCCGATCAGGTGCGGATCCTCGATGGCGGCACGCTGGGCCTGGGTCTGCTCCCCTACCTGCAAGGGGTGACCCACCTGCTTGTGGTGGATGCGGTAGATGCCGGCCAGCCGCCGGGCGCGATCGTCCGCCTGGAGGGAGAGGAGATCCCTGCCGCCCTGGCGCATAAGATGTCCATGCATCAGGTGGGATTGCAGGAACTGCTTGCCCTCAGCCAGTTGAGCGGCGATACCCCGGCGCACATCGTCTTGATCGGCGTCCAGCCCGCCAGTCTGGAGCCAGGGCTGGAACCGTCACCACTGATCGCCGCCCTCCTGGATACGCTCGCCGATCGTGTCGTTGACGAACTGCGCGCCTGGGGGTTCGAGTTGGAGGGGCCGACGTTTTGACCCTGGCCTCAAAACGCGGGGGGTGGGGAACCTGGTTTCCTCACCCCCCGCCGCATGGGTGGGCCATGTCCTTCTCAGATGTAGGGTTTTCCGGCGCATCCTCGCGTCGCATTCGCCATCTGGGGCATTGTGACGTCCAGCTCCCCCCTCTCCCGCGCAGGGAGAGGGGGCAGGGGGGGTAGGGGGGTAGGGGGGGTGAGGACCGAAGGTGCATCGGAATGCCGAAAACCCCTTCTTGCTCGAAAAATCCTCCACCTGAGAGGGGCCATGCCCTCCCGGTCCCCCTGAAGGCGTCATCACCTCTGGATGAGCGGCAAGTACACGCTGTTAAGACGTATTGTCAGGGTAGTGGCGCCCGACGCCCCGCCGCCGGGCGCAGGGTTGAAGACGGTGATGCTGGCCGTGCTCGCGGTAGCGATGTCCGAAGCCGGGATCTCCGCGGTCAACTGGGTGTCCGATACAAAGGTGGTGGGGCGATCGGCGCCGTTCCAGCGCACTACGGCGCCGGTGACGAAGTTCGAGCCGGTCACGGTGAGGGTGAAGGCCGGCCCGCCCACCGTGACCGACGTGGGTGCAATGGAGGTAATCGCCGGCGTGGGGTTGCTCGCGTTGATGGTGAAGGTGACGCTATTCGACGCCCCGCCGCCGGGTGCGGGGTTGAAGACGGTGATGCTGGCCGTGCCCGCGGCGGCGATGTCCGCAGCCGGGATCTGCGCGGTCAGTTGGGTGGCCGACACGAAGGTGGTGGGGCGATCGGCGCCGTTCCAGCGCACCACGGCGCCGGTGACGAAGT
>DAOUDA010000158.1:0-2479 GCA_034431835.1 Chloroflexaceae bacterium | reverse complement strand
GATCATTACCGAGGAGCACTCCACCCATCCCACCGATCACCCCTACGAAAAGCTGATCCACGCCTTCAACCCGGCGGTCATCCCCGGCTACCGGCAGATCACTTCCACGGTCCACGCCGAGGGCACGCCCATCCTGGCCCAGATCAACCACAACGGCGGCCAGAGCAGCGGCATGTTCACCCGCCTGCCGGCCTGGGCGCCCTCGTCGGTGGCCGACCCGATGTTCCGCGAGGTGCCCAGGGCGGTCGAACTGGAGGATATTCAGGAGATCATCGCCGGGTACGCCCAGGTGGCCTACCACACCCAGCTCGGCGGCTTCGACGGGGTGGAGCTGCAATGCTCGCACTCCTCGATTGTGCGCCAGTTTCTCTCGCGCCACAACAACCTGCGCACCGACGGCTACGGCGGCGGGCTGGAGCAGCGCATGCGCCTGCTGCGCGAGATCATCGCCGCCATTCGCGCCCGCGTCGGGCGCAGCTACGTGCTCGGCGTGCGCCTCTGCGGCGACGAACTGATCCGCGACGGCATCGTGCTCGACGAGGCCGTGGCCGCCGCGCGCATCCTGGAAGCTGACGGGCTGATTGACTACATCAACACCAGCATCGGCACCGCCACCCACACCCTCTACATGATCGAAGCCTCGATGCACATCCCGCCGGGCTACGCCCTGTTCATCTCCTCGGCCATCCGCAAGGCCGTGCGGCTCCCGGTGATCGGCGTGGGGCGCATCAAGGACCCCATCCAGGCCGAGCGGGTGCTGCAGGAGGGCCACGCCGACCTGGTGGGCATCGTGCGCGCCCAGATCGCCGACCCCGAGTTTGCCCGCAAGTCGCGCGAGAACCGCGTCGAGGACATCCGCCTGTGCCTCTCGTGCAACCAGGAGTGCGTCGGGCGCATGGGGCTGAACCGCTGGATGGGCTGCATCGAGACGCCCGCGACCGGCCGCGAGAAGGAACTGGGCATCGGCACGCTCAAGCCCGCGCCGCGCCCCAAACGGGTGACCGTGGTCGGCGGCGGGCCGGCGGGCCTTAAGGCCGCGGTCATCGCCGCCCGGCGCGGCCATCGCGTCACCCTCTACGAGCGGCAGCCCGAACTTGGCGGCCAGGTCAATCTGGCGGTCAAGGTGACCAACCGGGCCGAGTTCGGCGATCTGGTGCGCAACCTGCTCCACGAACTGCACCAGCTCGATGTGACGGTCCGCACCGGCGTGGCCGCCGACGCCGACGTGGTCCTTGCCGAGCAACCCGACGCGGTGGTGATCGCCACCGGCTCCAGGCCCGACCACAGCGCCTTCCCCGGCGCCGACGGCCCCGAGGTGGCCGATGTGACCGACATCCTCGCCGGGCGGGTCACCCCGGGCAAGCGGGTCATGATCATCGATCGCCTGGGCTTTCACGAGGCCACCAGCGTGGCCGAGTACCTGGCCGAGCAGGGCTGCCGGGTCGAGATCGTCACTCCCACGCTCTACGTGGGGCAGGACCTCGGCGTCACCCTGGATCTCGAAAACTGGTACCGCCGCGCCCGGCAACTCAACATCATCTGCACACCGAACGTCTCGGTGCTCAACGCCGCCAACGGCCTGGTCACCGCGGTCCACAACTACAGCGGGCAGATTATCACCTTCGACCCGGTGGACACGATCGTGCTGGCGGTCCAGCGGCGGGCCGACGCCGGGCTGTACTTCGCGCTGAAGGGGCGCGTGCCCGAATTGCACCGCATCGGCGACGCCCTGGCCCCGCGCCGGGCCCATGCGGCGATCATCGAGGGCGAGCGCGTGGGACGGGCGTTGTAGAAGGGGGTGGGTAAACCGGGTTTCCCCACGCCCCGGCCCCGGGCCAGGGGTTGGGGCGAGCCAGGCCCTCCCAGGAGGTCGCCATCCGCTCGTAATGCGTTGACAGGAATCACCTATGCAAATCGTCGTAATCGCCGAGACCGAGCACGGGGTCGTGACGCGGCCCGCGCTGGAGTGCGTCGAAGAGGCCCGCGATCTGGCCAGCGCGCGCGACCTGCGGGTGCGGGCGCTGCTGCCGGGCGCCGGTCTCGAGGAACAGGCGGCCACCCTCGCGGCGCACGGGGCCGACGAGGTGACCTTGATCGAACACGAGGCCCTGGCCCGGGCCAGCGCCGACGCCTGGCTGGCGGCCCTGGAGCCGATCATCCGGCCCCTGAGCCACCGCTCCTACGGCGGCCTGCTGCTCCTGGCCCCCGACACCAGCCACATGCGCGCCTGGCTGCCCCGGCTGGCCCTGCGCCTGCACGCCCCCCTGGTGAGCCACTGCCTGGAAGTGCGCCAGGACGGCGCCGACCTCGTGTTCGTGCGCCCCACCTACGGCGGCGCGCGCCACGAGCACATGGCCTGCCCGGGGGCGACGGTCATCTGCGCCACCCTGGCGCCCAACACCCGCGGCATCGGGCGGGGCGACGTGCGCCGCCGCCCCCAGGTGAGCCACGTCCACCCCACCATCGACACCGCCCGCCT
>DAOUDA010000157.1:0-25092 GCA_034431835.1 Chloroflexaceae bacterium | reverse complement strand
CGCCACGCCGACCCTGATGGGCTACGTCGGCGGCCCTGCGGCGCTCAGCCTGGCCGCCCGCGGCGAAGCCGGCGCCATCGCCACGGGCCTGGCCGAGCTAACGACGCTCTTCGGCGCCGATGCGCGCGCCGCCTGCCTCGGGGGCCGCCTCGCCGACTGGTCGCGCGATCCCTGGAGCCTGGGGGCCTACACCTACAGCCCGGTGGGTATGGGCGACGCCCGGGCCATCCTGGCCGCCCCGCTCGCCGAAACGCTCTACTTCGCCGGTGAGGCCACCGTCACCAACGGCCATCTCGCCACCGTCCACGGCGCCATTGAGAGCGGCCATCGCGCGGCGGCCGAGATCCTCGCCGGCTACCAGACAATTGTGGGACCTGATAGGTAGGCGCCCGGACCCCGCGGCGTCAACCGAAGTGGCCCATGCGCCTGCCTGTCAGGTCCTTGCGTACCCTCCACTACCGGTTAGAAATGGCGCGATTCCAACAATCTTCTAACGCGCCGCTAGTGTGCAGCAAGTAAAAACCCGTTACACTACCCTCAGTCCAAGTATGTGGAACCTTCCACGTCTCAAAGAGGAGGAAGTGAGAATATGGGAAAGATTGTTGGTATTGACCTGGGCACCACGAACTCGGTTGTCGCGGTGATGGAAGGCGGCGACGCGGTGGTGATCCCCAACGCCGAGGGCAACCGCACCACCCCCTCGATGGTCGCCTTCGCCAAGAACGGCGAGCGCCTCGTTGGTCTGACGGCCAAGCGCCAGGCCACCATCAACCCTGACAATACGATCTTCTCGGTCAAGCGCCTCATCGGTCGCGATTTCGATGAGACCGAGACCGAGCGCAAGATGCTGCCCTTCAAGATTACCAAGGGACCCCGGGGCGACGTGCGTATCCACGTGCCGCAGACGGGCAAGGAGTACGCGCCGCAGGAGATCTCGGCCATGGTCCTGCAGAAGCTCAAGACCGACGCCGAGGCCTACCTGGGCGAGCCGGTGACCCAGGCGGTGATCACCGTGCCGGCTTACTTCAACGACAGCCAGCGCCAGGCCACCAAGGACGCCGGCAAGATCGCCGGGCTGGAGGTGCTGCGCATCATCAACGAGCCGACCGCGGCCGCCCTGGCCTACGGCCTCGACAAGAAGGCCAATGAGACCATTCTGGTCTTCGACCTCGGCGGCGGCACCTTCGACGTGTCGATCCTTGAGGTGGGCGATGGCGTGGTGGAGGTCAAGTCAACCAGCGGTGACACGCACCTGGGTGGCGATGACTACGACGCCGCGGTGGTGAACTGGATCATTGAAGAGTTCCGCAAGGATCAGGGTATCGATCTGAGCAAGGATCGCCAGGCGCTCCAGCGGCTCAAGGAGGCCGCCGAGAAGGCCAAGATGGAGCTGTCGAGCCTGACCGAGACGGAGATCAACCTGCCCTTCATCACCGCCGACGCCAGCGGGCCGAAGCACCTGCAGATGCGCCTGAGCCGGGCGAAGTTCGAGCAACTGACCAACCACCTGACCGAGCGCCTGCGCGGTCCGGTGACCCAGGCCCTGAAGGATGCCGGCCTCCAGGCCAGCCAGATTGACGAAGTGGTGCTGGTCGGCGGCTCGACGCGCATGCCGGTGGTCCAGGAACTGGTACGAAAGATGATCGGCAAGGAGCCGAACAAGTCGGTCAACCCCGACGAGGTGGTGGCGATCGGCGCGGCCATCCAGGCCGGCGTGCTCGGTGGCGATGTGAAGGGCGTGGTGCTGCTCGATGTGACCCCGCTGTCCCTGGGCGTCGAGACCCTCGGCGGCGTGATGACCCGGCTGATCGAGCGCAACACCACCATCCCCACCCAGAAGACCGAGATCTTCTCGACCGCCGCCGATGGTCAGACCGCGGTGGACATCCACATCCTGCAGGGTGAGCGCGAGATGGCCGCCGACAACATGACCCTGGGCCGCTTCCGCCTGGAGGGCATCCCGCCGGCGCCGCGCGGTGTGCCGCAGATCGAGGTGACGTTCGACATTGACGCCAACGGCATCCTCAACGTGAGCGCCCGCGACAAGGCCACCGGCAAGGAGCAGCGCATCACCATCACCGCCAGCACCAACCTCAGCAAGGATGAGGTGGAGCGCATGGTGCGCGAGGCGCAGGCCCACGCCGCCGAGGACCGGGCGCGGCGCGAGCTGGTTGAACTCAAGAACCAGGCCGACAGCCTGGCCTACCAGAGCGAGAAGACCCTGGGCGAACTCGGCGACAAGGTGGACAGCGTCGAGCGTGGGCGCATCGAGGGCCTGATCAAGGACCTGCGCGAGGCCATCGCGCAGGAGCACAAGGACCGCATCCAGAGCCTGATGAACGAACTGCAGCAGGCGATGTACCGCGTCTCGCAGAGCGTTTACGGCGATGGCGCAACCTCCGAGAAGAAAGGCCCCGGCGCTGGCCGGCGCGATGACGGCGTCGTCGAGGGTGAGTACACTGTAGAGTAAGGAAGAGGGGCGTGGGGACCGTGGAGGTGTCCACGCCCTTTCTCATCGCCGCGCGAAAACCGCCAAAATTGGGGAAGAGGGGCGTGGTGACCTCGGAGGTCTCCACGCCTCTTCGACGTTGGGCCGAAGCACTGGCGCAGCCAGTGCTTCGGCCTTAGTTGCGGGGGGACGCCTGCCGCATGGCGGGCAGGGTCCAGGACGCATGCCATCGGCAATCTTGAGCAGCGCCGCCGCCCGTTCCCGGAGGGAGATAGGGCAGCGGGGTGTGATCGCGCAGATCGTATAAGGCGAGGTGTTCATCCTCGGAGAGATCAGGCGGTCTTCCAGCCACCGTCTGTGGAGCGCCTCTTCGCCTGGTTCCAGAACTTCCGCTATGCTCAACGGTGGTCAAGCCACCACCGCTCTCCACCTGCCCCCGCGCCCCGAACCGCGCTGCTCGACCGCGACGGCGATGCTGTCTATTGGGTGGCGATGCGCCCCACGGTTGCCATGCGCGCGACCCGACCCCGCGGCGATCCGCCCCACCCACCCGGCGACGGTACGGCACGTGGGCGATACGCGGCACGGCGCCGCGGCCATCCGGCCCCGGGGCGAAACGTAACGGCGCCGCGGCCATCCGGCCCCGGGGCGAAACGTAGCGGCGCCGCGGCCATCCGGCCCCGGGGCGAAACGTAGAGACGGCCCGCCGGGCCGTCTCTACGCCGTCCATGGGGCGGGTACGCCGTTCCGGGCGGCGATGGCCCCTATGCGGCACGCCCCGACGGCCCCCCGGTGCGGGCATGCGCTTATGGGCGGCGGGGTATGCGCTGGGCGCGGCGCGCCCGGACCCGCTCTACGCCACGCACGCCTCGGGGATGACCAGGATCCAGCGGTTGACCAGCCACTGGCCGTCGCGGTAGTGCAGATCGGCGCGGAAGCAGAGCTGGCCGCGCTCGTAGATGGCCCGCGCGTAGCCCACCTGATGGCGCGCGTTCTGTGGGAAAGGGTTGAGGATCTCGTAACGCTGGCGCGGGCCGAACCGCTCCGCGCCGCCGCCGACGACGGCCGCGGTCAGGTCGGCGTAGAGCTGCGCCCGGCGCTGGCGCCCCTCAGCGTCCATCTCGGCGATGAGCGGCGCGGCGGCAGCGACATCGCCGCCGAACATGGCGTTGGCCCACGTCGCGTGCACCGTGGCGGCCTCGGCGGCAGCCTGCCGGCTCGGCGGCGCGCCGGGCAGGCTCTGCTCCAGGAAGCGCGTGCAGATGTTCCCGGCGGCTGCCCACTCCACTACGCGCCAGGCCCCCTCTACCTTCACCATGCGCGTGGCGTAGCACAGTCTGCCGCGGGCGAAGTACGCCTCGCTCAGCCCGGTGCGCTGGCGCTCGTCGTCGCCCGCGATGCTCCCAAGCAGCTCGAACTGGTCCAGGTACGGCCCCAGCAGGCCGCCGGCGGCAGTGAGGCGGATCAAGGCATCGGTACGCGCTATGTAGGAGCGGACGCGCTGCTTGCGGCGGGCCGGGTCGGGCTCGGCGAGCAGTTCGAGGGCGACTGGCTCCTCAGCGTAGAGCATCGCGCTGACCCACCGGTAATGAACCACACTGGCCTCGGGGTCAGGCGGCGCGATGGTGAAAGAACCCGGCCCGCGCCCCACGGCCCCGATGGTGGCGGGGGCGACGCAGGCGAGGAGCAGCAGCACGAGGGTGATGAGGGCGAACCAGACGCGGGGACGGCGTGCTGGACGGGTAGGAGCGGTTGCCATGGGGTGACCTCCAGTGCGCTGATGGGACGACACACAGGGTGTACCGTTGCGCGAGGCTGGAGGTTACGGGGATGGGGTAGGTTACGCGATTCGGGGCATTTCAGTTCGACCGATGCTGCACACGTTCATATAGCCGGTCCGTGGCGGTGCGGGTCGTCGTGCATCGGTGGCCCTGGGGGTGCCGGGGGACCGTAGATCAATTCAACCCGATGACACGTCGCCAACCCCGCCAATCCAAAATCCAAAATCTAAAATCCAAAATCAAATCGCCTCGTTCCGCTTCAGGCGCTCGTACAGCGCATTGGTCTCCGGCAGGGGGGCCATGCCCAGCTCGTCCTGGAGAGCGTGGACGCAGCGGGTGTAGCTCCGCAGGGCCTGGGAACGGCTGCCGGCGCGGGCGTGGGCGCGCATCAGGCACTGGTAGGCCTCTTCGTAGCAGCGGTCGCGGCGCAGCACCTGCTCGCAGATCTGAATGGCCTCGGCCTGATCGCCCTCGGCGCTGAGGCGTTCGGCGTAGCGCACGGCCACGTCCAGGTAGCGGGCCAGGAGGCGCTCGCGTTCCTCGATCGTCCAGGGATCGTAGAGCGACTCGGCCAGGTAATCGCCGCGGTAGAGCTGCACGGCGATCTGGGCATTGCGCCGGGCGAACTCGGGGTCGTCGCTGGCGGCGGCGGCGGCGGCGCGCAACTCGAACTCGTCCACGTCAATCCAGACGCCGTAGGAGGGGGCGAAGCTGTAGGCCAGGCCCTGGCGCCGAATGAAGAAGGGCGCGACCCGCGGCGGGCGGTTCGGCTCCAGGGCCGCGTTGAGGGCGTTGAGGGTCACCTTGAACTGCCGTTCGGCGGCGTCGAGGTCGGCCTCGGGCCACAGGGCGGCGCAGATCTGCTCGCGCTGCACCCAGTGACCCCGCTGGGTGAGCAGGAGCTGGAAGAGCTGGCGCGCCTTTTCGCGCTGCCATTCGCGGGCCTGGATCTCCTGGGCGCCGCGCCAGACGCGGAAGGTGCCGAACATCTGTACGCGCAGGGTGTAGCCGGGGTGGTAATCCTCCACCGTGTCGTCGGCGGCGATGGTGGGGAAGCCCTGGCGGAGCAGGGCGCGGGCCAGTTCGCCGTGGCCGGGCAGGCCACGCGCGCGGAGAAGCAGCGGCACGATCGAGGCCATGTCGCGTGGCCCGAAGAGGCTGGCCCCGCCGAGTACGCCGACATAACCGTGGGTGGCCGCGGCATCGAGCAGCGCCGCGATCTCGGCGTCGGCGGCGGCCCCATCGTTGGCGCGCAGGGCATGGATCGCCCGCCAGAGGGTGACCATCGCCTGGCCGTAGGTGTCGCCCCCGCGAGCGAAACGCTGGCGGGCCTGTTCGAGCCAGTCCAGGGCGCGGCTATCGCCAGCGGCCACGGCCGCGCCGCCCAGAGCCAGCAGAATCAGCGCGGCGGTCCACTCATCGCCGGCGGCGGCGGCGATCTGCAAGCCTTCGCGCGCGTCCGACTCGGCGCGGGCCAGGTCGCCGGCGTGGCCGAAGAGCAGGGTCAGGCCGAGGAAGGCCTCGGCGCGGGTGCGGGCCACCCCGATGGCCTGGATGAGCCGCATCCCCTCGACGTAGTGCTGCAGGGCGGGTGCAGGGTCGTTGGTCGTGACGAGCTGGTAGGCGTGGCCGAGGCGCAGGGCGGCGATGGCCTCGGTGAGGCGCGAGCCCGACTGCTGGGCCTCGGCGAGGCCGCGCCGGGCCATCGCCAGGGCGCGAGTGCCGCTGCCCAGCATGGCGTAGATGAGCGCCAGGAGCAGCAACGGCTCGCGATGGGCGTTCACCCGCTCGATGCCCTGCCGGCCCTCCTGGGCCTCGGCCCAGAGCTGGGCCTCGAGTTGCTGGCGAGCCTCGTTGAGCCGCCCGGCCCGCAGCAGCAGGCGCGGCGGCACCGGCCCCGAGCGCGCCGCCGGATCGTCAGAACGCGGCGCGCTGGTGGCCGGACGGCCGCCGGCGTCGCGGCGGGCGCCGGTCTCCTCGATGCTCTGGGCGGTCCGCTCGAGGATCAGCGCCACGTCGGCGCGGCCGCGATTGGCCCAGTTTTCGGCCTGCAGGCGCAGCAGACTGGCCCGTTCGGCCGCGCGCTCGCGGGGCAGCAGTTTCAGCGCCCGCTTGAGCAGGCCGGTGGCGTGGGCAGGTTGCACCGTATCCAGATAGACCTCGGCCAGACCGCGCAGGGCGCGCACCTGGCCATCGAGATCGCCGCTGGCGGCGTAGGCCCGCTCGGCGGCGCTCTCGGCCTTGAGCGCCTCCTCGTAGCGGCCCATCTGGCGCAGGGCTGCGGCCTGCAACTCCAGGAGCCGCGGCTGTTCGCGCACCGCGGCAGGTAGGCGCGAGATCCATGCCAGCATGCTCTCGGGTTGCCCGGCCCCCAGCATCGAAGGCGCCAGTTGCACCACTGCGGCCACGGCCTCCTCATCGGCCCCCGCGCAGAGCAAATGGTGGAGCACGCTGTCGGGGTCGTTCTGGCTCCGGTAGTAATCTGCGGCGCGGCGGTGCAGTTGCACCCAGGCGGACAGGTCGCGGGCGGCGCGGCGTTCGAGGAAGGCCCGGAAGACCGGGAGCAGGCGCGGCGCCTTCCCATCAACAGGGAGCAGCAGGCGTCGCCGGGCCAGTTCGGCGAGATAGGGTTCGGGCGCCTCGCCATCGAGCAGCGTGGCGCACAACGAGCGGTCGAGCCAGCGGAGACCGGCCACATGCAGCAGGAAGCGTTGCAGGGACGCAGGCAGTTCGGCGAACAGTTCCTGCTCCAGGTAGCCATCGAGGGCCGACGGGCCGTGCAACCCCAGGGCCGCGCGCCAGTCGGCGGCGCCAATGGCGGCCTGTACCCCGAGGGGCCAGCCACGGGAGATCTCGATCAGCGCGTTGAGGTCGCGGGGAGCGGTCTGGCCGGCGATGGCGAAGAGGGCGCGGGCTTCTTCCAGGTCAAAGGCCAGATCATCGGGGCCGAGGGCGAGCAACTCCCCCCGCAGGCGCGCGGTCTCGACAGCAGTGAGCGCGGGTTCGACCCGCGTGGCAAGGGTCAGGTGCAGGCGCATGGGCTGCACGCTGATCAGATGGTCAACCAGTTGGCGCAGTTCGGAGCGTTCATCGGCCAGATGATAATCATCGATGACCAGGAGGGTTTCATCGTCCAGCGCCGCGGCCAGTTCATTGACCAGGGTTTCGACCGCGGCGCGGGGATCACCGCCGCGGGCCAGGGCGGCCTCGATGCGGGCCTCATCGAGCGCAGCGACGGGGCGAAAGGCCGCGGCCAGGTGGCGCAGGAAGAGCGCCGGATCATCGCCCCGGCGGGCACGGCACCACGCCGCGGGCCAGCCCCCCACGGCGGCCAGGGCGGCCAGGGCGGTCGTCTTGCCCCCTCCCGCGGGCGCGACGACCACACAGAGCGGATAGTCGAGGGCGGCCGCCAGGCGCGTTTCGACCCGCTGGCGTCGCAACAGGCGCGTCTGCTGGGCGGGGGGCGCGAGGCGGGTCAACAACACGCCGCTCTGCGGCTCCCTGGTATCGAACTTGTCTGTAACCGCGGGTGGTACCATCGTTTTGACATACACTCACACAAACACCATGACGCTCGCCGCACGCGAAGAACAACGCGCTGCGTCATGATAGTATACACCAGAGGGCGAAAGATGGCGAATGACGACAATGGACACCCGCGACGGCCCCGTTCCGTTACGGACCCGATGCTGCGTTCGATGCGGGTCTGGAACGAACTGCTGGCCGCCAGTACCGACATGGCCTTCGACCTGGTACTCAAAAACTGGGATTACAGCCGCAGCCTGCGTAGCTCGGCGGAACAGGCGATCGCCGACACCCTGCGCCTGCAGCGGCAACTCAGCAAAGAGATGTTGCAGGCCTGGAACGGTTATTCCAGCGAGATCCTGGACATTCTGGATCGTGGCGGCACGGGGGATGGGGAAAAGGAGCAATAAACCCTCTCCGGCGTGAGCGCAATGCTCACGCCGCGGTCCGGTTGGATTTCCCTGTCCGGGCGCCCACGTTACGCTCCGGGGAGGCCCTTTTCCCCATCCTCCCCTGTTTGCCGCTTTCCCCCGACCCGTCTACATATACGCGCCGCCATTCACGTTGATCTGCGCGCCGGTGATGTAATCGCCGTCGGCGGCCAGGAACACCACCGCCCTGGCGACCTCCTCGGGCTTGCCGAAGCGGCCCATGGGGATGCGCGACTTGATCTGCTCCTGCACGTTTTCGGGCACCTTGGCAAGCATGTCGGTCAGCGTAAAGCCCGGGGCGACCACATTGACGGTGATGTTGAATCTGGCCAGTTCGAGCGCCGCCGTTTTGGAGAAGGCGATGATACCGCCCTTGCTGGCGCCGTAGTTAGCCTGGCCGAAGGCGGCGGTCTGCCCGTTCATCGAACTGATGTTGATGATGCGCCCGTACTTCTGCTCGATCATCGGCTGCATCGCTGCGGTAGTGCAGAAGAACACGGCGTTGAGGTTGGTCTGGATCACCTCCAGCCAGTCCTCATCGGTCATCTTGCGGATCGAGCGATCGCGGGTGATACCAGCATTGTTGACCATAATGTCCAGGCGGCCCCAACGCTCCAGGACCTTGCTGATCAGGCCGCGAGACTCGACCGGATCGCTCACATTGGCCTTGATCGCGAACGCCCGGTCCTCGCCGCTTTCGCCGTTGATCGTCGCGGCGACTTCCTCGGCTGCCGCCGCGCTGCTCAGGTAGTTCACGGCGACCTTCGCGCCCTCGGCGCCGAGCGCCAGGGCGATGGCCCGGCCAATTCCCTTTCCTGCGCCGGTGACAATTGCCACCTGTCCGTCAAGCTTGCCCATTGCGGTCACTCCTCAACACTATGCTCGACACGGGTCACTGCCCGTCCAGACCAGTAAGGGTGCGCGCCGGCGCGCTGCCGGCGCTCGTGGCCGACCACCGGCGCCGGCAGGACGCCGATCGCCGGTAGCCAGCACATAGAACACAACGAAGGCGGAAGTGTGGCGCGAAGGTGTTGACAACCCGGTTATGATGAACGCTTTCGTGCGGGAAGAGCCATGCCCTCCCACGCGCCCCTCCCGGCGTATGGGCCGGGAGAACGCTGCCAGGCGCCTAGATCCGTTCGAAGAGCGCAGCGATGCCCTGGCCACCGCCGATGCACATCGTCACCAGAGCGTAGCGCGCGCCGGTGCGCTGCAACTCGTGGACGGCCTTGACCGTGAGGATGCAGCCAGTCGCCCCGATCGGGTGGCCGAGCGAGATGCCGCTGCCGTTGGGGTTGGTCTTGTCGGGAGGGAGATCGAGGTCGCGCATCACGGCCAGGGCCTGCGCGGCGAAAGCTTCGTTCACCTCGAGAATGTCGATGTCTTCCAGGCGGACGCCGGTGCGCTCGAGCAGACGACGCACCGCGGGAACCGGACCGATACCCATGTACTTCGGTTCGACGGCCGCGTGCGAGTAGCCCACCAGCCGCGCCAGCGGCTTGTAGCCGCGCCGCTCGGCGACGCTGCGCTCCATCAGCACCACCGCCGCGGCGGCATCGTTGATGCTTGAAGCGTTGCCGGCCGTCACCGTGCCGTCCTTGACGAACACCGGCTTCAGCTTGGCCAGTTTCTCCATCGTGGTATCCCGGCGGACGCCCTCGTCGGTGTCGAAGATCTGCGTCCCACCCTTCACCTTGAGCTCCA
The DNA here is from genome assembly GCA_034431835.1 of Chloroflexaceae bacterium. Lineage (GTDB taxonomy): Bacteria > Chloroflexota > Chloroflexia > Chloroflexales > Chloroflexaceae > JACAEO01. The sequence goes on along the minus strand of DAOUDA010000157.1, from coordinate 15,202 downwards.
CCGGCACGATCTGGCTCTTGAAGTAGCCCGCCTCGATGGCCGCCGCCGCGCGGCGATGGCTCTCGACGGCCAGCGCGTCCTGATCCTCGCGGGAAATGCCCCATTTGGTGGCGACGTTCTCGGCGGTAACGCCCATGTGACAGTCGTCGAAGGGATCGTTGAGCGCGCCGACCATCATATCCACCATCTTGGTATCGTTCATACGCGCGCCCCAGCGCATCGCCATGCTGCTGTAGGGCGAACGGCTCATCACCTCGGCCCCGCCGCCAATCGCGGCGTCAATGTCGCCCAGGAGGATGGACTGGGCCGCCGAGACGACCGCCTGCAGCCCGCTACCGCAGAGGCGGTTGAGGGTCAGGGCCGGCGTCTCCACCGGCAGACCGCCCTTCACCGCGGCCACACGGGCGACGTACATGTCGTGGGGATCGGTGTGAATGATATTGCCGAAAACGACGTGTTCGATCTCCTGGGGTTCAACACCGGCACGGGCCACTGCCTCGCGTACCACCAGCGCGCCCAGTTCCGTGGGCGGCTGATCCTTCAGCGAACCTCCATACGTGCCGATCGCCGTGCGAACACCGCTGAGGATGACGACCTCCCGCTGGCTGCTCATTTCGACCTCCTTGTCGTCCCGGGGCCCATTGCTCCGGGCACGTCTAGGCTTTCAGTTCAGGCCGCTGGATATGCGCCATTATAGCAGCAAAATTGGTTGCGCGCAGTCCTTTCTCGATGATTCCGGGCCGGGAATCGCAGAAATTGCCCCGACGCGGACGGTCAAGGCGATGTTCCGCACCTCCGGCTGCCGCGCGCTGTTATGACGCAATGCAGCAATTACAGCGCATCCGGCCGGGGAAGTAACTCCGATGTAACTTTGGGTGATATAGTTTACCCAACCTTCCCGACCGCGTTTGTCACCGACCTTCCAGCGTGACCAGGAGGCAACTGATGGCCCAGCGCACCGATGCGGTAGGCAGTGTAGCGTTTTTGAAAGATGGCCGACAGGTGCATATCCGGCCGTTGCAGGAGGACGACCGCGACGCGCTGGCGGCGTTCGGTATGAGCCTGTCGAAAAACGACCTGTTGTACCTCGAAGACGATTTTACCAACCCGGAGATTATCGCGCGCCTTGTCAATGCGGCCCGCGCCGAGAACTGGCGCCAACTGGTGGCCGTGAGCGATGAGGGGCGGATCGTGGCCTACGCCGCTGCCATCCGCATGCCGGGCTGGTCGCACCACGTGGCCGATATTCGCCTGATTGTCACCCCCTCCTGGCGACGCAGCGGGCTGGGGATGCACCTGGCCCAGGCCATCGTCGAGAGCGCCCGTGAACTCGGCGCGACCAAGGTTTCCGTGGATATGCTCGCCGCGCAAACTGCCGGCCAGGCGATCTTCAGCCGCCTCGGCTTTGCCGTCGAGGGCCAGCTTGTCCGGCATGCGATTGACCGCGACGGCAATCTGCAGGACATCGTGATCATGTCTGCCTTTATGCGCGTGTAACCCTCCGCGCGACCAGCGGCCACGCGCCGGCCCCCACCAGGCCGACCCCCAGGCCGGTCACCAGCCCACCCAGCAGCCACGCTCGACCACCGGCAAGTTCGGAACGCGGCAGATACCAGGCCCAGTGATCCACCAGGTGCTGGTTGGGTGGATCGTAGTGCCATGCCCAGCGCGGGCGTGGCCGCAGCGGTAAGGGAGCCACCGCGGTATCCACCACGGCGACCGGCCTGCCATCCTCTACCATCCCGTTCAGACTGACCACCTGCGGCCCCAGAGGGTCGTCGCGTTCGCTGAAGCCCACGGCCAGGGGGTTCCACGGACGGGCCTCGATCTCCAGGCGCGCCGACCCGGGGGCCAGCAGCATGGCATACACCCGTTGTTGCCCCTCCGGAACACTGCCCAGGGACCGCCCGTTCAGGAGCAGGCGGAGCGCGCTCGGGGGCGCGCTCGGAGGGCGCCGGTCATCGAGCGTCAGGTTCAGCCGCGCCCCCCGGGGCAAAGCGCAACGGAGCGCGCCGGTTGGCCCCGCGCGTCGGGGCAGCGGCGCGCCCGCCGGGTCCTCGGTGGCATACAGGCCATCGCCGAGCCAGCACGCCGGCGGCGCCGCGCCGTAGCGTGACCAGCGCTCCCCCAGCAGGCGCCAGTGCGCCACCAGGGGCGAGCCGCTTATGGTGTGTACCCGCTCGTGCAGCGGCGCGAGCACCACGTAGGTGCTGAAGTTGAAGAGCACGCCCCCGAGGTTGCCGGCCAGCCCCGCCAACCCCAGAAGCGCCACCGCGGCCGGGCGCCAGCGCGCCGCTCCCGTGGTTCCCAGCCCCGCCGCCAGCGCCAGGAGCGGGGCCACTACCGGCAATAAGAACCGCGGCCCCCATACCCCGCCGCCGTGCCATTCGCCCCAGCGGGCGTACAGCAACAGGTGGGAAAGAAATAGCCCGCCCGCCAGTACGACGGGCGCCCGCGCCCCGCGGCGCCAGAGCATCAGCCCGCCCGGCAGCGCCAGCAGTAACGCGGGGGCGTACAGGAACACGCTCTTGCCCGGGCTGAGCAACAGCCCGTACAGGCCCTCCAGCAACGGCGTGGTAAACAGATTGCCCTCGCTGGCGTAGCCCGAGGCGATGGGTGTGCCGAAACGGGCCAGGTTGTACCACAGCAGCAGCGCCGCGCCGGGGAGCAACCCGCCCGTCCAGGCGGCGATGGGCCACGCCAGGGATGGCCTCCTCACCCCGGTTCCGGGCGCCGCCGCGGCCCATCCTTTCCATGCCACCCAGAGCGCGTAGAGACCGATCACCGGCAGGGCCACGCCCGCCGCGATGCGTGTGGGCAGGACCAGACCGCCGGCCAGTCCCGAGAGGAGCAAGGCCCGCCGTTGGGCAGGTGTGCCGGCGGGCAGGCGTCGCGCCACGTCGGCCCGCTCCGCGGCCAGCAGGATCAGCAGCGCCGCCAGGGGTTCGGAGAAGAACGTGCGGGCATACGGCCATGCCAGTGTTGTCAGCCCGTAGAGCAGGGCCAGGACCGTGGCCCATACCCCCGTCGCGCCCAACTGCATGGCCCACCAGGCCAGCAGCGCCGCCGTCGCCGCGGTGAGCGGGGCGTTGAGCGCCGTGACGGCGAAGCGGGTCACGTAGTCAGCGGGCGGCCCCGCGGGCGCGATCAGGCTGCCCAGGAGGTGCGGGGGCACGGCCAGGAGCGAGGGCAGCACGCCGTAGGGCGAGTAGCGCCCTCCATCGCGCCCCGGGCGCAACGCCGCCACCGGTGCGCCCTCCTCCACCACCACGGCCACGTCGCGCCGCTCGATCAGCCCGCGGGTCACCGCGAGCATGGTTTCTTCGTCTGGCGAGTAGGTATGGCCGCTCATGGTGAGCAGGTAGAAGCCGCAGAGTAGCAGGAAGATCGCGCCGGGGAGTCGCATGGGCAGTGGTCCGCTGGTGCATGTCCGTGGCCCGTAGTCTAGCACAGGATCACCAGGATGCCGGTTGGTGTACAATAGTGGCCGGCAGTCAGCAGCGCGCGGTTCCAGGCAATCCTATCGAGTATGAACGCGACAGCATCTTCGCCGCTCCCAATCCAAAATCCCAAATCCCAAATCCCAAATCCATGACGCCATCATCAGAACCTTCCCCCGACGTCGCCGCCATTCTCGAGGCCCTGCGGGCCGAGGTGCGCGCCCAGCGCGCGCAGCGCGGCGATGAGAAAGCCGGCTCGGCCCTGAGCGCCATTGAGCGTGAACTGCGCCATGCCGCCGAACAACTGGAGATCACCCGTGTGGTCAGCGCCCACTGGCCGCTGGAGGGTCGCACCCTGTACGAGCGGGCCTGGATCCTGGTGCACAAGGTGGTGCGCCGCGGGCTGCGCTGGTACATCAACCCGATTGTCGAGCAGCAAAACGCCTTCAACGACAGCGCGGCGCGGGCGCTGCGCTTGCTCATCGAGTCGCACGCCGAGTTGCGCGCCCGCATCGCCGACCTGGAACGCCAACCACCCCCCACCGGCGATGCCGCGCCTGGGGGTGGGTCCGAGGCTTCGGCGCCGGCCCCCCCGCTGTCTCACGGCGACCTGAGCGGTCTGATCGAGCAGGTAGAACTGCGCCGCGCCGTCAGCGCCCACTGGCGCCTCCAGGGCGTCGGGCCGCTCGGCCAGGCCCGCGCGCTCGGCCAGCGGGCCATTCGGCAGTACCTGCGCTGGCTGATCAACCCTATCGTTGAGCAGCAGAACGCCTGCAACGAGGCCCTGGCCGGGGCCGTGCCGCACCTGGCGGCCGCCGAGGCGGCGCTGCGGGCGCGTCTGGAGGCCGTGGAACGGGCGCGCAGGGCCGCCGGCGGGCCCAACGCGGTTCAACCGCAGGGTCCTATGTGATGTGAGAACAGGAGGAGGCGTGGGGGTAGAGCCGGCCCGGCACGCCGTCGCTACCCCTCACGCCCCACACCACCCATGCCCCAACCCCTACGCATCCTCATCTGCGCCACCCAGGTGCCATTCGTCCGCGGCGGCGCCGAATACCTGGTCGAGGGGCTACGTGAGGCCCTGGCGGCCCGCGGCCATACGGTTGACGTGGTGGCCCTGCCCTATCAGTGGCATCCCGTCGAACGCATCCCCGAGAGCGCCCTCGCCTGGCGCCTGCTCGACATCAGCCACGCCAACGGCCAGCCGGTGGACCTGGTGATCGCCACCAAGTTCCCCTCGTACCTGGTGCGCCACCCGAACAAGGTCGTCTGGCTGGTGCACCAGCACCGCCAGGCCTACGACTGGTACGGCACGCCGTTGAGCGATTTCGCCAACACCTCCGAACACCGGCAGGTGCGCGACGCGATCATGCGCATGGACCGCGCCGGACTCGGCGAGTGCCGGGCGCGCTACAGCATCTCGCGCAACGTCAGCGCCCGCTTGCGGCGCTTCAACGGCCTCGAAAGTACGCCGCTCTACCCGCCGAGCCGGTACGCCCATCTGTTGCGGGCCGGCCCCTATGGCGATTACATCCTTGCCGTCGCGCGCCTCGACCGCGCCAAGCGCCTGGACCTGCTGCTGGAAGCCGCGGCCCGTATGCGCGCGCTGGCGCCGCTGATCATTGCCGGAACCGGACCGGAGCGTGAACGCCTGGAGCGGCTGGCCGCCGACCTGGGTCTGGGGGCGCGGGCACGCTTTCTGGGGTTCGTCGGCGACGCCGAACTGGTGGAGTTGTACGCCGGGGCGCGGGCGGTATTCTACGCACCGGTGGATGAAGACTATGGCTTCGCGACCGTGGAAGCCTTCGGCGCGGCGCGCCCCGTGGTAACCACCAGCGATGCCGGAGGGGTGCTGGAGTTTGTTGAGGACGGAACCAATGGCCTGGTTTGCCCGCCTGATCCTGTGGCGCTGGCGGAGGCCCTGGACCGGCTCGCCGCCGATGCGGCGCTGGCCGAGCGCCTGGGCCGGGCCGGGCGCCCAAAGGTGGCCGACATCTCCTGGGAGCGGGTGGTGGCGGCGCTGGTGCGGAGTGTGGAGGTGTAGAGGTGTGGAGGTGTAGAGATGTAGAGCTGTGGAGATGTACAGAATCCATGTACCATCCTTTTCCACACCTCCCCACCTCCCCACCTCACTTTCCCCCCTCCGTCCGATAGGCGCGCAACTCCGTCAGACGCTGCTCGCCCACCTTGCCCAGGTAGGCCAGCCAGTCCTGCGCGTAGGGCCGCAGGGTCTCGACCACCGTGCGCGCCACGGCGTAGTTGCGGAACCACTTGCGATCCGACGGCACGATGTGCCACGGCGCATCGGCGGTGCTGCAACGCTCCAGGGCTTCGGTATAGGCGGCCATGTAGTCGTCCCAATGCTCGCGTTCGCGCCAGTCGCCCGCCGACAGCTTCCAGGCTTTCTCCACGTCCTCTTCCCGGGCCAGCAGGCGCTCCTCCTGTTCTTCCTTGCTGATGTGGAAAAAGAACTTCAGAATAATCGTATTACTGCTGGCCAGCAGATGCTCAAAGTCGTTGATCATACGGTAGCGCGCCCGCCAGACCGGCTCGGGCACAAGGCCATGAACGCGCACCACCAGCACGTCCTCGTAGTGCGAGCGATTGAAGATACCGATCATCCCCCGTCGCGGGGTTACACGATGCACGCGCCAGAGAAAATCGTGGGCCAGTTCCTCTTCGGTCGGTACCTTGAAGCCGTAGACATAGCTGCCAAGGGGCGAGACCTTGCTGAACACCTTGCGCACCGTGCCGTCTTTGCCGCTGGTGTCCATGCCCTGCATGATCACCAGCAGGCTATGGGTGCCCGCGCCGTAGAGCAACTCCTGCAGATCGTCGATCTCGGTGGTAAGCGCGTCGAACTCCGCTTCGGCGACCGCGCGCTCGAGGTTGCCGTTTGAACGCGGATCGATCGCCGCCAGGTCCACCTTGCTGTCTGGCGCCACACAGTATACGAGGGGTTCCACCAGTTCTTCCTTCCTGTACTATCAGAGTGCTCACCGCGTCCATCCTGAAAATGGGGAAACCAGGTTTTCCCATCCCCCTGCCCGTCAGGAGAACACAGCAGCGCCAGCCTCCGGTCTGGGCAACCACGGCTTTCCCCACGCCTCTTTCGGACGGGCAGGGGCACGGTCCTCCGAAGAACGCTTCCTATCCTGAGGACGTAGCGCGCGGCCCTGATGTCACATTGCGCCCGTGGTGTCTTAAGCGTACCATGGTCTTAAGCGTACCATGATCGTGTCTTAACCTCTACTTCATCTGCAAGTGCCATAATGGGGCGTTCTCAGCGGAGAACGTGCCAGTCAGGGCCAGGGGAGCGATACGTGGCGCGTCTTGATATAGTGTTGCTTGTGCTCGATACCCAGCGTGCTGACCGGCTGTCGTGCTACGGGTACCCCGCAGACATTTCACCCTCTCTCGACGCGCTGGCGGCGCGCGCGACGCTGTTCACCCGCGCCTTCAGCGCCGCTCAGTGGACCATGCCCTCGCATGCGTCGCTCTTCACCGGTCTCTACCCCCACGACCATGGGCTGGTGCAGAGCCGCGGGGTGCTCCCGGAGAGGCTGCCAACCCTGGCCGAGCGGCTCGCAGCTGGCGGCTACGCCACCGCGGCCTTCTGCAACAACCCCCTGGTCGGCGTGGTGAACAACGGTCTGCGTCGCGGGTTCCAGAGTTTCCTCAACTACGCCGGCTTACTGACCTCACGCCCCAGCCAGGCCGGGCCGCGTCGCGGTCCAATTGCGCGCTACCGGCAGTTCTTCAAGCGTTCCCTGGCCGCACTGCTCGGGCGGATCCAGGACTCCTTCGCCCGTTCGGATGTGCTTCTGGCCCTGTCTTTTACGCCGCTGATGGTGCCGCTATGGCAGACGGCGCTGAGCTTCAAGGGCAACACCGGGCGCAGCCTCACCGACGCGGCGCGCCTGCTCGTCGAACGGCGCGGACTGGCGCCAGATCAGCCGGCGTTTGTCTTCATCAACCTGATGGACACGCATGCGCCGTACCATCCTCGGCCCGAACATCTGGCGCGCTTCGGGCCGCACGTTCAGCGCGATCCCGCAGCGCGGCGCTACCTGCGGCGCTTCAATACCGACATCTACGGCTGGCTCGCCCCCCTCGCGGCGCCGCTCGGCCCCGGCGACAAAGCGACCCTCGACGGGGTCTACAATGCCGAGGTGGCCGGGCAGGACGAGCAGGTGGGGCGCTTCCTCGATCGCCTGCGCGCCGCCGGGCGCCTGGAACGCACCCTGCTGATCGTCTGCGCCGACCACGGCGATCACCTGGGAGAAAAACAACTGGTCGGCCACTCCTTCGGGGCCTACAACGAAGTTGCGCGCGTGCCGCTGATCGTCTACCATCCCGCCGGCGACCTGCCCTCCGGCGGGGTGCGTGAGGCGCCCGTGTCGCTCCGCCGGGTCTTTCACACCGTCCTCGACGCCGCCGGGCTGGCCAGCGCCGAGGAGCGGAGCCTGAGCCTCGCCGCCACCGGCGATCCCGATGGTGGGGTGGTGCTGGTGGAGGCCCTGCCACCTTTGAACGTGATCGACCTGGTGCGCCGCCACCATCCCGACCTGCTGCGGCGCCACGGCTACGATCAACCCTGCCAGGCATTGATCAGCGGCGATGAGAAGTTGATCCGCTTCGGCGAGCGTCACCGGGCGCTCTACAACCACCGGCATGACCTGGAGGAACACACCGATCTCTACGCCATGCTCCCCGAACGGGCCGATATGCTGGAAGAGACACTGGAGGCTTTCGTCCAGCGGCGGCAGCAACCCGTGCTGGCGCCCGAGCGCTCGCCCGCGGATGACCCCCTGGTGCGCAAGCGCCTGCGCGACCTGGGGTATCTTGAGTAACGAATGTTTCAGACCTGGAAAGTTGCTCCACCGTCCTACCTGACCGGTCTGTGGAGCTGTGGAGCTGTGGAGCTGTTTTATCTCACTTCTACCCTTCCACAGCGCCACACCTCCACACTTCTACAGGAGGAACCGTCTGAAACGCGCCCGAGTGCGTAATATCGGAGCACCCCTCATGTACCCACCGGTTGATCCAATTCTGATCCAGATCGGCCCCCTGGCCATCCGCTGGTACGGCGTGCTGATGATCGCCGGGATCTTCGCCGCGACTGCCGTGGCCGCGCGCTATGTGGCCTGGAAGGGCGAAAACCCCGATAATGTATGGGACATGCTCCTCTGGGTGCTGATCCCCGGCCTGATCGGGGCGCGCCTGTACTACGTGTTTATTCAATCCCCCCGTGGGCCGGCCGGCCTCGAACGCTACCTGGCCGATCCCTGGTCAATTGTGCGGGTCTGGGAAGGCGGGCTGCACATCTTCGGCGGCTTCATCTTCGGCGCCGCGGCGCTGCTGATCTACGCGCGGGCGCGCCGGGTGAACCTGCCGATCTACCTCGACGGCGTCGGCCTTGGCCTGCCCCTCGGGCAGGCCATTGCCCGCAATGCCAATTTCATCAACCAGGAGTTGTACGGCCCCCCCACGACCCTGCCCTGGGGCCTGCGCATCGATCCGCAACACCGCATTCCCCCCTACAACGACCCGAACGCCTACCCGGCGAGCGTGCGCTTCCATCCGCTCTTTCTCTACGAGGCGCTCTGGAACCTGGTTGGCTTCGCCCTGTTGCTGTGGACCGCCCGGCGCTTCGCTGATCGCCTCAAGCCCGGTGATCTGGCGCTGCTCTATCTGATCTGGTATCCCCTGGGGCGCTTCTTTATCGAGTTTTTACGTACCGATTCCTGGTTCTTCCCCGGCACGCCCTTTAACGTGGTGCATGTGCTCTCCGCGCTGGTCATACTGCTGGCCGGCGGGTTCCTGGTCTATCGCCATCGCGCCGCTCGCTCCGAAGAAGCGCCCGGGCGAGCCAGCGCGTCGTAGTGAAGCGCCCTGTGGAGGCGTGGAGATGCGGAGGGGTGGAGATGTGGAGGTAAAAACCAGATCACTGGCAACACCTCTACACCTCCACATCTCCACATCTCTACATCTCCACACCTTTACCCCCTGTGAGTTCACCCATGCCCACGCCCCGTCTGCTGATCATCGGTCTGGACTGTGCGGAGCCCGCCCTGGTGGAACGCTGGCGCGGCGATCTGCCCCATCTCAACGCCCTGATGGAGCGCGGTGTCTCCGGTCGTCTGGAGAGCTGCGTGCCGGCTATCACCGTTCCGGCCTGGAGTTGTATGCTCAGCGGGCGCGACCCGGGTGAACTGGGGATCTACGGCTTTCGCAACCGCGCCGATCGCGGCTACGGTCCCCTGGTGGTAGCCGATGGGCGCGCCGTGCGCTTGCCACGCCTGTGGGATTACCTGGGCGCCGCGGGCTGGCGCGTCGCCGTCATTGGCGTTCCTGGCACCTACCCGCCTCCCGCAGTGAACGGCGTCGCCGTCAGTTGCTTTCTGGCCCCTTCCATCGCCGGCGCCTACACCCATCCGCCCGAACTGGCCCGGCGCGTCGCTGAATGGCTGGAGCGGCCCTATCTGCTCGATGTGCCCGATTTTCGATCGGAAGATAAAATGCGCATCCTCGCCGATATCTACACCCTCTGCGACCAGCGTTTTACCCTCGCGCAGCGCCTGCTGGTCGAAGAACGGCCCGATCTGTTGATGCTGGTGGATATGGGCGCCGACCGCGTGCATCACGCCTTCTGGAAGCATATGGACCCCGCCCATCCCGACTTTGTGCCTGATTCGCCATTTCAGAACGCCATCGTTGACTACTACCGCCACGTAGACCGGCGCATCGGCGAACTCCTCGCGGCCTGCGACGCCGCGACCGCTGTCCTGGTGGTCTCAGACCACGGCGCGCGCCCGTTGATGGGCGGTTTTCGTCTCAACCAGTGGCTGCTCGAACAGGGCTACCTGGTCCTGCGCGAACAGCCGGTCACTCCCGTCGCCTTCGACCGCGCCGCAGTAGACTGGGAGCGCACGCGGGCCTGGGGCGCCGGGGGCTACTACGGGCGGATCTTCCTCAACGTGCGTGGGCGCGAGCCGGCAGGGTGCATCACACCCGCCGACTACGAAGCCGAACGGGACACCCTGGCCGCGGCGCTCACTGCCCTGGCCGGCCCCAATGGCGCGCCGCTCGGCAACCGGGTCTTTACCCCCCAGCAACTGTACCGCAAGGTGCGCGGGGTCGCCCCCGACCTGCTGCTCTACGTCGGCGATCTGGCCTGGCGGGCCATCGGCACGATCGGCGGCGTGGGGCTGTTCACCCGTGAAAATGACACCGGCCCCGACGATGCCAATCACGCCCAGCACGGCCTGTTCATCTTCTACGACCCCGCCCACCCCGGCGCCGGGCGACAGCTTGAAGGGGTGACCATCTACGACGTGCTGCCGACGCTGCTGGCTCGCTATGCTATCGCCGCCCCGGCCGATCTACGTGGGCGCGCCGCGGCCTGGTGAAGGGTAGTGCGTGGAGGTGTGGAGGTGTTTATTAACCCCACAACTCAACAACTCTGCACCTCCACAAACAAACGCAAGGAGACCCTATGCCTCTCATCTCTCCCTACGGTGGAACGCTGAAGAACCTGGTCGTGACGGGTCCCGAGCGGCTGCGCTTGCTGGAGCAGGCGCGTCGCCTGCCGGTGGTGCAACTCTCGGCCCGCGCCCTCTGCGACCTGGAACTGCTCGCCACCGGGGCCTTTTCACCCCTGGACCGTTTCATGGGCGCCGCTGACTACCGGCGCGTGCTGGCCGAGATGCGCCTGGCCGACGGGACGCTGTTTCCCATTCCTATCGTCCTGCGCGTCCCGGCAACACCACTGATCGCTCCCGGTGACGAGATCACCCTGGCCGACCAGCGCAACAATCCGGTGGCCTTGATGCGCGTGGACGAGATCTATAGCTGGGACGCGGACGAGGAGGCCCGTGCCGTGCTGGGAACCACCGACCCGCGCCATCCCCTGGTGGCCGAAATGCGCGGCTGGGGCGAACGTTGCCTGGCCGGGCCGATCACCGTGCTGGATCTCCCGCGCGCCCCGGATTTTGCCAGTCTGCGCCTGACCCCCGCCCAGACCCGCGAGCGGCTCGCGAGCCTGGGCTACAGCCATGTGGTGGCCTTTCAGACCCGCAACCCGCTGCACCGTGTGCACGAGGAGTTGACCAAACGCGCCGCCGACGCCGTGGGCGGCGCGCTGCTGATCCACCCCGCGGTAGGGATGACCCGCCCCGGCGACGTGGACCATTACAGTCGCGTGCGGGGCTACCAGGCGGTGGTCGAACGCTACTACGACCCGCGGCGCACGCTGCTCAGCCTCATTCCCCTGGCGATGCGCATGGCCGGCCCGCGTGAGGCCCTCTGGCACGCGATCATCCGGCGCAACTACGGCGCTTCGCACTTCATCGTCGGGCGCGATCACGCCGGCCCGGGCGTCGACAGCCAGGGACGCCCGTTCTACGGTCCGCTGGAGGCCCAGGAACTGGTGGCTCGCTACGCTGACGAGATCGGCGTGCAGATGGTGCCCTTCGAGGAACTGGTCTACCTGCCCGATGAGGACCGCTACGTTGAAATCAGCGCGAAACCGCCCGGCGCGCGGGTGCTGAGCATTTCGGGGAGCCAGGTGCGTGAGGAGTACCTGGCCCGGGGCCGCCCCTTACCGGCCTGGTTCACCCGGCCCGAAACCGCGGCCATTCTCGCCGAAGTCTACCCGCCGCGCTACCGGCAGGGCTTCTGCGTCTGGTTCACCGGCCTGAGCGGGGCCGGCAAGTCCACCATCGCCGAGGCCCTGCTGCCGCTGCTCCTGGAGCAGGGCCGGCAGGTCACCCTCCTCGACGGTGATGTGGTGCGGATGCACCTGTCGAAGGGCCTGGGCTTCTCGCGCGAGGACCGCGACGCGAACATCCTGCGGATCGGCTTCGTCGCGGCGGAGGTGGTGCGTCACGGGGGCGTGGCGGTCTGCGCCGCCGTCAGCCCCTACCGCGCCGCGCGTAACGAAGTGCGTCACATGGTCGGCGCCGATCGCTTCATCGAGGTGTTTGTGGACACCGCCCTGGCCGTTTGCGAGCAGCGCGACACCAAAGGACTCTACGCCAAAGCGCGGCGCGGCGAGTTGCGCGGCTTCACTGGCATTGATGACCCCTACGAACCGCCGATCGACCCGGAACTGCGCCTGACCACCGAGGACACGCCCCCCGAAGAGGGCGCTCGCCGCATCGTCGCCCTGCTCAAGCAACGCGGGTTCTTACGTTCGGCCCAGGCTATGGATACGGACGAGACGTGAACATCGAGCGACCGGGCCCCCGGCTCTGGCCCGCCAGCGGGAGGGTCTGGAAGCGCCGCGCCCGCCTGGACAACCCCCCGGTTCAACTCCTGCCAGAAGCGAGGTTCTGGGAGGGCGTGGCCCTCCCAGAACCTGGAACCTCCCGGCTTCATTCGTGCGTGCTGGCACGGAAGGGTATGTGAGGGCTGTGCCCTACCACGCCAGGAATCGCGATGGTAAGCGGTGCAGCCGTGTGGAAAACTGAGGAGGCACTCGTATGAACCTGAAGCGACTGGGTATACTAACCCTTCTCATAGTCACAATTCCTCTGACTGCCTGTACGGGACGAGGCTCGTCGGAACCGCCGATGGCTACTGCGGAACTACCCCGCCAGGACGCGACCACAGCGCCCCCGCCGACGCCTGTGCCGCCGACCAGAGCCGCGGCTGCTTCGAGCGACGGCGTGTATCGCGTGGACCAGCGCGCCACGAGCAGCCGCAGTGCGCTCGAGAACGTGCAACTGGTCCTCTACCGGGCGACGCTTACCGGCGATGGCCTGATCCTCCGGATAGGCTTCCACAACATCAGTGAGAAGAGCTTTGTTCTCTCCGGCGGGATCGGCGCCGATGAGTTTCGCCTCGTAGATGCCGGCGGCGCTGAATACGCGCCAGTGGCCTTCAGTGAGAACCTGGACGACGTCGATCCACCGGACGGCTTTATCGCCGGCCAGGCCAATGTTGGCGACCTCACCTTCCCCCGGCCAGCGGGACCGGCGCCGTTTGAACTACGGTATCCCACCTACGATCCGATCCGTTTTACCCTGGACCAGGCGATAGCCGCGGAGGCGCTACAGGTTCCCGAACGAACCTATCCGCTCGGGATCGAGCTGTTCAGTTCGCGCAGCGCCCTGGCCCCGGTGCTGCTCAGGCTGGAGACCCTGACCATCACGCCGGACGAACTGATCTTCGACGTTGCCTTCGTCAACACCCGCCGCCAGCCATACGACATTGGTCGCGGACTGACCGGCGAGGAGGGCCGGCTGCTCGATGCCGAATTTACGGCCTATCAACCCTCCAGCGTCAGCGACAGTCTGCGCGCCAGCATTGCGCCGGAGCGAGGATGGCTGCCGGGACAGGCGCATACCGGCCAGATAACCTTCCCCCGCCCACAACGCATGGAGCAACTGCGCTTTATCTTCCCCGAGTACGCCGCCGCCACCTTGCAATTCGGACCCTCCGGCCTGGTGAGCGCCGGCATCACCTCGGCTGCGGGCGCCGCTGCGCCGTCCACTCCCACCCCTGAGCCAGAGGAAGCCGCCCTGCGAGAACTGGAGGCCCTGCTGGCGCGGCAGGCCCGTGCCGTCGAGACCGGCGACCTGTCGGCATACCTGAACACCTTTGCCGAGCCGTTGCATCAAGAGCAACGGGTCATCTTTGAGCGCAGCCGAAACCTGCCCTTGAGCGATTACCAGGTTGAGGCATCACCGTCTGCCAACGTGTTACGGTCCGATGTACAGGTCGGTCGCATCGAGAACGTTACCGTGAACATTCGCTACCGCTTGCGCGGCACGCCCGAGGACAACCCGCTCCAGCACACCCTCACCTACAGCTTCGAACGCCGCAACGACAACTGGCTCGTCAGCGCCTACACCCTGGAACGCCAACCGCCTTTCTGGTGGACCGGCGATGTGCTTGTGCACGAAACACCGCACTTCCTGATCATTGCGCGACCGGAGTCGACCAGTGAACTGGACGTTGTGGCCCAGGAGTGCGAGCAGGCATACACCGAATTACAAGCCGCAGGTCTCAACCTGACGCCGCGCATTGTGGCCTACTTTGTCGCCACTCAAGACGATTTCAGGACCCAGACAGGTCAGGGTTCACGCACCCTGGGGATGGCAATGTCGTTGTATGACCTGGCAGGCGAAGATATCCGGACCCTGGGACGGGCATTCTACATCAATGGGCAGGCGTTCAGCGAACAGACCGACTCCGCAGGTCCCTCTGGGCGCCTGGCCACTGTCAGGCACGAACTGGTACATCTGGCCCTGGCGCCGGAAACCCGGCCGTTCACACCTCCATGGCTCGTCGAAGGCGCGGCGATGTTCTATGCCGGCCAGAACACGGCTGAGTTCAGGGAACAACTGGTAGCCAGTGGCCGGCTGGACGCCATCAGCCTGGCGCGCCTGACCAGCGCCGATACGCTTGGCGAGTTTGACATCCTCGGGCAGAGTGTCGGTCCCGAGTACGTGTTCTCAGCGGAAGTGACCCGCTATCTGATCGAGACCTATGGTCAGGAACGGTACCGAGAACTGTATCGCTTCTTCAGTCGCGTACCGGCGGATCAAGTGCGTGATCGCATGCCGGTCTTCAGCGGTCCTTTCGACTCGGCATTCGGGAATCTCAGCCAGGAGTTGACGACGCAGGCGTTGTCGGAAGTTTATGGCCTGACAATCGAGGAACTCGACGCTGCGGTAAAGCAGTCGCTGCGCGGGTAGCGGGGTGTGGGCGGCTGCGCCGCCCCACAGATCTTTTGTCGTTGGTTTTGGCGGCGTAGC
>DAOUDA010000156.1:0-30837 GCA_034431835.1 Chloroflexaceae bacterium | reverse complement strand
CAGCAGACCGTGAAACTGCTCCTGAGCCTCAAGCTGCGGGAAATGGCCGCAGCGCGGGATGATCACCAGCCGGGCGCCGGGGATGGCGGCCCGGGCGTCCTGCGCGTAGCGCGCCGGGAACAGGCGATCCTCCGCTCCCCAGACGATCAGCGTCGGGCAGCGGATCTCCGCGAGGCGCGGCCAGAGGCCGCTGCCCTTGAGGTCATTGGCCTCGTAGTGGCGGCTCAGGGAGAGCATAGTGTGGCGCACCTGCGGATCGCCGAGGGTCTCGCGCCCGCGGGCCACCAGTTCGGGGGTGACGTAGCGCGTCGGGTCGGCGAAGGCGGCGCCGAGTTGCATGCGGATCACCGCCGGGAGCGCCGAGAGTGAGAGGATCGCCTCGCCGAGGAAGGGCAGGGCGCCGCCTTTGCGCATAAACAGCGGCAACTGCATGAAGCCCTCGCTGTCGGCGATCAGCAGCCGCGAGACGCGGGCGGGGTGCAGCACCGTCGTCGCCAGGGCGTGTTTGCCCCCCATCGAGTGCCCGACGACGGCGGCTGTTTTCACCCCCAGGGCGTCGAGCACGCCGGCATTGAGGTCGGCATAACGCTGGAGGCTGTAGGCCGCGCCTCCCGGCTTATCCGATTGGCCGAAGCCCAGGGCGTCGGGAGCGATAGCCCGGTACCCCGCCTCGGCCAGACAGGCGATGGTGGGTCGCCAGTCATCGGCGTTTACCAGGAAGCCGTGCAACAACAGCACTGCCGGCCCTTCACCCGCTGTCAGCACCCGCAGGCGGAACCCTTCGACCGTGACCGTCGTTGCCTCAACGTGGACCTGTTCCTTGAGATTCTGCATGGTGTATTCCTCCGTAGACGCTCGGCGTCAGCGCCAGCACTCAGGGGTGTTTCTGGGAGGGACGCACCCTCCCAGAAACACCCCTGGCGCCGCTAGGCGCCCTGCTCCAGATGCAAAACGGGTATTCGGCAAATAGGGAAACCAGGTTTCCCCATACCCCGGCTCACTGGCAGAGCACAAACCCGGCAGACGCGTCTGGCCCCTCTGTTCACGGGGCGTATGCAACACCTGCCCTGGGCGGCGGGTTTGGGGCGGCCACGCCGCCAAAACCAACGAGTGAAGTCTGGGGCTTGCCCCAAAGACGTGGTATCGGCCCTGCCTCCACCCACGATCCTACCACACTATCCGACAGGGTTTGCTATAATACCCAACATTATCCACCCTCGATCGCAACCCAGAGAAAACCCGAAACCCGGTCCCGGCGGTGACTCGCGGACCGCCTGGAGCCGCTGGCTGCCGCGGTCCGCAGTGCTGACGGGATTGCCGGGGACGTGAAAAGGAGGTGCGCTCATGGGCGATTCCTGCCGGGTGCTGGTGCTCTACGATCACGGCGATCTGCTCGCCGCGCTGGCGCAAGAAGTGGCCGCCGGCGCGCAGGAAGTAGCGGGCGCGAGCGTGTCGCTCCTCAAGCTCCCTGACGCCTCGCGCGAGGATCTGCTCGAGGCCGACGCGATCATCATCGGCACGCCGAACTGGACGGGCATCAAAGGCTCACTCAAACGCTGGCTTGATACAACGGGGGACATGTGGGAGGAGGGCCTGCTCGCGGGCAAGGTCGGTGCGGCCTTCACCACCAGCGCCGGGCGGCACTCGGGTACCGAGTTTACCCTGCTCAACGTGCTACACTGGGAACTCGGCAGCGGGATGATCATCGTCGGGTTGCCGTGGACCCCGACGATGGAGCGTTCCGGCTCCTACTACGGCGCCACCGCCATCGGCGGCCTCACCGAGGAAGACCGCGCCCAGGGCCGCGCGCTGGGCCGCCGCGTGGCCGAAATTGCCGAACGACTGAAGCGTTGAGACGGCCGCCACTTATTCCGTAATGGCCTTTAACGTCTACCAACACGTGCTCACCGCGGAGGGCTTCATCCAGTCCATCCTCACGCGACCCTTTGCGCCCTCCGCGGTAAAACTGAACACGTGCGCACTACTGCCACCCGCCCCGCGCCAGCGCCCCGGCGACAATCGCCGGAATGACCGTTGCCACGTCATCGCGGATCACCGCATCGGCCTGTTCGTCCAGATACGTCTCCTCGAAATTAACGATGATCAGCCCTGCGCCGCGGCGCGCCGCGACCAGCGGCAGGTCACACACGGGGGCCACTTCGAGCGACGTGCCGGCCACCAGCAGCAGGTCGCACTGTTCGAGCAGCGCGTGGGCCAGCCAGAGCAACCCCCGCGGCAACCCCTCGTCGAAGAGCACGACATCGGGCTTGAACACCCCGCCGCACGAGCAGCGTGGCGCGCGCCCCTGCCGGATCACCGGCAGCAGGTTTTCGCCGGGCGCCTGCCGTTCGCACTCGAAACAGGTCGCCGTCCGCAGGTGCCCATGGAGTTCGTAGACGCGGCGCGATCCCGCCTGCTGGTGCAATCCGTCAATGTTCTGGGTGATCACCCCCGTCACCCGCCCGGCGGCCTCGAACTCGGCAACGGCCAGATGCGCCGGGTTCGGGCGCGCCGCCAGGATCGGGTCAATCAGGTCGTTGAGCCAGCGGTAGAAGCCGTCAGGATCGCGCCGGAAGGCCCGCAGTGACGCTACCTCGGAGGGATCGCTGCGGGCCCAGAGGCCGTCCGGGCTGCGAAAATCGGGGATGCCGGAGGGCCGGCTGAAACCGGCGCCGGTGAGCACCACCACCCGTTGCGCCGCCGCCGCCAGTTCAATCGCTTGCCCAAGCTCTGTGCGCATACGCTTTCCTCAGTTCCTTCCTGCCGGATGGGAGGGTTTGGGAGGGCGCCACCCTCGCAAGAACATCGTAACATAAACCCGGATGGTTGGAGGGAGGTGGGGAAACCTGGTTCCCCCTCACCCCCGAATTGAACGTCGAAATACCCCCAGCGCCAGCCAGGTGCAGACGATGGCGAACAGTGCCACCACCGCCACGCTGAGCGGCAGCGGGAGGGTAAAGGGTGCGCCGAAGGCCAGCCCGCGCACCGCGTCGATCAGATAGGTGGTCGGATTGAGCAAGACGATAATCAGCATCCATCCCGGGAGCACGGCCAGCGGATACAGAGCGTTTGAAGCGAAGAGCAGCGGCAGGTTGAAGAGAAAGATCATGCCGTGATAGCCGGCGATTGAACGCGAGACGGCGGCCACGGCCAGGGCCATCCCGCTGAAGCCCACTGCGAAGAGCGCCAGCAAGAGCAGGGAGGCCAGCCACCCGAGCGGGTTGGGGGCGAGCCGGGCACCCATCAGCACGCCCACCACCAGCATGATCAGGGCCTGGAACAACGCCTTCGTCGCGGTGCTGGTGGCGCTGCCCAGGAGAATGCTCAAACGGGGGATGGGCGCGGCCAGATACTCCTTCAGAATGCCGCGCAGGCGCTCGTCAAGCAGCACCATGCCGCCGCCCACTGCGCCACCAAGGGCGCTGAGGGCGATGATCCCCGGCAGGATGTACGACATATAGTCGCTGCCGTCCACCTCCCCGATCATGCCGCGCATACCCACGCCGAAGAGCACGACCCACAGCACCGATTGCAGCAACAGCCCCAGCAGTTCTTCGGTGCTGCGGAGGAATTTGGTCATGTGCTTGTTCCAGATAACCAGGGTTGCGTCCATAGGTATGGACCTTTCATGTCTTGGCACTACAACGTTGTAGGGGAGGCTCGGCGGGGGCCTGCGGCCTCCCACCTCCTTCCCTCGGGCAGGGGCATGGGGAAACCTGGTTTCCCCGTCCTCAATCGCGGAGCGCCCGCCCGGTATGGTGCAGAAACACATCCCCCAGGCCCGGGCGCGCCACGGTAACGTCTTCGACCACAAAGCCGTTGCCGCCGGCCATGCCTACCACCTCGACCAGACGCCGGCTGCCGCTGTCCACGTACACCAGGACCATCGCCGCTTCCGGGTCGGTCTCGACGCGCGCGACGAAGGGTAGCGCCGCGACATGCGACACGAAATGGGCCTGGTTCCCGGAGCCACGCACGCGGATCACATCGGCGCCCAGGTCGGCCGCCAGATCGCCCGGCGTCCCTTCGGCCACCAGGCGCCCCCGGTCAACGATGCCCACCCGGCTGGCCAGGGCTTCAGCCTCGTCCATGTAGTGGGTGGTGAGCAGCAACGTCAGGCCGCGCTCGCGGTTCAGGGTCCGGATGTAGCTCCAGATCCCCACCCGATTCTGCGGATCAAGCCCCTGCGTCGGCTCGTCAAGAAACAGCACCTGGGGATCGGTCATTAGCCCGCGGGCCAGTTCCAGCCGGCGCTTCATCCCACCCGAGTAGGTGCGTACGCGCCGGTCGATCGCCTCACCCAGTTGCACCAGATCCACGAGTTCCGCGATGCGCTGGCGGCGCACGGCGGCGGGCTGGCGATAGAGCCGGCCATGGATGTCGAGCACTTCCCGGCCCGTCAGATCGGCATCGAGCACAATGTCCTGAAACGTCACCCCGATGCACGCGCGCACCCGATCAGCCTGCCGGACGATATCGTAGCCGCACACGGACGCCTCACCCGCCGTGGGCAAGGCCAGGGTGGTGAGCATATTGATCGTCGTTGTTTTGCCCGCCCCGTTCGGCCCCAACAGAGCATAGATCGTCCCGGCGGGCACCGCCAGGTCGATCCCATCAACCGCGATCACCGTGCCGTACTGCTTGCGCAACCCACGGGCGATAATTGCCAGGTCGGTCATGGTTCGTGTCGGTCCTGTACTCTGAAAATCGCGACTTGTGATATTCTACACCAGATACTGGTGCGGCTCCGCCGCAGCCCCTCCCAGCGGGCAGGGATGAGGGAAACCAGGTTTCCCCACTCCAACCGCGGTAAAGAGTTGAAGGATCATCACGCACTGGCGAGAAACATTGACGTGCAAGGGCCAACATTTTGCTATAGTGCTGGCACACCGGGCTATGACTCATGGACAAGGACCATTACCCCTGCACGGTCCGACAGGTAGAAACCGACTGCCACGGTAGTCAGGTTTTTTTCTTTGCGCTCCCATAACGACCGGTTGCCGGTGACCGGCTTGAAGGGCTGACCCGTATGGCATCGCAGATCAAACGTTTTCTGGTCGGCAAGCCCATTGCCACTGAGCAACAGCATCAAGAACGGCTCACGCGCACCACGGCGCTGGCCGTGTTTTCTTCCGATGCGCTCTCCTCCGTGGCCTATGCCACTGAGGCTATTTTAACCGTACTTGTGCTTGCGGGCACGCAGGCCCTGGGGTTGGCGCTGCCGATCGGCGGAGCAATTGCCGCCCTGCTGGCGATTGTCGCCTTTTCGTACCGGCAGACCATTCATGCCTACCCGCGGGGTGGGGGCGGCTATATCGTCAGCCGTGACAACCTGGGCGACACGGCCGGCCTGATTGCCGCGGCGGCGCTGCTGATCGACTACGTGTTGACGGTTGCGGTCAGTATCTCTGCCGGTGTGGCGGCAATCACCTCGCTGGCCAGCACCTGGGGCTACCCGGGGCTCAAGCACGCCGCCGTTGAGATCGCCCTGCTGTGTATCGCCCTGGTGACGCTGGCGAATCTGCGGGGCGTCAAGGAGAGCGGGGCGATCTTCGCCGTGCCCACCTACACCTTCGTCGTCAGCATCCTTAGCCTGATCGCTTTCGCCCTCGTCAAAGACGTAATCTACGGCGCCACGCCGGTGGTCCATCCCGTTCCGCCGCCGGTTCCCGAGGTCGGCGAGGCGCTGGGTCTCTGGCTGATCCTGCGCGCCTTCGCCGCTGGCTGCACCGCGCTCACCGGCATCGAGGCCATCAGCGACGGGGTACAGGCCTTCAAGCCGCCGGAGGCGAAAAATGCCGCCGCCACGCTGACGATCATGGTCACCCTGTTGATCTCGATGTTTCTTGGAATCACCTGGCTGGCGCATCTGCACCAGGCCGTGCCCAACGAGATCACCCACGAGACGGTCGTCTCGCAGATTGCCCGCACCGTGGTCGGAGCCGGCCCGGCCTATTTTGGCATCCAGGTCGCGACGGCGCTCATCCTGGTGCTGGCGGCCAACACTGCCTTCGCCGACTTCCCGCGTCTGGCGTCGTTCCTCTCGCGCGACCGGTTCATGCCCCGGCAGTTCGCCTCACGGGGCGACCGCCTGGTGTTCTCGAACGGCATTCTGGCCCTGGGCTTCTTCTCCGCGTTGCTGGTCGTGATCTTCCAGGCCAATGAGATCGCTATGCTGCCGCTCTACGCGGTGGGGGTATTCATTTCCTTCACCCTGTCGCAGGCAGGCATGGTGCTGCGCCAGTTGCGCATGCGCGAACCGGGCTGGCAACGGGGGGCGCTGATCAGCGCGGTCGGCACGGTGCTGACGGCGATCGTCCTGGTAATCCTGGCGATCACGAAGTTTACCCACGGCGCCTGGATCGTGCTGACCATGATCCCCTTACTCGTGCTGGTCTTCCAGGTCATTCACCAGCATTACCTGCGCGTGGCCGAGCAACTCTCCCTCTCCACGGCAGTCAAGCCCCCCGATCTGCGCCGCCATACGGCGATCATCCTGGTCAGCGGCATCCACAAGGGCGTGCTTCCCGCGTTGCAGTACGCCCGCTCCATCGCCCCCGACAATGTGACGGCCGTGTACGTCAACCTCGATCCCGAGCAGACCGAGCGGCTGCGGGTGCGCTGGCGCGAGTGGGGCTGCGATGTGCCCCTGGTGGTGCTGGAGTCGCCCTTCCGCTCCTTGCTCAGACCGCTGCGCAGCTACATCGCCGAGGTGCAGTCGCACTACAAGGACGGTATGGTTACGGTGATCCTGCCGGAGTTTGTGCCTGCCCGCTGGTGGGAGCACCTGCTGCACAACCAGACCGGCTGGCTGATCAAGACGGCGCTGATGTATCAGAAGGGTACGGTGGTAACCAGCGTGCCCTATCGACTGGAGCGCTAGTGCCGCGCAGCAGGCGCCGCTCGACCGTGAGGCGATCGGGCAGCGCGGCGAGGCCGGGGCCTTCGACGGCGCAGGCGGCCGCCGCGCTGGCATAGGTTGCCGCGGCCAGGGCGTCGCCGGTCTCCCACAGGCGCAGCAGCAGCGCGGCGGCGAAGACATCGCCCGCTCCGGTCGGGTCGTGCTCAAGCGCGGGGAAGGGCGGCACGCATCGCGGTTCACCCGCCACATAGAGCGTCGCCCCTGCCGCGCCGCGTGTCACGGCCACCAGCGGGCAGAGTCGGGCGTAGTGCCTGACCAGAGCCTCGTCGCCGCCAACATCCTCGATGCTCAGAACGAGCAGGTCCACGTGGCGCAGCAGGGCGGCCGCGGGCCGCCAGGGCGCCGGGCGCACGGGGGCCGGCAGGGGCGCGTCCCAGGCGCGCAACCAGCCCTGCGGCGTCACCCCCACCAGGGCATGCGGAAAGGCCGCCGCCCAGGCCAGATCGACCTCGCCGGCGACGGGCGCGAGGTGCACCACCGGGGCCCCGCGCCAGGCCGCGGGCAGGTGCTCCAGGCGTATCGGCGGCGCGAGGGTATGCAGCCACTGGCGCCGCCCGGCGGAGTCGTAGCGATTCTCAAAGGTAGTGGTGACGGCGCTGGCCGTTCCGGCAGTGGTGACGCCGGGCAGCGTCGCGGGAACGTGGGCGGGATTGGCGGCGGTGAGCACTGCCGCGCGCGCGCCGAGGCGGGCAACCGTCGCCGCGGCGTACAGCGCCGTCCCGCCGGGCGCGTAGCTGCCTTCGGGCAGGCAATCGCGGGTGATGTGCCCGATCGCAAGGTAACGCACTGGCCCCAGGGCGCTCAGAGGTCAGACGCTCACTGTTTCGCGGGATAGATCACGATCTTGCGGTTTTCGCCCTCGCCGGTGCTCTCGGTATAGATCGTCTTATCTTCGCGGAGCGCCAGGTGGACGATGCGCCGCTCGTAGGCCGCCATCGGCTCGAGCATAATCGGGCGACCGGTCTGGCGCACGCGCTCGGCCATCCGGCGGGCGAGGCCCTCCAGCGACTCCTGGCGGCGCTGGCGATAATTGCCCACATCAACCACGATCTGCGGCCACTTCTGAACGCGCCGACTCACCAGGAGGTTGAGCAGGAACTGGAGCGAGCGCAAGGTGTCACCGCGCCGGCCAATGAGCAGCCCCATGGCCTCCTCATCGGCGCCCTCGACGTGAAGGGTGATCGTCTCCTCGACATCGCCCTTCTGCCCGGGGACGCGTGTGACCACCGGCGTGACATAGGCGTGGATATCCATGCGCTCCAGCAAGTCCTCGAGGATGGTGCGTGCGATCTCCTGCACCTCAGTTCCACCAGAAGCCGCGGCGGTGGTGACCGGGGCCGGCGACGTCTCTGCATCGTCGTCAACCACGGTCACACGCACCAGGGCCTCGTCGCCCGACTCGCCCGCGTCCAGCACCGCGATCGCGACCTCATCGCGATCCTTACCGAGTTGGGCCAGGGCCAACTCGACAGCCTCGGCGACGGTGCGCGCGCTGATCTCGATGCTCTTCATAGTGCTCCTCGTGTGCAGGCTAGCGGCCTGACAACCTGGTTATGATGGGTGGATCGTTACGGGGAGGGCTGCGTCTCTCACGCCCCCTCCCCCGGCATCCACCAGACTCCCCGTTCCTGACCCGTTATGCGCTCATTTCCGCCGGCGCGGCTTCCGCGGATTGGTGACCGGTGCAGGCTGGCGCGCCACGGGAGGCGCTTCATCGGCATCGGGGCGCTCCGGTTCCGGCGCAGGCGCCTCAGGGGCAGGGGCTGCTTCGGTCGCCTCGGTCAGCGGGCGCATCACGCTCCAGAAATCGGCGCGCGGCGCCGCCACGGCGGAGGCCTCGGCGCTCACCGCCGCCGGGGCCAGCGCAGGCGTCAGCGTCGACGGCTTGCCATCGGGCGGCAGGAACTTCAGGTAGTTGGCCAGCGAGCCCCAACCCGACGTGAAGTACTGCTGCACGATGCCCACCACGCTGCTGACCACCCAGTAGAGCACCGCCCCCTGCGGGAAGGTGAAGGCGATATAGCCAAACACCAGAGGCATGAACATCATCATCTGGGTCATGGCCTTCTGTTGCGGATCCTGGACCCGCGGCGTAGCCATCACCGTCTGCACCAGTTGCAGCAAGATCGACAGCACGGGCAACACCACGTAGGCAATGCCGGCAAAACCGTTCGGTCCGAAGGTCACACCGCCAACCTCGATCACCCCGAACAGTTTCTGGGAAAAGATCTCGGCGATCGCCGGGTCGGCAAGGCGCGCGGCGGCCCGCTCACTGAGGAATTGGCGGCCCGCCTCACCGCCGAAGAGGTGATAGACCGCCTGGTAGACGCCGAAAAAGATCGGCAGTTGCAGCAACAGGGGCAGACACCCGCCGAGGGGGTTGATCTTGTATTCCTTATAGAGCTTGAGGGTCTCTTCGTTGAGTTTCTGTGGGTCCTTGCCATACTTGCGCTGCAACTCTTTGATCATCGGTTGCAGTTCCTGCATGCGCCGGCTCGAACGAATGGAACTGAGCGTCAGCGGCAGGATCACCAGGCGCGCCGCGATGGTGAACAGCACAATGCCCAGGGCGACATTGCCCGTGATGGACGAGAACCAGATCAGGGCCAGTTCAAGAAAGCCAACGAACGAGGACCAGATGGCGCCCATACGTACGATCCTTTATGGTTATGGTGCGAGATCGGGATTCGCTCCCTCCCCCGGTGAAACAACCTGAGGAGCAGGTGCGCCGGCGGTTTCGGACCAGAGGCGCGCCCGGCGCAGCAACTGTTCAATTTCGCGCTGGAGCGACGAGAAGGGCAGTGTCAGCACCCCGGCGCCTCGAACGACGAAGACGAGATCATACCCTGGAACGACAGATGGCAGTACGAGGCGCACCGCCTCACGCACCCGACGCCTGGCCCGATTGCGGCGCACCGCCGCGCCAAACTGCTTGCTGACCACAAAGCCGCAGCGGGTGCGCTGGCGACGTCCGGCCGCAACGTTCAGCGTCAGGTGTGGCGAGGTGTACGTTCGACCTTCGCGCCTGACGCGCCGGAACTGATCCGGACGGCGCAGCCGATACACACGCTTCATTGTGCCTGCCCACCCTGGCGAACGACCCCTTCCTTAATCGCCAACTCGCCCTAGCGATGCCCACGGCGGGCCCCGTGGCGCCGCTCATCACTCACCGTCAACTTCCAGCGGCCCTTGATGCGCCGGCGGCGAAGCACGGCGCGCCCGTCTCTGGTCTTCATACGGGCCAGGAAGCCGTGTTTACGCCGGCGCGGAATGCGCTTCGGCTGCCATGTACGTTTTGGCATTGGTTAGCTCCTCAATAGTAATGGAAACCGGGGAAACCAGGTTTCCCCATACCCCTGCCGGAAGGGCGGAACCGTGCTTCCTGCAACGACGCTTCGGGGCAAGAGGTTTTCGGAAGGACGTACCCCTCCGTACCTTTCCTACATAATTCGAGCAAACTCCGCTCATTATACCTGTCGGGTTGAAGCAGTGTCAAATGGCAACGCGTAGCAACGGCCTGCACGGGCCGCGCTACGCGCTTGTGGCGTGTCACCGCTACTCGTCGCGCCCGACCTGCTGCAACGTGCGCCGGATGGCATCGCGCTGCCGTCGCTCGTGACGTTCCTCGACGCCCTCGTCTTCAAAATCGTCGTCACGCCGGCTGCCCCGCCGGTCCCGTCGCGCGGTAGACGGACCGCCGAACTTGGTCAGCAGGTCTTCCAGGGTCGCGTCACCGACGAACTCTTCCTCAAAATCCTCGGAGGCGTAGGTTTCCGGCTGGGCCGCGACATTGCGCCGTTCCCGCTCGCGGCGCTCGCGGCGCTCGCGGTCGCGGCGCTCGCGGTCGCGATCGCGACCGGCGCGGGCCTCGGCGGCCGAGGCAAAGCGTGCAGCCGCCGCCGGGGGCGCCGGAGGGCGCGGGGCGGCAGGTTGCACCCTGGGCGGCGCTTCCTCGGCCTCGACTTCGGCGGGGGGCGGGGCCTCCTCCAGCCGCATGGTCAGACTGATGCGCTTGCTCTGCGGGTCGACCTCGAGCACCTTGACCTTGACCTTGTCGCCAACCTTGACCACATCCTCCACCCGGTTTACGCGCGTGTTGGAGAGGGCGGAGATATGCACCAGTCCATCGCGCCCGACGCCGATGTCAACGAAGGCGCCGAAGGGGGCGATCCCGCTCACCGTACCCTCGAGGATCTGGCCAACCTCCAGGCCCTGCATTTTCTGGGTGCGCTGGGCGCGGCGCAGGCTCAGACTGATGCGGGCGCCTTCGGGGTCGACTTCAAGCACCTTGAACTGCAGGCGGTCCCCGACTTTGACCGCGTCCTCAGGCTTTTCGACCCGGCCCTCGGCCAGTTCGCTGACGTGGATCAGGCCATCTTTGCCTACGCCAATATCGGCAAAGGCGCCAAAGGGTGCATAGCCGGTGATGACCCCTTCAACCACATCGCCGACCTTGAGTGACGCGAGACGCTCTTTGTCAACCTCGGCGCGCCTGGGGCGTCCGCGTCCGCCGCGGGCGCTCTCGCCCTTTTCACCGGCGCCCGTGCGCATGGTCAGGCTGATGCGCTTGGCGTCGAGATCGACGCTCTTCACCCGAACCTTGACGGTATCGCCGATCTGCACCAGATCCGAGGGTGTATCGATGCGCGTATCGCTCATCTCGGAGATGTGCACCAGCCCGTCGCGGCCGACGCCTATATCCACAAAGATGCCATAGAGGGCGATCGAGGTCACCCGGCCCTCCAGTTCCATGCCGGGCTGAAGATCCTTCAGCTTGCGCGGGCGCGTTTCTTCCTCGGCCACGGGCACGAAACTGGCGCCGGCGGTAGCGGCGGGCGCCGGAGCGTCTGCCGCTGCCGCACCCGCCTCCACCCCATCCTCCGGGGACGTTTCAGCCGAGATGGCTGCGCCCTGTTCCGCTGCGCCCTCCAGGGACGTCACAGCCGCCACCCCATCTGGAGAAGGCGCCGTTGCCAGTTCCGTATCGCCCTCGCCAGACGCCCCGGCAACCACGGTGACATCTTCCGCCGACATCGCCGGGGTCACGGGCGTCGCCGTCGTCTCCGCAGCAACCGGTGTTGTTGCCGATGGCTCGACCATCACCGCCTCAGGCGCCCCGGCCGTGGTCTCAGGGGTAGGCTGCGCGGCGGCCCCGGCCGTCTGCTCCGGCGTGGCAGCCTCGCTCTGAGCGGCCGGAGCGTCCGCTGCGTCGAGCAGCGGGTGTTGCAGCTCGCTCTCGGCGGACTCTTCCCTACGTACCTGATCGGTCATCTGCTCCCTTCCTCCTGGTGTATGGAACCGTTTTACAACTGCATCTGGCGGCGAACGGCCTGCACCAGCCCTCCATCGCGCAGATCTTCTAACCGGTAGTAGGCGCCCTTCAGATGTTCGGCGAGTCGTCGCGAGAGACCACGCTCGAAATTGGGGTGCTCGGTATCAATGACAATAGCGCGGATCGCGTGGGCGGCGATCATAGCGGCGATCTGATAGGCCTCCTGCTGCGGCGGCAGGTTGCCGATGGCGACATTGGCCTGCCCATCGGTGAGCAGCACCATGAGCGGGAGGATCTCTTCATCCTGGCGCCGCGCTCGCTCCAGCAGTTCAAAGGCGGTGAGCATCCCCCGGGCCAGGGGGGTCTTGCCGCCGGTGGGCATGGTTTGCAGACGTTTCTGGGCCAGTTCCACACTGTTGGTAAGCGGCAGCAACACCCGGGCGTAATCGCGCTGGAAGCTGACCAGCCCGACCCGGTCGCGGCGCTGATAGGCATCGCGCAGCAGGGACAGCACGGCGGCCTTGGTAGCCTGCATCCGTTCCTCGGCGGCCATGCTCCAACTGGCATCCACCACAAAACAGACGGCGTTGCGCGTCCGGCGCACCCGCACCTTCTGGCGCAGATCAACTTTGCGGATGAGCAGCCTGGGCCGGCGTTGGTGAGGCAAAGCGATGGTGTGATTCAACTCATCGCGGCGTTTGCGCTGGTAGACGGCAGCCTCGCGCAGGGTGGCGTCGAGGGCCAGATCGGTAACTCGATCGACACGCCGGCTCTTGATGTAGCGCCCCTGCTTGCGGGTGGTGCGGGTGCGCGAGCGCTTCCCTGGCGACCTCCGCATCTGTCTGTCGCTGGCCCCTTCGAGCCGGCGAGCGCGAAAGAGCGTGGCGGCTTCGTACAACTTGCCGCCGCCGGCCTGGGCGGCGGACGGGTTCACATCGGCCCCGGCGGCGCTGCCCACCGGAGCGACGGCGCCATTTCCCTGGCTGGGATCATCGCCGCTCTCACCGTGGTCAACCGGTTCGCCGCCTTCAGCCTTTTTTTTTAGCTCATCAGCGGCGTTGCCATTCGCGGCCTTGCCGCTCCGCTCGAGGATCTGGCTGATGCGCTGTTCATCGAGCTGGATCTCCGAGAACGGCTGGCGGCGCATCCGGTGGGGGAGCGCCAGTTCAGCGGCGATGCGGATGTCCTCAACCGTCACCCAGGTGCGGCCACGCCATGCGGCGTGGGTGCGGGCGGTCTCGAGAATGGTCAGATCGGCGCGATGGCCGTCCACGCCCAGTTCCAGACACAGACTGGCAACCGCGGCCATATCGCTGCGGTCGATCTGCACGGCAGGCAACACCTCGCGGGCCGCCACCACCTGAGCGGCCAGTTCTTCCTCTTCCCGCTGCCACTGGGCGATGAAGCCCTGCGGGTCGGCCTCATAGGCCATGCGCCGCTCGATCACCGCCACGCGGGAGGCGACATCGGTCAGCCCGGTTACTTCCACTGCGAGGCCGAAGCGATCGAGCAACTGGGGGCGCAACTCACCCTCCTCGGGGTTCATCGTACCCACGAGAATAAAGCGAGCGGGATGCGAAATGCTCACCCCTTCACGTTCAACCGTGTTGACACCCATCGCGGCAGCGTCGAGCAGCAGATCGACCAGATGATCATCGAGCAGATTCACCTCATCGACGTAGAGCAACCCGCGGTTCACCTGCGCCAGCAGACCCGGCTCGAAGCGCCGCTGCCCCTCGGTAATGGCGTGCTCCAGATCCAGCGCGCCGACCACGCGGTCTTCCGATGCCGAGACCGGCAGTTCAACCAGGCGCGTCGGGCGCACCATCACCGGCAACGCCTCGCCCGTGGCGGCGTGACCCTGGCAGACCGGGCACAGCCCAACCGGCCGGTCAGGCTGGCAGGAGTAGGGGCACCCCTCGACCACCGTGATGGGGGGCAGCAGTCGCGCCAGCGCCCGAACCGCGGTGGACTTGGCGGTGCCTTTCTCGCCGCGGATCAGCACGCCGCCAACGCGCGAATTGATCGCGTTAAGAATGAGCGCGCGCTTGAGCCGCTCCTGGCCAACAATCGCGGTGAACGGGTAGATTGGACGTTGGGAGGAAACTGTCACGGCAATAAAAATCTTCCAGCCCGGGGCGAGCCAGAAGCTCTAGCGACGACGCTCTCGGATGCAGCATCAGCCACGCCACGAGGTGACTGAACAAATTGAACAGACACTTGACTACCCGCACGTCACGACGCCACGCCCCAGGTCGGCGACAAGGCGTATTGTCTCATAAGGCAGGGTAAAAGTCAAATCGGCTATCAGGTGAGTATCATTGTGGGGCCACGTTTCTCGATCCTTGCAAGCGACGCGTACAGCCGTGCATAGGGCGAGAAGAAGATGTTTCAGTGAGGGCTTGCCCTCCCTGTGACCCTCCCCCTGCCGCAGCTTCCGTCGGGAAGCGTCTGGTTAGAACCGGTGTCATTGGGCGGCCTTTTGCCTGGCGTTCAGGGGATCGCAGTCCCCGCGCTCCTCCAGCCGGCGCGAGAGGCTGGTTGCGCTCGTGCTATAATGCGGTTGTTATGTTGGGCTGAAGCATCGGAGCGCCGCCGGAGAAGTTCTGTGGGTTTCAATCCGATCAATTCGCTGTTTGGAGCATTCAGCCGCGACCTGGGGATCGACCTGGGCACGGCGAATACACTCGTCCACGTCCGCGGCAAGGGCATCGTCATCAGTGAACCGTCGGTGGTGGCCATTGACGCCAAGACCAAGCAGGTTCACGCGGTGGGCGCCGAGGCCAAGGCCATGGTGGGCAAGACGCCCGCCAACATCATCGCCGTGCGCCCGCTGAAAGATGGCGTCATCGCCGACTTCGACGTGGTCGAGAAGATGCTGGCCTACTTCATTAAGAAGGCCCACGCCTACTCGGCGGTCCGTTTGATGGACCCCCGCCCGCGCGTGGTGGTGGGGGTGCCCTCGGGCGTGACCGAGGTGGAGAAGCGGGCCGCCCGCGATGCGACCCTCAACGCGAAGGCGCGCGAGGCCTATGTGGTCGAGGAGCCCATGGCGGCGGCGATCGGCGCCGGGTTGCCGGTAGACGAGCCGATCGGCAGCATGATCGTTGACATCGGCGGCGGCACCACCGAGGTGGCGGTGATCTCCCTGGGCGGGATCGTCATCAATCACTCCATCCGCACCGCCGGGGATGAGATTGACGAGGCGATCATCCAGTTCGCCCGCCGGGAGTACAACCTGCTGATCGGCGAGCGTATGGCCGAACGGGCCAAGATCGCCGCCGGCTCCGCCTATCCCCTCGAGGAAGAGATCAAGGTCGTGCTGCGCGGGCGCGACTTGCTCACCGGGCTGCCCAAGGCCGTCGAGGTCAGTTCGGTGGAGATCCGCGAGGGCATTGCCGGGCCGGTCAACGCGATTGTCCAGGAGGTGCGCCTGGCGCTGGAGGAAACCCCTCCTGAACTGGTCGCCGATGTGATGGAGCACGGCATTACCCTGGCCGGGGGCGGCTCGCTGTTGCACGGCCTCGATAAGCGCATCGCCGCCGAAACCAGGATGCCGGTGCATATCGCCGAAGATCCCCTGTCGTGCGTCGCCCGCGGCGCCGGGAAGATGGTAGAGAACTTCGGCCAGAATAAGGTCTATCAGGATATCCTGACCCGCAGCCAGAACACGCGCCGGCCCAGGTTGTAAGGTGGGGAAACCCGCTTGCCCCAGGCCCCGGCCGAAGGCGTGGGTCCGGGAGGGCGCCGCCCTCCCAGGAAAAGACCTCCACGCGTATGCGCGACTTTCTCGACGATCGACCAATCAAGTTGCGCCGCGAGCGTTCGTCGGTGCCTGCATCACTGCGCCCCTTTCTCCTGGCAGTTGGGCTGTGTCTGCTGGCGGGAACGCTGGTGTTTCTCGATCGCCGCGGGGTGATCACGCCCGCGCGCCAGATGCTGCAATCGCTGACGGCCCCCGTGGCCCAGCGGCTCACGGGCCTGCGCGATGACATCGGCGCCTTCTTCGGCGCGCCGCGGGGCGCCGCCGCCCTCGAGTCGCGCATCGCCGCCCTTGAGCGCGAAAATGGCGAATTGCGCAATCAATTGCTGCGGCTCGAACAGGCGCAGGTTGAGAATACTTTCCTCCGTCAGCAACTGGCGATCCAGCAGGCCCATCCCTGGACGCTGCTCGGCGCCGAGGTGACGGTACGCTCGCCCGATGCGGGCCGGCGCATGATCACCATCGCCCGCGGCAGCCGTGAGGGGCTGCGGCCCGGTATGGCGGTGATTGGCCAGTTGCCCGGCACACCCGCAGCGCTCATCGGCATCGTTGAGTCCACCGGTCCCCATGCCGCCGATGTGCTGCTGATCACCGATATTTCCAGCCAGGTGAGCGGTCGTGTGATCCACCAGGGCCGCGCCGAAGTGGGCCTGGTGCAGGGGCAGTGGCAGCGCGGCTCCCGCCTGCAACTCGGCCAGATCACCCGCGATCTTGAACTGGCGCCCGGCGATAGCGTGGTCACCGCCGGGCTGACCGGGGCGCTGCAACTGCCCTTCGACCTTGCCGCCATCCCGCCGAACATCCCGATTGGCAGCGTGGCGCAGGTGCGCGTGATTGACCAGCACCAGATCGCAGAGGTGCGGCCCTTCGTTGATCCCGACCAGGTACGCTACGTGTGGGTGATAGTCAGCCAAGACGATTAGAAGAGGCCCTGGCTCATGAGGCGGGCCGGATCGCCGGGTTGTTCGCGCTGGCCTGTGTGCAGGTGACGCTCCTCGGCCTCCCTTCGGGCTTCACGCTGCCGCTGGTGCCGGTGCTGGCGATCTGCCGGACGTTGCTCGGCGTCAGCGCGGCCCTTCCCGATGTGGGCCTCGGTCGCGCGCTGCGCTGGGCGCTCTACGGGGGCCTGGCCCTCGATGTGTTTGCCGCCACGCCGCTGGGGGCGCATGCGCTGGCGCTGCTCCTGGCGGTCCTGGCGGTCGCCGCGTTGACGCGCCGCTTACGGGTGGAGCGCCCTGCCGTGCCGCTGCTCGCCGTGGTCGTCGGGATGCTGATCTACGAGGCGGTGCTGGCCCTGTTCCTGCAACCTGGCGCGATTGACTGGCGCAGTTATGTGATCGTGGTCATGCTTCCCAGCGTGGTGGTGGCCCTGGCGCCAACTCTGCCGCTGTTCTTTTTGCTGCGCCGGTTGCTCCGAGGCCAGTTGTAAGCCATGGTTTCGCTGTCCGGCCTGTCGGCTGGCAGTCCGGGGGAGGCGCGGAGGGCTGCCCCCTCGGCAATCCGCCGGTTCCGCCCGCGGGAAGGCGGGGAAACCCGGTTTCCCCGCGCCCCTGCCGGGGGGCGGCGTCTGAAAGGGCGAAACCCGCCCATCGTGCGAGGGCCATGTCACGCTTACTCGTTCTGCGCGTGGCGCTGGTGCTGGTGGTCGCCATCTTCGTGGGGCGCCTGTATCAGGTTCAGGTCGCCGACCACGAGAGCCGGCGCTACAGCGCCGATGTGTCGGTCACGACGCGCCGCTATATGACGGTGCCGCCGCGCCGGGGCGAAATCTTCGCCGCCGATGGTCGAACCCTGCTCGCGGAGAGCGTGCCGATCTACAATCTGGCGGTCATCCCCGGGCGCCTGCCCTCGCGCAGCGCCGAGCCTGAACGGCGCGCCGCGGTGCTGGCGCGCCTGAGCCAGGTCGCGGGCCTGACCAGCACGCTGACCCTCTCGCCCACCAGTGTCCTGGCCGAGCGGCCCGCCCTGCGCGCCGCGCTGAACGCGCTGCAGGCCCCGGCGCCGGGTGCAGGGCCAACCCTGAGCATCACGGTCGCCCCCGCCGATAGCCTGCGGGCGCTGGAACTGAGCCAGGCCCACGCTGATGTGCTCACCCTCAGCAATCCGATCGAGGAACTGATCGCTCGACAGGATCTGCGTAACTACCAGGGCGTGGTGATCAAAGAAGATATCAGTCCTGAACTGGCCCTGGCGATCCGCGAAAACAGCAACTATCTACCCGGCGTCGAGGTGCTGGAAGCCTACCGGCGCCGCTACCCGTTGAGCGGGACGATCCCCTCGCTGTCGCACCTGCTGGGGTACACCGGGCGGATCAACGAATGCGAACTGCTGGCGGCCAATCCGGCAAGTTCATGGCTCACCGCCCTGGTGGACGTGCTGGGCCACGCCGGGCGCTGCGGGCTGATCGTTAAACCAATCGATCCGCCAAGCATCGGCTTTCCCCCGTATCAGGTTGATGACCAGATCGGGAAAGACGGCCTGGAGGCGGCGTACGAGAGCGATCTGCGCGGACGGGCCGGGGTCGAGAGCCTGCTGGTTGACGTGCTCCAGCGCCCCATCGGCCCGGTAGAAACCGTGCGTCCGGTGGAGCACGGCCACAACCTGGTGCTGACGATTGACACCGCCTACCAGGCCGAGGTGGAACGCATCCTGCGCCGCTGGATCGCCGAGGGTGAACGGCGCCGCCAGAACGCCCGCGAAGCCTATAAACGCGACTACCCCCCGATCTTCGCCGGCGTCGCCGTGGCGCTCGACCCGCGCGATGGGCGCGTGCTGGCGCTGGTCTCACTGCCGGCCTACGATAATAATGTCTGGGTTGACCCGGCGCGCCGCGAGGAACTGCTGGCCCTGCTCACCAGCAGCGATCCCGAGGCGCTCAGCGAGTTGCTGCGGCAGGCGCCCCTGACCAACCGGGCCATCAGCGGGCAGTATCCGCCGGGCTCGACGCTCAAACAGTTCGTGGGCGCGATCGCCCTGCAGGAGGGGGTGATCGCCCCGGATACCCGCCTGCGCGATCCGGGCTTGCTCAAGCTGATCGAGCGCAACGGCGCGCCCTTCGAACTGCCCAACTCGGTCCGCAACCGCGACAATGGCGAACTGACGGTGATCGACGCCCTGCGCCTCTCCTCGAACGTCTTCTTCGCTTCGGTGGCCGGCGGCAACGATCAGGCCACCAACCTCGACGCGCGGGCGCTCCGCATTCGGGGGCTGGACATTGACCGGCTGGTGCAGGGGTTGGAGTGGTTCCACCTGGGGCGCATCACCGGCATCGATCTGGCCGGCGAGGCCCCGGGCCTGGTGCCAACCAGGACCTGGAAGGCCCAGGCCAAACGCGAGGTCTGGACCACCGGCGACACCTACAATACCGCCATCGGCCAGGGCGACATGCTGGTAACGCCGCTGCAACTGGCGGTGGCAGCAGGCGGCATCGCTACCGACGGCGCCATCTATCGCCCCCATGTCGTGGCCGCCATCACCGATGGCAGCGGCGCGGTGGTGCGGCACATCGCCCCTGAACCGCTCAGCCGCGTCCCGGTGGACCCTGCCTTCCTGCAGGTCATCCGCGAGGGTATGCGCCAATCAGTGACGAATGGCCTGAACGTCGCCGCGCGCGAGGAATGCTCGGGCCTGCGCATCGCCGGCAAGACCGGCACCGCCGAGTTCGGCCCCCTGATCGAGCGCCCCGATGGGCGCTTCGTGCGCCAGAGCCACGCCTGGTTCGTCGGCTTCGCGCCCTACGAAGATCCCCAGGTGGTGGTTGCGGTGCTGCTCGAAGGCGTAGGTGACCTCAACGACGGTTCTTCCACCATGGCCGTGCCGGCCGTCACCCAGATGCTCCAGGCTTACTTCGGAACCGAGCCGCCCGCCAACGCGCCCGCCTTCTGTCCGGCCATGCCGCCCGACCCGGCGCCTGCTCCGCCAGCCGTGGGCCGCCAGGGCTGATGCGAGGTCAACAAAACCTGTCAGGGTGCGGCAGTTGCGGTAAGCGCCCGGTTACCGGCAGATCCGCCTTGCTGCACCTGGTAGATCTGGACCCGGGACCGGTGTAACCTCCGCCTCCGGCGGTGGGGGGTGAGGGTGGCCACGTGGCCCCACGAGAACGTTTTGCGTTGGGTTTGGGGCAGGCCCCAAAGACGTTGCCTCGGCCCGGGGTTCGAACCCGGTTGAGACCCCGCGCGGCAGCCCCCTGTGCTATAATTCTCGAACAGTTCGCGTTCAAATCAGGCAAAGGTGCATGAGCGATCTGATCAGCATCAAAGGCGGACGCGATGGTCTGCAGGTGCGGCTCGACGACACCGCTGAGTGGACCACCCTGCTCGCGCAGCTTGAACGGCAGCTCGCCCAGAACGAGAGTTTTTTCAGCGGCGCGCGGCTGACCGTTGACGTGGGCGACCGGGCGCTGAGCGTGGAGCAACTCGCGGCGATGCTGGAACTGATGCAGCAGCACGGGGTGCAGGCCGACGCGCTGGCGGCGCGCGCGCGAGAGAGCCGCAACGCCGCCCGCGCCGCGGGGTTGACCGCCCGGCCCCTCCCGCGTTACCCGGAACCGTCCGGTGCGGGGCCACGCTCCGCGGGGGCCGGCGAAAGCGAGGCGCTCTTCCTGGTGCGCACCGTCCGTTCGGGCCAGGTGGTGCGCCATAGCGGCCATGTGACCCTGATCGGCGACGTGAACCCCGGCGGGGAGATCATCGCCGGGGGCAGTGTGGTAGTGTGGGGCCGGATGCGCGGCTTCGTGCACGCCGGCGCCCTGGGCAACGCCGAGGCGCTGGTCTGCGCGATTGAACTGGCGCCCACCCAACTGCGCATCGCCGACCAGATCGCCGCCGGGTCGCGTGAAGCGCCACGCACGCCCGAAATTGCGCGGATCGAGGGCGGACAGATCGTGGTCGCGCCGTGGGAGGCCTTGAAGCGGTAGGAACCACTATGCAACGGTCCAACGGAGAACATATGGGGCGGGTGATCACGATAACCTCGGGCAAGGGCGGCGTTGGCAAAACGACCACCACCGCGAACCTCGGCACGGCCCTGGCCCTGCAAGGCGGGCGGGTGGTGGTGGTTGACGCCGACATTGGGCTGAGGAACCTGGATGTGGTGATGGGCCTGGAAAACCGGATCGTCTACGACCTGGTGGACGTGGTCGAGGGCCGGGCCCGCCTGCGCCAGGCATTGATCAAGGACAAACGCCTGCCCGAACTGTGTCTGCTGCCAGCCGCGCAGACCCGCGACAAGGATGCGGTGAGCCGCGAGCAGATGATTGATCTTACCGGACAGTTGCGGCGCGAGTTTGACTTTGTGCTGATCGACAGCCCCGCCGGGATCGAGAATGGCTTTCGCAACGCCATCGCTGGCGCCGATGAGGTGATCATCGTCACCACTCCCGAGGTCTCGGCGGTGCGCGATGCCGATCGGATCATCGGGCTGGTTGAGGCCGCTGAGAAGGGACCGCCGAACCTGGTGGTCAACCGGATCAAGCCGCGCCTGGTCAACCGCGGCGAGATGCTCTCGGTGGAAGATGTGCTCGAATTGCTGGCGATTACGCTGATCGGCATCGTTCCCGATGACGAAAGCATCGTCACCTCAACCAATCGCGGTGAAGCCGCGGTGTACGACCATCAATCGCAGGCCGGTCGCGCGTTTCTCGATGTCGCCCGACGGCTGCGCGGCGAGGAAGTGCCCTTCCCCGTGCTCCAGGAGCAGCAGGGGGTGCTGGAACGCTTCTTCGGCATCTTTGGGCGCCGCCGTTCCTGAGGATAAGGAGCGACCATGGGCTTCTTCGAGAATCTGTTTGGGGGTCGTCGCGACCGCAGCGCTTCGGTGGCCAAGCAGCGCCTGATGATGGTGCTGGTGGACGATCGCTACAAACTCACCCCGGAAATGCTTGAGCAGATGAAAGTGGAGATTGCCGAGGTGCTCTCACGCTATCTGCCCCCTGTTGACGCCGAGCAGATCGAGGTCAAGATCCTCCGCGGCGAGGTCAACGATTACCTCAAGGCCGATATTCCGCTCAAGCGCGGCCAGCCGGATGTGGGGTGATGCGATTTTGGATTTTGGATTTTGGATTGGGATGGGGGGAGTTGAAGGCGCTTGATGTTGGGCTAATGCCCGCGCCTGACCCCAAAATCCAAAATCCAAAATCATTCCGCGGGGTGAACGAGCCAGGTTATGCTGCAATGTTCGTATGACCCGGAGGCCGGGTCGCTCTACGTCTACTTTACCGAACTGGAGGAGGGTCAGGCCGTCGGGGTGCTGGAGTACCCCGCCGCGCTGCTGCTCGACGCCCAGGAGCGGATCATCGGGCTGCGGCTCGATCTCGACGATGAGATAACCCTCGGGCAACTCGAACTGGCCCTCGATGGCGAGTACGAGCGCCTGGATATGAACACCGGCCACCTCACGCTGCGGCTCGCCGACGAGGAACCGGCCCGGGTGCTGCCGTTGCCTGAGACGGCCATCCTCGACCTCGATGGCGATGAGACGGTGCTGGGGGTGGAACTGTCCCTCCCCGCCGAGTTGCGAACGCCCGCGGCGCTGGAACATCTGGCGCCCCTGATGCTGCCCCTCGAAGAGGCGCCCGCAGGTGGCGAGGGGCCGGTGGTGTTCACGCTCCCGCCCCCTGAACCCCCGGCGCCCGAAACGCCCTCCGAGGGCCTCGCCGCGCCGGAAGCGCCCGAGGAAGAAGCGCCGGCGCCGGTCACGCGCTCGGGCTTCGTGGCGCTGGTAGGCAAACCCAACGTCGGCAAGAGCACCCTGCTCAACGCCCTGCTCGGGCAAAAAGTGGCCATCGTCTCGCCTCGCCCCCAGACCACCCGCGTGCCGGTGCGGGGCATCCTCACCCGCCCGGGGGCGCAGATCATCTTCGTGGATACGCCGGGCATCCACCAGCCGAGCCACGCCCTGGGGCGACTCATGGTTGACCTCGCTGAGCGGACCCTGCCCAACGCCGATGTGATCGGCTTCATGGTTGACATCAGCCAGCCGCCGAGCCAGCTCGACCGGCGCATCGCGCAACAGGTGCAACGGGCCTGCGGGCGCAAATTGCTG
The DNA here is from genome assembly GCA_034431835.1 of Chloroflexaceae bacterium. Classification (GTDB taxonomy): domain Bacteria; phylum Chloroflexota; class Chloroflexia; order Chloroflexales; family Chloroflexaceae; genus JACAEO01. The sequence continues at coordinate 7,839 of DAOUDA010000156.1, read as the reverse complement.
ATCCTCAACAAAGTTGATGTGAAACCTCGCGGCCAGCGCACCTACCTGGAAGACTACCGCAGCCTCGGCCCCTGGGAGCAGGAGATCGCCATCTCGGCGCTCAAAGGCCTGGGTCTGGCGGCCCTGCTGGAAGAGATCGTCGCGCGGCTGCCCGAAGGCCCGCTGCTCTACCCGCCCGATCAACTGACCGATCAGAGCGAGCAACAACTGGCGGCGGAGTTTGTGCGCGAAAAGGTGCTCTACTACACCCAGCAGGAGGTGCCCCACGCCGTGGCCATCGAAGTGGAGGAATGGGAGCAGCGCGAGGGCGCCACGTACATTCGCATGACCATCAACGTCGAGCGGGAGGGCCAGAAGGCGATCATCATCGGGGCCGGCGGCGCGATGTTGAAGAAGATCGGCGTCGCCGCGCGCCAGGAGATCGAGCGCCTCATCGGTGGGCCGGTGTATCTTGATCTGTGGGTGAAGGTGCGCCCCCACTGGCGCGACGATGTCGCGGCCCTGGGATGGCTCGGCTACCGGGCGAAAGACTGGCGTTGATGCAACAAAATCGCCCCCTCAGGCGTCCTTGAATCGGAACCGGGCCAGGGCGTCATGGAAAAAACCTGCCAGGTGCGGCAATGAGTGTGAGCGCCTGTTCGTTGCCGCACCTGACAGGTTTGGATTTGCCTCTGAAGACGTTGCTCGATCCCTGGCCAGGGCCTCGTGAGCGGTTGCTCACGGGAAGCCGCTGTGCTACGCTGGAGGCAGATATGGCGCCGAACATCCGTCTGGCCGGGGAAGCCGCCGCCCGCGCGGCCCCCCCACGGAGGGCTATGGCCGAGGTAACCCAGATCCTCTGCCCCTTCTGCCTCAAAGCGAACCTGCCCCACGCCCGGTTCTGCCAGCACTGCGGCCGGGACGTGGTGCTCAACAATGACGTCTTGAGCGGCGACCCGCGGCGGTACCGTATCACCCGGGTGATCAAAAAGGGCGGTCAGGGCGCGGTCTACGAAGGAGTGGACCAGGAAGGCCGCGTGTACGCGATCAAGATGATGCTTGATCGCTTTCACGATCCCGCTGAGCAGGCCGAGGCAGTGGCGCGCTTCAACGCCGAAGCCGAGGTCCTGCAGAACCTCAACCATCCCGCCGTGCCGCGGGTCTACAGTCACTTCACCGACGAGGGCCGGCACTACCTGACGATGGACTTCGTGCGCGGCGAGGATCTGGAGCAGATCATCGAGCGCGAACGGCGCATCCCCGAAGCTCGGGTGCTGGCCTGGGCCGATCAGATCTGCGACGTGCTCGAGCACCTGCACCAGCGGGGCCTGATCTACCGCGATATGAAGCCCTCGAACGTGATGATCGATCACGATGGCGGGGTGAAGGTGGTGGACTTCGGCATCGCCAAGCTCTTCAACCCCTCCGAGCGCGGCACCCAGATCGGCACCCCCGGCTACGCGCCACCCGAACAGTACCAGGGCCTGGCCACGCCCCAGTCGGATGTGTACGCCCTGGGGGCCACGCTGCACCACCTGCTCACCGGGCGCGACCCGACCGAAGAGAAGCCCTTTTCGTTCCCGCCAGCGCGGGACCTGGCGCCGTCGATTTCGCAGCGCACGAACGACGCGCTGGCGCGGGCGCTGCAATTCAAACCCGACGATCGCTTCGCCACCATCGCCGAGTTCCGCGCCGCCCTCCGCCCGCAGCCCGAGGCTCCGCCGCCGCAGGTGCGGGTGGCCCGGCCAACGGTGCGCATCCCGGAGCCGGCCGCGGCCCAGGTGGCCCCCGCGCCCGTGGTCACCTCGCAACCGGCGCCGGTGGTCAAGCCCCAACCCGCGCCCCGCCCGGGCGCCCCTCCCACCGCACCAACGGCGCGGCCACGGCGCAACCCCTTCGCGCGCCTGGTTGCGGCGTTGATCGCGCTGGTGCGCCTGGCGCTCACCCTGGCGGTGGTGGCCACGGTGTCCCTGGGCGCGTATGTCTACCTCGAGCGCCCGGCGTGGGCCGAGCCTTATGTCGCGCCGCTGCTGGGGCCGGCCCCCACCGCGCGGCCCGAACCCGCCCCAACCGGTGTGCCAGCCGTTCCCCGTCTGGCGAGTTTTGACCTCGAAGTGAGCGTGCCCGAGGGCGCCGGGATCGGCGACGTGCGCGCCGCACTGGTCAGGGCCTTCGAGGAGCGGGCCAGGGTCGAGTTTGGCCCGGAGGCCCGCCTGAACCCCAACGCCCCGCCCACACCCATTGGCGAGCCGCAGGTGGTGGCGCGCGAAAGCGGCCAGGTCACCTACCGCGCCAGGGTGCAGGGTTACGTGTATGTGCCCTGACCACTGGTAGGGCCGAAGCATCGGCGCAGCCAATCCTTCGCCCCTACTACCCCATCGGGTAGCCCGAAACCGGCAATCGATCCTACCCGGACAGACGGTGACCCCTATGATACAATGCGTCATAGGAGTCCGTTCCCATTTTCACGATCCGGGCCCCGGCGCCGGGAGCACAGTCCGGCCACGTGGCAGGCCCAGAACGAGGAGGTTCGCGCATGCAGCCGCGAGAGTTCATCATGCCGGCGCACATGGTGGTCGGTTCGCAGGCCCTGGAGCAGGTAGGCGCGCTGTGTCAGAAGCGCGGCTGGAAGAAGGCGCTCATCGTTTCCGACAAGATCATGGCCAGTCTGGGGCTGGTGGCGAAGGTGGAGGCGCTGCTCAAGGAGAGCGGGATCGGCAGCGCGGCGTACACGGGGGTGAACACCGAGCCGGTGGTGGAATACGTGCAGGAGGGGCTGAACCTCTACCGCGCCGAGGGCTGCGATTTCGTGGTGTCAATCGGCGGCGGCAGCCCGATCGACACCGCCAAGGCCATCGCCGTGCTGGTGACCAATCCCGGCTCGATCGAGCAGTACAAGGGCATCGGCAAGATCACCACCCCGGGCGTGCCCATGGTCGCCATCCCCACCACCGCGGGCACCGGCAGCGAGGCGACGATCTACACGGTCATTACCGATCAGAAGACCGACGTGAAGATGCTGATCGGCAGCCCTTACCTGATGCCGACCATCGCCGTGGTTGACCCGATGCTCACCGTCTCCTCGCCGCCAGGGGTGACCGCGGCGACCGGGGTTGACGCGCTGGTGCATGCGATTGAAGCCTACGTCTCGGTCAAGCGCCAGCCGATGACCGACATCTTCTGCCTCTCGGCGATCGAGCTGATCAGCCAGAACATCCGCCAGGCCTGGTCCAACGGCAACAACATCGAGGCCCGCGAGAAGATGATGCTCGGCGCCCTGCAGGCGGGGATCGCCTTCAGCAACTCCTCGGTGGCCCTGGTGCACGGCATGTCGCGGCCGATCGGGGCGCACTTCCACATTGCCCACGGCGTCTCGAACGCGGCGCTGCTGGCCGCGGTGACGGAGTTCAGCCTGATCGGCGACCCGGTGCGCTACGCCCATGTGGCGAAGGCGATGGGCGAGCCTGTCGAGGGCCTCTCGATGATGGCCGCCGCCGACAGGTCGGTAACGGCGATCCGCCGGCTGGTCAAGGACATCAAGATCCCCTCCCTACGGCAACTCGGCGTTGAACGCGAGCGGCTGCTGGAACTGGCGCCCTCGATGGCCGACGCGGCGATTGACAGCGGCAGCCCGGCCAATAACCCGCGCAAACCCACGCGCCAGGAAATCATCGAACTGTACCAACTGGCCTACGACAACGAGTAGGCCAGGGCCTCGCCCGGTAAGACCGAAGCATTGGCGCAGCCAGTGCTTCGACCTTGCACCTCAGGATTCTGACGCTCTATACAAGGGGTTGACAGCAATGAGCGTAACAGGTTCGGGCCGGCTCGCCGGCAAAATCGCCCTGATCACCGGCGGCGCCGGCACGATCGGCGCCGAGATCACCCGGCGCTACCTGGAAGAAGGGGCGACGGTGGTCATCAGCGGGCGCGACGAGCCAAAACTGCAGACCCAGCGCCAGGCGCTGCTGGCCGAGTACGGGCTGGATGCGTCGCGGCTCTTCGCGATCGCCCTCGACGGCAGCGACAGCGCCGCGGTGCGGGCGGGGATCGCCGAGGTCGTGGCGCGCTACGGCAAAATTGACGTGCTGGTGAACAACGCCGGCAGCGAGGCGGCGCGGCAGCGCCTGGCCGATGTTCCGCTGCGGCGCGAAGAGTTGCGCGAGGGCGACAGCGAGACACTGGCGGAAGGCATCGGCAATGTGCTGGGGATCGCCTGGAACTTCATGCGCGCGGCGGCGGTGCACATGCCGCCCGGCGCCAGCATTATCAACATTTCGACGATCTTCTCGCGCACGGAGTACTACGGCCGCGCCCCCTACGCGGTGCCCAAAGCGGCCCTGAATGCGCTGGCGCAGGCCGCGGCCCGCGAACTGGGCGCGCGGGGCGTGCGGGTCAACCTGATCTACCCCGGTCCCATCGAGAGCGAGCGCATCCGCAGCGTGTTCCGGCGCATGGACGAATTGCAGGGCCAGCCCGAACATGCCACCGCCGAGGCCCTCTTCGCGCGCATGCGCCTCAGCCGGCCCGGCGCCGACGGGCAACTGGAGAAGGGCTTCCCCACAACCCTCGACGTGGCCAATGCATGCGTCTTCCTCGGCTCCGACGAAGCGGCGGCGCTGAGCGGCGAGGCGATCGAGGTCACCAACGGCATGGACGTGGTGGAGGAGAGCCGCACCACCTTCACGGCGCGGCCCAGTCTCCGCGCGGTGGACGGCAGCGGGCGGGTGATCCTGATCTGCGCGGGCGACCAGATCGAAGACGCCATGGCCCTTACCGGGGCGCTGCGATCCTGCGGCGCCGAGGTGGTGCTGGGCTTCCGTTCGCACGCCACGATCGCCCAGCTCGAACAGATCCTCGAAGAGAGCCGTCGCTTCGCCGGGGCGAACTACACGCCGCCTGTGGCGCTTTACCTCAACCCCAACGAGCCGGAGAGCGTGCACGAGGCGCTGACCTGGATGCACGACAACACCGGCGGCCCCCACAGCGCGGTGATCCTCCCGGCGACCGGAGCCAGCCGCGGGGCGTCGGTGTGCGACGCGGCGGATGAGGTTGCCCGGGCCTTCCTCGAGGAAGAACTGGCCGGCCTGGTGGCCCTGGCCTCGCAACTCTCGCGCCACTGGCAGGGCGTCAGCGTCACGCCCGGCGCCGCGGCCTACCCGCCGCGGGTGATCTTCCTCAGCAATGGCGACGATCGGGCGGGCAATGTCTTCAGCGACATCTTGCGGGCGGGGGTCGAACAACTGGTGCGCATCTGGCGCCACGAAGCCGAAGTGGACTACCAGCGGGCCGCCCCCGAGGCCCAGGCGCGGCTGCTGCCGCCGGTGTGGGCCAATCAACTGGTGCGCTACGTCAACACCGAAGAAGAGGGCCTGGATTTCGCCTGCGCGGCGATCGCCCAGTTGCTGCTCAGCGACCGCAAGATCAGCGAGGTCAACCTGTACCTGCCCGAGGAGATCGTCGCCGCCACCGGAGCCCGCCGGCCCTCCTTTGGCTGGGCCGAGAGCCTGATCGGCCTGCACCTGGGCAAGGTGGCCCTGATTACCGGCGGGAGCGCCGGCATCGGCGGCCAGGTGGGGCGCCTGCTGGCCCTGAGCGGGGCGCGGGTGATGCTGGCCGCCCGCGATCATGCCAAGCTCGAACAGATGCGTAAATCGATCGTCCATGAGCTTGAAGAAGTGGGCTACAACGACGCCCCCGCGCGCGTGCAGATCTACCCCGACTGCGACGTGGCCGAGGAGGAGCAACTGGTGGCCCTGGTCGAGCGCACCATCGCCGTCTTCGGGCAGGTTGACTACCTGCTCAACAACGCGGGCATCGCCGGCGAGGAAGAAATGGTGCTGGACATGCCCCTCGACGGCTGGCGCCACACCCTCAACGCCAACCTGATCAGCAACTACTCGCTGATCCGTAAAATCGCGCCGTTGATGAAGCAGCAGGGCAGCGGCTACATCCTCAACGTCTCGTCGTACTTCGGCGGCGAGAAGTACGTAGCGATCGCCTACCCCAACCGCGCCGACTACGCGGTGAGCAAGGCCGGGCAGCGGGCCATGGCCGAAGTGATGGCCCGCTTCCTCGGCCCGGAGGTGCAGATCAACGCCCTGGCCCCGGGACCGGTGGAGGGCGACCGTCTGCGCGGCACCGGCGAGCGCCCGGGGCTGTTCATGCGCCGCGCGCGGCTGATCCTGGAGAACCGGCGCATCAACGACCTCTACGCCGCGCTGATCGAGACCCATCGGGAGAGTGGCCTGCCGGTGGTCGAGTTGCTGCGCTACCTGAGCAGCAACAGCGTGCGCGCGCTTGAAGGCGCCGACGTGCCCGCGCGCCTGCGGGAACTGGCCCGGACGATCGTGAAAGAAGGCGATCCCGGCGCCTCCTCCAGCACCTACCTGATGAACCGCAACATCGCCGAGAAGCTGCTGACCCGCCTGCGCACCGGCGGCTACCTGGGCATCGAGCGGGAGCAACTGGCGGCGGTGAGCGCTGGAGGCGAGAGCCGGACGGGCGCCCGGACGGATGCGCCCGGCGTCACCTCGCTGGTCGAGGCGGTAATGAACGGGGCGGCCCCGCCCGAACCCTTCTTCGCCCGCACCCAGATCGAGCGCGAGGCGCGCAAGGTGCGCGACGGGATCATGAGCATGCTCTACCTCCAGCGCATGCCTACCGAGTTCGACGTGGCGATGGCGACGGTGTACTACCTGGCCGACCGCAACGTCAGCGGCGAAACCTTCCACCCCTCGGGCGGCCTGCGCTACGAGCGCACGCCTACCGGCGGCGAACTGTTCGGCCAGCCCCCCGCCGAGCGTCTGGCACAACTGGTCGGCGCGACGGTCTACCTGATCGGCGAGCACCTGGAAGAGCACCTCGAGTTGCTTGCCCGGGCCTACCTGGAGCGCCATGGCGCGCGCCAGGTGGTGCTGATCACCGAGACCGAGGCGGGTGGCGAGCGCCTCACCAGCCGGCTGAGCGATCACGCCGGAGCCGGCCGCCTGGGGCTGATCGTCGCCGGCAGCGACCTCGAAGGGGCCTTCGACCGGGCCATTGCCGAGTACGGCCGCCCGGGTCCGGTCGTCTGCACGCCCTTCCGCGACCTGCCATCGGTGCCGCTGGTGGGGCGAGCCGACAGCGACTGGAGCACGGTGCTCAACGAAGAGGGCTTCGCCGAACTGTGCGAACAGCAACTCACCCACCACTTCCGCATCGCCCGCAAGACCAGCCTGATTGACGGCGCTGCCCTGGTGCTGGTGACCCCCGAAACCACCGCCAGTTCAAGCACCGAACAGTTCGCCCTGGCCAACTTTGTCAAGACGACCATGCACGCCTTCACGGCCACCATCGGCGTCGAGAGCGAACGGACGGTGCACCGCATCCTGGTGAACCAGGTGGACCTGACGCGGCAGGCGCGGGCCGAGGAGCCGCGCAGCGACCGCGAGCGCCGGCAGGAGCTTGAGCGCTTCGTTGACGCGGTGCTGCTCACCACCGCGCCGCTGCCTCCGGAGGAGGACACGCGCTACGCGGGCCGCATCCATCGCGGGCGGGCGATCACCGTGTGAGGCATGGCGTGGCCGTGCGGCGCGGCGCCTGAGATGAGGGAGGAGGTGAGAGGGCTGCGCTCTCTCACCTCCTCTTGCTATTGGGCCGAAGCATCGGCTGCGCGATGCTTCGGCGTTACCGCGCGAGGGCCGATCCTCCCAATTCCCCTGGGGGGAGAAGGCCTGTCGTCATGTCAGCGTGACCCACGGACATTTTTTTCGTCTATATAGAAGAAGGGTGTTCTACCTCATCCGTGTTGATGGCTATCACGCCAGTTTGCGATGACGTCCTGACGCCTCAGCGCGTCGGCCAATGGCCCGCGATCAG
>DAOUDA010000155.1:0-6324 GCA_034431835.1 Chloroflexaceae bacterium | reverse complement strand
TAACTCCGATAGGAAGGTGGGGAAACCGGGTTTCCCCACGCCCCTCCCTGAAAAGGAATCGGACAACCAGGTTATCCGGATAGGCTCTTAGCCGGCCATCCAGGCGCTGCGGCGCCGGGTGGGGCGCCGCCGCTTCGGTGTGTGGTCGCGCTCGCCGCGCTCCTCCTGGGTATGGATCAGACCTCTGGCGCGGGCGCGCACCAGCGCCTCTACGCAATCGCTGTCAAACTCAACCCCCGCCAGGCCGCGCAGAATGGTAATCGCCTCGTCTGCCGAGCGAGCCGGCTGGTAGGGACGACGACTGGTTATGGCGTCGAAGACATCGGCCACGGCGACGATGCGGCCCACCAGCGAGATCTCGTCGCCGCTGAGACCTCTGGGGTACCCACGCCCATCCAGACGCTCGTGATGCTGGGAAAGGGCCGTCCAGCTATCCCGCAGCACCTCGAGCTCAAGCAGGCCATTCTCTTTTAGAAACTCCAACCCGTGCTCTGGATGCTGGCGCATCTGCGCGAACTCGGCGTCGGTGAGCGGACGGCGCTTCTTGAGAATGCGGTCGGGCACCCGGATCTTACCTACATCGTGGAGCTTGCTGGCAATGCGTACCCGATAGACCTCATCGGAACTCAGACCAAGTTCCTGGGCGATCGCCACCGAAAAATCACTCACGCGCTGGCTGTGACCGCGCGTATAGGGGTCTTTTAAATCAATCGCCCCGGTAATGGCATCAATGATACGGGTGGAGAGCGCCGATACCTCGGCATACAATTGAGCCAGGCGAATGACCGTGGCCGCCTGACTGGCCAGGGTTTCAAAGAGAGCGATATCATCCGCGGCGAATCCAGCGCCATCGCGCGGGTTCAGCGCCTGGGCCCCGCCGATGATCCGCTCCTCGGCGATCCCGCGCATGTCGCCGAGTTGGATGCGAGGCGCCTTGAGCGGTACGCAGAGTATGGAGCGGGTAACGAAGCCACTGTTGACATCGATCTGCCGGTAGAAGCGTGGATCGTGGCTCACATCGTTGACTGCCACTGTCTCACCGGTTGTTACCACATGGCCGATGATCCCGTGCCCCGCGGGCACCCGTTGGGCCACAATGCGTTCGCGGTTGGAGCCGGCGGCGATGTGCAGGACCAGGTCATCTCGGGCCGGGTCCCGCAACCAGATGGAGGTGGCCTCGACGTTCAACAACTCACAGGCGTGCCCCATGATCCGATTGAGCAACTCGTCGCGGTCAAGGGTGGTGGTCAGATGTGAGACGATCTCCAGCAGCGCCTGTTGGCGACGTTCGCGGCGTCGGGCCTCAGCCAGGATCTGCGCTTTCTCAATTTCGCTCACCAGGCGCGATCCGAGCAGGTTGATCAGGGCCAGTTCTTCGCTCTCCTCGCTGAGCGTATCAGGCAGATTGAATACATGAATACAGCCAAGAGGTCGCCCCTGACTCACCAGCGGCTGGCAGTGAACCGTGCGCAGCGGTAGCGAGGCTGCCATGGCGGATATCCAGTCCTGGTACGGGTCGCGCGATGCGTTGGCAACGAACAACGCCGTTCCCCGGCGCAGCGCGTCCCCCGCGAGGCCCTGGCCGGCCGCGCCCCGCGTGTTAAGGAGCCGCTGTGCTCCCGAAAGTCCGGTGACTGCCCGGACCACGAGGGTCTGCGTGTCCTCGTCATAGAGCGCGAGCGCGCCGGCTTCGGCCTCGGTGGCAGAGACCATCAGATCGAGCATCTGCTCGAACAGGTCGTCGAGCGTGGTGGCGGCCACGAGTTGATCGGCGTGCTGCATTGCCTGAACGAAGCGCTGGAAGCGCGTCTCACGTAAAAACATGCTGACCTCCAGAGGTCTCGAAGCGGACAGGCGCCAGACGCACGGCGCCACTACGAGGCGCACAGCAACGGTTGACAGACCGCACACAAGAATCAGGCGGCGCGTGGCTGGCGACAGCGCCGCTGGCTGATCATTGCCGTGAGACGATGATCGCGTCACTCAGGTCGCCGCGAACGGCGACCGTAGGTTTGGTACAAGGGCCGTAGAGCGGCGCGTAGTCGGGGGGAAGAAGCGCCGTCAGAAAGCCGGGCCGTGGGTTGTAGGTCGTTTGTTGTCCGAAACGACGAATAGTAGAGCCGGTTCTACAGAAGCGTCAGGCGCTGTGCGCCAGGGCGCGAACATAGCGTACCAGTTCCTCGGGATCGGCGGCGAGAGCAACCGGCACCCCGGCGGCATCGGCGATCCGTTGCGGGCTCCAATCGTCGATGGTGCGTTCGCCACGGTAATCAAACATCACCCGTGGCAGCAGGGCACGGGCGCAGCCGCTGGCCCGCAGGACCGGCACGACGTCCTCGGCGGTCAGCAGGCCGCTCACGGTCACGGTTGGGCCGAAGAAGGCGTTTGTCACCGGCATGACCCGCGCCGTCAGGCCCTCGATCCGGTTCAGGCGCGCGACGACATGTTCCATCAACCCGGCCACCAGTGTGCCGCAGATAATGGCCAGACTGGTGGGTTGGGGCAGGCGGGTTGGCAGGCGCCGGCGCGCCCTGGCCCAGAGGTCGAGAAAGTCGCGGACCATGCCCACGCCGTTGGAATACTGGGGCATCCCATCGTAATGATCGGCAGGGGGCACGGAACGTCCGGCCAGGAGGTAGAACTCGTCGCTCGGATAGACGAAGGTCATGCCCAGTTCCTCACGGCAGCGGGCGCCGAAGGACTCAACCAGGTCAACAATTGCGGCAGCTTCGTCCGCGGTGTAACAGCGCAGGGGGATGTCGCTGGCCGCCGCGAGCCGCGAGCAGAAGCCCAGGGCGGGGTCGTGGAGCGGGGCGGCGCCGTCCAGCGCAACGGTCGGCTGAGCGGCGGCGTGCTCCCACAGCGGCTGGCGCTCCCAGTTGGTGTCGATCCAGTCGGGGCTTTCGTGTACCTGAATGGCGGACTTGAGGCTGCTCGGGCGCTTGCCATCAAAGCGGTACTTCGTCAGCCCTACGGGTACCACGGCGATAGATTGCACCGTAGGGTAGAGGGCGATCAGGTCGGCGATGCTTTGCCGCAGGACCTCGCCGTCATTCGCGCCGGGGCAGGCCACGATCTGGGTGTGCACCTCGATCCCCATTGCGCCCAGGCGCCGGATCTGCGCGCGGACATCGGGCGCGTCCCGTTTGCCGAGCATCACTGCGCGCCAGAAGGGGTCGGTCGCATGCACGCTGATGTGCAGGGGGGAGAGGCGCTGCTGTTCGATCCGCTCCCAGTCAGCCGCACTCAGATTGGTGAAGGTGACAAAATTGCCATAGAGGAACGAGAGCCGGTAGTCGTCGTCCTTCAGGTAAAGCGTCTTGCGGAAGCCCTTTGGCATCTGGGTCAGGAAGCAAAAGGGGCACTTATTGTTACAGGTGCGCAGGCGGTCGAACAGCGGCTCGCTGAACTCGATGCCCAGATCCTCGTCCGGGTCCTTTTCAAGCTCGATCAGCACTTCCGTATCGCCGGAACGGACGAGCAGTTCCAGATGCTCGTCGGCGATGGCGAAGCGATAATCTATCACATCGCGGAGACGCTGCCCGCCCACGGCCAGAAGCACGTCGCCGGGCTTCAGACCGATCGCGGCGGCGATACTGCCAGGCGCAACGGCGACGATTACGCCTCCCTCGCCGGTAATCCTTTTGACGTCGGGTTGGTATTCCACGGTTATGGCGCCTGGTTGAGCGGCCCCTGTCTGGTAGAGGTCTATGATTGCAGAGCGTTCCCTGATGCCGGTTCGAGGTCACATTATACCACCCCCTGCCTTTCGGGCCGATGAATGGCAGGTGTACAATCATTCACAAAGGGCAGGGGGCGCGGGGGGCGAAGCGCTCCCAGGTCCTCCCATTGGGCAGGGGCGTGGGGGAATCCGGTTTTCACGCATAGGCAAAGGTTACGCCAATAATGAGCGACACAGGAAAACCGAGCGGAGCGTTGCCGGAAGGTTTCGAGGCGCCGGTGCTTGGCGTGCCGTTCGTCTTTCGCACCAATAGCGCGGAGGTCATCCGTGCCACGAAGCGGGTCTTCGGGCCATGGCTCGGCCTGCCAGCGGCGCTGGTCGAGCCGGGGCCGCCGGGGCAGGTGGAGATCATCGTGCAGGCCCTGGCGCCCGACGAACTGGCGCTGGGCGGAACGCTGGTGACGCGCAGCCATGCGGGCGCGTTGCTGGCCGTGGGCGCGGGGTGCTTGCTCGGCGCGCTACCAGCGAGCGGGCGCGCGCTGGCCTTCATTACCCCGGAGGTGGCGGCTGATCAACCACGGCTGCGCCGTGAGGTGCTCGAACGGGTAACCCTGGCCCTGGCCGGCGCCCGTGGGCGAACCCCGTTGCGCGCCGGAGCAGTGGTGTGGCACGGGCGCGGTCTGCTCTTCGTCGGGGCCGGCGAGAGGCTGAGCGCAACGCTCGTGGTTGGCTGTACATGCGCCGGCGCCGCGCTGCTGGCCGCCGAGGTGGTCCATCTGGGCGCGGGAGGCTCACCGATGCTCTGGGGGCATCCGGGGACGGCGCGCCTGCCGCTCGGGGCCGCGCGCCTCTTCCCCGATCTGCCGTGGCGCACCCTGGGCGGAGAATCAACCCTGATCGAACTGGACGTGGCCGCTCTCGGCGCGGAACGGCTGGCGACCCATGTCCCGCGGGCCAGCCTCTGCCTGGTGGAACCGGCTACCGGGCAGGCCAGCCACCTTGAGCGGCTTACCCGCGATGAGGCGCTGGCCCTCGCGGCGCGTATGCAGGAGATCGACCCCGGCACGCCGGCGCTGCTTGCCAGGCTGATCGGCGAGAACGCCTATCTGCTTCGGGTGGGCGCTGATCCGCGAACCGCCGTGGCGCTGATTGGGCACCTGGTGGAGCGGGGCGGGTTGAGGTGAACCGGGGCCATGCGCCGGAGGGTCAAGGTTGTTTGCCCCTACCCGCCCGCACCATCCCAGAGGTAACGCTCCAGATCAACGCGGTCGCTCTCGTCCACCCGGACGCCCTCGGCTTCCAGGCGCGCCCGTTGCAGCGCCGGCTCGTAGGCGTTGCTGATGAAGCCGTTGCGGTTGATCACGCGCCACCAGGGCACGTCGTCGTCGCCGGAGCCGCGGAGGGCGTGCAGGGCATAGCCCACCAGACGGGCGTGGCCGGGATACCCCGCGAGGACGGCCACCCGGCCATAGCTGCACACCCGTCCGCAGGGGATCTGCCGGACCACCGCGTAGATCGCCGCGTAACTGTTCATCGAGGGCTCAGTCGTCCGTGAACGAAGTTTTTCGGTAACTCTACCCCCTCCCCAACCCTCCCCAGCCGGGGGAGGGAGGCCGGCGCCTCCACCCAGCGGGGGGGAGGCTGCGAGGGGGGCGGAAATGCCACGAAACGTAACTGTAACAGACTACTCAGGCCAGGCGCCCGCCGTCTACGGCGAGCGTCGCGCCAGTGACGAACGAGGCGCCATCGGAGCAGAGCCAGAGCACCGCCGAGGCCACCTCCTCAGGCGTGCCGAGGCGGCCCACCGGCTCGCTCTCGGCGAACTGTTGCAGGAGGCGTTCATCGCCACCGGTAAACACGTCGATCAACGGGGTGTGGATCGTGCCGGGCAACACGGCATTGATCCGGATATTGTTGCGCGCATACTCAAGTGCGGCTGCCCTGGTTAGCCCAACAATGCCGTGCTTGCTCGCCACGTAGGCCGAGACCCCACGGGAACCGGCCTGTCCGGCAGTCGAAGAGGTGTTGACGATCACCCCGCCGCCCTGCCGGAGCATCTGCTGCAGTTCGTACTTCATGCACAGCCAGACACCCTTCAGGTTGATACCGATGACCCGATCCCAGGCATCTTCGGGATAGTCGGCCAGCAGGGCCTGGGGTCCGGAGATGCCGGCGTTGTTGTGGGCAATATCGAGCTGGCCGTACATCTCCAGGGCCGTGCCAATCATCGCCTCGACGTCGGCGCGTCGGGACACGTCGGCGCGCACGAAGATCGCATCGGTATTCTCGGCGCGGGCCAGCGCCGTCGTCTCTTCTCCGGCCTCGACCTGAACATCGGCGACGACCACTTTCGCGCCGGCGCGGGCGAAGGCGAGGGCCGAGGCGCGCCCGATGCCTGAAGCGGCGCCGGTTACCAGGGCGACCTTACCGCGAAACTCTGGCCACATAGTATCGATCCTCCTGCGTCACAACTATACCACGAAGGGACAAGATTACTAGTACTACAACGAGGTTTGTCATTCCGAGCGAAGCGAGGAATCCCGGCTTTGATGCCAGACCGGGACCCTTCGCTCCGGCTACGCCTCCGCTCAGGGTGACAGGCGTACAGCGTACTGATGCGGCAGAAGGCCAACCTTCGTTGT
>DAOUDA010000154.1:0-10253 GCA_034431835.1 Chloroflexaceae bacterium | reverse complement strand
CGGGCCGGAGGCCCGCGTACCCGGGTTTGCCAGCAGTATCAGAACAGGCCCCAATTTGGCGCACTGCGTCAGCGCATACGGGCCAGCTGGCCCTTGACGCGACCCATAACGGCGCCTATGATCAACCTGGCCTCAGCGCTGACCCATCATCTACAGAAGGGGGTCCCGTATGGCACGCACGCCTGTTATCTTCGTGCCCGGCCTGTGCGGATCGTTTAACCTCACGGTGCTGCTCGACTGGCGTGGTCCAACCCTGAGTGGCTGGGGCTTCCCGCCCTTCATCAGCTACGGCAAGCAGTTCCTCGAAGCGTTCGAAGGGGCCGGCTATCGCCGCGAGATTGATCTCTTCGTGGCCTTCTACGACTGGCGCAAGTCGGTGCGCGATAGCGCGCGCCTCTATCTCAAACCCTGGATCGAGCGGGCAAAGCAGCGTTCGGGTGCCAGTAGCGTGATCCTGGTCGGCCACAGCATGGGCGGCCTGGTGGCGCGCAGCTACATCCAGAGCAACGACTACGCCAACGATGTGGCGCGCCTGATCACCCTCGGCACGCCCCACCGGGGCGCTGGCGAGGCCTACTACACCTGGGGCGGCGGCGTACCCCGCTCTGACCCGTCGGTCAAGGCGGTGCTCGATGTGTACCTCTGGTACCTGCAGAACGCCCACCCGTTCCAGACTCAGCTGAACCGCCTGCGGACGATCCGCAGCCAGGTGCCGAGCATCCGCGACCTGCTGCCGATCGACAACTACCTGCTCAACGACCTTGGCGCCGCGCTGCCCAGGCCCGAGCAGTTGCACCTGGAGCGCAACCTGGTGGGCGCACTGCTCAACCAGCCCGCCCATATCGATCTGCTCGTCGGGCGGGTGCCGGTCACGACGATTGCTGGCGAAGGCTTCCCGACAATCAAAGCGATCGTCGTCGGCGGCCCGCCCATCCCCCCCGGCGATCCGCCACGCTACCCCGATGGCGAGCCGCTCCGCGATGAGGTCGATCCCGCCGGCGACGGTACGGTACTGACCGGCAGCGCCCGGCTCGGCCACCCCGCGGTCAACAACCTGGGGCCCTTACCAGGCGCCGGCCACGGCGCCCTGCCCGATCACCCCACGGTGCTCGGCCGCGTCTTCGCCGAGCTCGGCGTCGGGGCTCCACCACTCGGCGCGCCCCCCGTCGAAACCACGCGCCTGGTGCTGCTCACCGCCTCGCCAGTGACGATGAGCGTCGAGACGCCGGGTGGGGCACCGATTGTCCCACCGGGGGTGCTCGGCGCGCAAGCGGAAGCGCCGGCCGCCCCGCTGCGCCGGCGGCGCGTGCGCGCGCGCGACTATGGCCATAGCGGGAAGCATCTCAATATCGCCGTGATCGCTAACCCGCCCGCCGGCGCCTACCGGGTGCAACTCCACGGCACCGCCACCGGAACGCTGGCCCTCGGCGCGATGATCATCAGCGCCACGGGGGTTACCGTGCTCGGTGGCGCCGAAGGAGCAGCGGAGGCGCCGGCAAGCGCGCCGATCAATACTGACATCAGCACCGTCCACGGGCGCGTCGCCGCCGGTACCGACCTGTTCTACGAGGTGGTGGTCCGCGATGTGCTCACCGCCCCAGACGTGCATCTCGATGCGCAGGCCACTGCCGCTGACGCCGTGACAAAGCTGCGCGATGCTGTCGGCGGCAGGGTCGTGCTGGGCGGCGCCGAGGGCGACCCGATCGCTACGGTGCTGGGCAGCGCCGCGCCTGAGGTGCGTGACCCGGCCGAGGCCGCGCTACGTGGCGACGAGGCGGCCAGTGACCAGGTGATGCAGGTGCTGGGCGGCGCCGAGCCGGCGGCTATGGCCGACGCGCTCTCGCTCGTCGCGCGCGACGTCCTGGGCGTGCAGGACGATGTCCTCGCCGAGGCGCTGATCACGCAGCTGCAGGCGCTCAAGTAGTACCGGGGCGGCAGGCACATGCCTCCCACTACCCCGCTGCAGCGGCTGATGCTCTTTGTGCGAGCGGCGCTCTCGCTGACCATGGCGGCGCTGGCCCTGGTCGGCCTGCCAACCCTGCTGGCCTGGTGGCTGCTGGGCGGGCCGCTGGGCTGGCGCCACCTGCTGGTGGGTCTGGCCGGCGGCGCGCTGCTCTTCGCCCTCGGAGGGCTGGCCCTGGGCTGGGCGATCGGGCGGCAACGACGGGACCTGTAGCTGCGCCGCTCCACACCCGCCGCGGGAGGCGGACGTTGCCTCGGCCCTGCCCCCGGCGCGGACGACCCGGTCGCCCACCGCTCCCACGTGGTACAATGGGGGCTCACTGTGGCTACAAGCCCCTCTGCCCACTGCCGCGCGGCCGCGCGGCCAGTGGTGATGCGGTGGGGCCAGGATGATCAGGAGCGACCTGGTGGAGTGGTACGAGGAAGAGGTGCGGGCCATCGAGCGTGCCCACGCCCTGACCCCGCCGCCGCGGGGGGCGATCGTGTTCTATGGTAGTTCGTCGCTCCGCCTGTGGACCAGCCTGGCCGACGATCTGGCCCCCTGGCCGGTCGTCAATCGGGCCTTTGGCGGAGCGACCCTGGCCGCGTGCGTCCACTTTTTCGAGCGCCTGGTGCCGCCATGTGCACCGCAGAGCCTGGTGCTCTACGCCGGCGATAACGATCTGGGTGATGGCCAGCCGGCCGAGGCGGTGGTCGCGTCGCTCAACGCGCTGCTGGCCCGGGTCGATGCCCTGCTCGCACCCATCCCCGTCGCCTTCATCGCGATCAAGCCAAGCCCGGCCCGCTGGGGCCTGCGCCGGGCCATCCGCCATGTCAACGAAGCCGCCCGCCGCGCGCTGCTGGCTCGCCCCCACGGCTACTTTATCGATGTCTATCAGCCGATGCTGGGCCGCAACGGTGAGCCGGAGCCCGCCCTCTTCGCCGACGATGGCCTGCACCTCAGTGCCGATGGCTATCGTCTCTGGACCGAGATCGTGCGTACCTATCGGCTCCCGCTTTTCGTAGCATAGTACCGCAACGAAGGTTGGCCTTCTGCCGCATCCGTATGCTGTACGCCTGTCACCCTGAGCGGAGGCGTAGCCGGAGCGAAGGGTCTCGGTTTGGCATCAAAGCCGGGATTCCTCGCTTCGCTCGGAACGACAACCCTCGTTGAATGACAACCCTCGTTGTAGTACTAGTACTCCAACGAGACTTCTCCTTGTATGGGAGGCTCGGGAGCGCGCGGTCCCCATGAGCCTCCCCTGAAAAGAAGGAGTCTCGTTAACGTATGAGCAGGCGGGTTGCGACGAAAGGTTTTTCGCCCCAAGCCGATCAGGGGTCCAGCGCCAGGGTCTTCCTGAGTTCGACGATCTGATCGCGCAGGCTGGCGGCCTTCTCGAACTGGAGGTCGCGGGCGGCCTGCTTCATTTGTTTTTCAAGATCCTTGATCAGCTTGTTCACCTCGTCGCGCGGGATCTCGGCCAGCACGGGGCGCGGGGTCTCGTCGCGGGGGCCAACGCTGTAGGCGGCGCGCTCTTCGGCCATGCGCTTGATGCGGTCGGTGAGATCGCGCACGTTTTTGGAGATGCCCACCGGCGTGATGTTGTGGCGCAGGTTGTGGGCCATCTGAATATCGCGGCGGCGCCGGGTCTCGCGAATGGCGGCCTCCATTGAGGGGGTGATGGTGTCGGCGTACATGATCACCTGGCCGTCAATGTGGCGGGCGGCGCGGCCAATCGTCTGGATCAGCGAGGTCTCGGAACGCAGGTAGCCCTCTTTGTCGGCGTCGAGGATGCAGACCAGACTGACCTCGGGCAGATCGAGGCCCTCGCGGAGCAGGTTAATGCCCACGACGACATCGTACACCCCCAGACGCAGGTCGCGCAGGATCTCGACCCGCTCGAGGGTGTCAATGTCGGCGTGGAGGTACATAGTGCGAATGCCGACTTCGCGCAGGTAATCGGCCAGATCCTCGGCCATGCGCTTGGTGAGGGTGGTGACGAGCACGCGCTGTTTGCGCTCGACACGCTGGCGCACCTCGGCGATCAGGTCGTCAACCTGGCCTCGGGTGGGGCGCACGTGGACGACCGGGTCGAGCAGGCCGGTGGGGCGGATGATCTGTTCGACGATCTGTTCGCTGTGCTCGCGTTCGTAGGGGCCGGGTGTAGCCGAGACATAGATGGTCTGGTAGAGGTGCTGCTCGAACTCCTCGAAGCGCAGCGGGCGGTTGTCGAGGGCCGAGGGCAGGCGGAAGCCGTAGTCCACCAGGGTCTGTTTGCGCTGGCGATCGCCCAGGTACATACCGCGCACCTGGGGCAGGGTGATGTGGCTCTCGTCAACGAAGACCAGAAAATCGTCGGGGAAATAGTCGAGGAGCGTCCAGGGCGTCTGGCCGGGGGCGCGTCCATCCATGTGGCGAGAGTAGTTCTCGATGCCCGAGCAGTAGCCGACCTCGCTGAGCATTTCGAGGTCGTACATGGTGCGCTGCTTGAGCCGGGCGGCTTCGAGGACCTTGCCCGCGCTCTCCAGTTCGCGCAGGCGCTCGCCGAGTTCGTCCTGGATGCTGCGCATCGCGATGGCGAGTTGTTCCCTGGTGGTGACGAAGTGCCTGGCCGGGTAGATGTCCACGGCGGTGCGGGTAAGGAGCACTTCGCCGGTGAGGGGGTCGAACTCGCTGATGCGTTCGACTTCATCGCCCCAGAACTCGACGCGCACGGCCGTCTCGCTATTGGCGGGCAGGATGTCGAGGGTGTCGCCGCGCACGCGAAACGTGCCGCGGTGAAAATCAACATCGTTGCGCTCGAATTGCAGATCGATCAACTGGCGCAGCAGCTTGTCGCGGTTGCGCACCTCGCCCTGGCGCACGGAGATGACCACCTGGCCGTAGTCATGGGGCGAACCGAGGCCGTAGATGGCCGAAACCGAGGCCACAATGAGCACATCACGGCGGGTGAAGAGGGCCTGGGTAGCGGCGTGACGCAGGCGGTCAATCTCTTCGTTGATCTGGGCCTCTTTTTCGATGTAGAGATCCTTCGAGGGAACGTAGGCCTCGGGGGTGTACTCGTCGTAGTAGGAGATGAACATCTCCACCGCAGCGTCGGGCAGGAAGTCGCGGAACTCGGCCCAGAGCTGGGAGACGAGGGTCTTGTTATGGGCGAGGACCAGGGTGGGGCGCTGGATCTGGGCGAAAATGTTGGCCATCACGAAGGTCTTCCCGGTGCCGGTGGCCCCGAGCAGGGTTTGATGGCGATAGCCGTTGCGCAGGCCCTGGACGAGCTTTTCGATGGCCTGGGGCTGGTCGCCGGTGGGAGCGTAGGGCGCTTCAACACGGAAGAACATGGCGCGTTCAGGGGTAGCCATCCCGACCGGGATGCGGTTGCCGCGAAACCAGTTGCATTATAACCCACTGCTCGGGGGTTTGCATGGTTGGGTGTCGTAGGGCCACGGCTCGTGCAAGGTCCGTCTCCAACGGCGGGGTCCGGGGCAAGCCCCGAAGACGTTGCAACAGCCCTACGAGCGCACGGACGATAACCGAACCGGCAGGGAATCGGGTGCGTACGGCGCCGGCGCCGAGGTGCTTGCCGGCAGGTAGACATACACCGTCGTGCCCCGATCGGGGGCGCTGGAGACCCCGATCGCGCCGCGATGGCCGCGGATGATCCCCTGCAAAGCGGCCAGGCCCAGGCCGCGCCCGGTGAACTTGGTGCTGAAGAACGGCTCGAACATGCGCGAACGTGTGGCTTCGTCCATGCCGCAGCCGGTATCGCTGACGCTCATGCGCACATACTGGCCCGGCGGAAGACCCGCGCCGCCGATCAACTGCTCGAGCCGGGCCTGATCGAGGCCCTCAACGACCGTCTCCAGGGTGATCTGGCCCGGCTGATCGCCGAGGGCTTCGTTGGCGTTGACGAGGAGGTTCAGGATCACCTGGCGGATCTGGGAGGCATCGGCCTCGATGAGGGGGAGGCTGGCCATAAGACGCTGCTGCACGGTGGTATGGCGGCTGAGCGTCGGACGCAGCAGATTCACCATCTCGTGGATCAGTTCGTTGAGTTGTATGGGCCGGGTCAGGAAGCGGCCCTTGCCAGCGTAGGCCAGCATCTGGGTGGTCAGATCGGTGGCGCGCTGGACGCCCTGCACGATGGCTTCGACGTTCTCGCGGAGGGGCGAGCCGGGGGGCAGGTCGAGCAGGGCTAGTTCGGCGTGGCCATTGATGGCCGCGAGGAGGTTGTTGAAGTCGTGGGCCAGCCCGCTGGCCAGGAGGCCGATGCTCTCGTAGCGCTGCGCTTCCTGGATCTGGCGCTCAAAGGCGAGGCGCTCCTCTTCGTGGCGCCTGTGTTCGGTGATGTCTATCGCAATGCGCCCGATGGCGATGATCGCCCCATCGGTGCCGCGGATGGGAAAACTGTGCATCAGCCACACGTTGCCGGTCAGGTCAAGACTACCATATTCGCTCGTGATGTGCTCGCCGGTTTGCTGAATGTGCACGCGTTCCTGCTGTGCCGTCCGCACGACCTCGGGCGGGTAGAACGGGTCGGCTGTCTGGCCCAGGATCTGCTCGGGTGTTGTCAGGCCAAGCGCGTGTAAGAAATGCTTGTTCACCAGAATAAAACGACCTTCCAGGTCCTGTACAGTAATCACTGCTGGAATATGATCGAGAAAACTATGCAGAAAAGCTTGCTGTTGTTGTAGTTCGAGTGAGACGCGCCGGCGCTCGCGGACCTCGGCTTGCAGTTCCACAATCGTGGCGCGAAGCTGGGCCGTGCGAGCCTCGACCTGGTGCTCCAGCTGCTGGTTCAGGCGCTCGAGGTTCCGCTCGGCGTGGCGGCGGGCCTCGAGTTCGGCGAGGAGTTGCCGGTTGGTGTCCGCCAGACGGGCGAGCAGGGCCTCGTGTTCACGCTGCGAGCGCCGCTGCGCGCTGATGTCGCGGAGGTACACAATTAGGTGCGGGGCCTGCCCCTGCACATCGGGTACCAGGACCACTTCAAGTTCAAAGGCGCGTAGCTCGCCCGTGTCTGCTCTGATGGTAAAACTGGTACGCAGGCAGGGATTGTCCGTGGCGGCCTGTCGCAAGTGGAGCAATACCACCGAGGCGATCTCAGGTCGAACCAGCGGGGCAAGGGGTTGGCCGATGGCTCGCTCAACTGGTATACCGCTCAACTTCTCAAAGGAAGGATTGGCGTAGAGTACCTGAGGTCCAGGCGGATCGAGAGGGGCAGTTTCCACGACCACAATCGCCGCCTGGGCATACCAGGGCACTGTCTCGAAGAGGTGTAATCGCGTCCGAACCTGCTCGGGCGTCGCGGTGGTGATGCTGTGGAGGTGTCGATTCTCGGCTTCAAGTTCGGCCAGACGCTGGCGCAGGGTCTTGAGTTCGTTTACAGGTTCCATACCGGTTCCGTGAAACTTCGGTACTGAGGGTTCTTTCAGACGCGGAAACTAAGTTTCCCCGCCCCGGTCGGGGGAGTGGGTTTGGAGGCTTGATCCTTCCAGAAACCCTGTTGCAGGCAGATGACTACGACCTGATATAGCAGGCCTACGCCATCTCTCAACAGCGACCGTGTGTAGGGACGCAGCACGCTGCGTCCCTACGGGTACGTCTGATACTCCGGGCTTCACAACCTGAAGGGGAGTGCTATAGTATCATAGCAAATACATGTATCCAGCACATACACCAGGGTGCGAAGGCAATCCTGTTAGACGGTCATGGGTGCGGGTCATTTTTGTATCAGGGGACAACGTTGCGCCGGCCCGGCGGGCCGCCGCTACGCAATGATCGGGGCCGGGGGCGCCGATCGGCGCGACGCCATGGTCCTCTCAGCGCAATTCGTAGGTGACCTGGATCTGCGCGGTGACGGTCTGTTCGCCGGGTTGCACCGGTACCGGCGCGCCGGCCTGGGCGGCCTCGTCGCGCATCACCGCGGGCAGGGGCGTGATAGCGCCCAGGTTCTCGGTAATAACCAGCACGTTGCCGAGCGCAGCGCCGCCGGCCCGGGCGTACTGCTCGGCGCGATCGCGCGCATCGGCCATCGCCGCGTCGCGGGCCTGCGCCCGGGCGGCCCTGGGATCGCTCAAACCGAAGCTGATGCCATAGACACGGTTGGCGCCAACCTGCACCACCTGGTCGAGCAGGGCGCCGGCCTGCGCCAGGTCACGAATGGTGACCTGTACCATGTTGCTCACCGTGTAGCCGGTGATGGTGCGACCTTCGTTTGCGTAGACAGCGTAGATGTTAAAGCCAGTGGTCTGAATGTCTTTCTCGGCTACGCCGAGAGCCTTGATCTGGTCAATGATGGCCTGCGCCTGGGCGGTGTTTTGCGCCAGGGCCTCCTGGGTGGTCGGGGCAGTGGTTTCGACACCCAGGTGCACCACGGCCAGGTCGGGGGTGACACGCACCTCACCCTGGCCGGTTACGGTGACCTGCCGCATTCCGGGGACGCCGACATTCTGGGCCTGGGCCGGAGCGGGGCGCGCGAAGGCCAGGCCGGCCAGGGCGCCAATGGCGAGCACGGCCACGAGCAACGCGCCGGCCAGCACGCCGATGAGGGTAGCATTGCGGGTATCCATAGGTGTACTCCTGCGCGAGGCGGGCAACGCCCGCGGATCATCTGTCGTCAAGAGTACAACGTTGGCTGGGGCGCAAAAGTTCCCGGTTGCAGAGAGGGGGCAATCGGGTTGGCCCATCCCTCTGCCCGCGGGCGGCCCTATCGCCGGGTAGCGGCAGCCGGGGAAACCTGGTTTCCCCGCACCCCTGCCCGCGGGCGGCCCTGAGGCCGGGTGAAGAAAGGTGGGGCAACCGGGTTGCCCCATCTCCTGACGGCGGGCGGGCCGTGGCGACCGTTCAGGCCCGCCGTCCATTCAACGCGCGCAGGGCGTCGGCGCGCCCCTGGGCGAAGAGGCGATGGTGGTTGACGCTCTCATAGTCAATGATCCAGTCGAGCGGCATCAGAGACGGCGGAGCGATCACCGTTGGCAGGGCAATGGGCCGGGGTACGGGACCGGGAGGCAGTTCCAGGCCGGCGGCGCGCAGGCGCGCCATGGTCTCGGCAAGGCGATTGCGCTGCTCCAGGGCCTCGAAGGCCATGCGGTAGGAAGCCAGGAGCGCCCAGTCGAGGGCCAGGGTGGCGGCCTGCACGAGATCGCGTGGGGCGGCCACCGAGGCGCTGTCGGAGGAAGGATTCCAGGGCGTCATCATGACCACCAGGATGTCGAGATCATCCTCGCCGGCCAGGTCAATCACCGGGTCGAGGGGCGTATTGGCGATCACCGCCCCATCCCAGTACTTGCGCTGGCCGATCTCGGTCCAGGGATAGACGATCGGAATGCTGCACGAGGCCAGGAGGTGATCGATGCCGATCGTCTGCGCGGGCCGGCCCTGAAGCGGGCGGTTGCAGAAGACCTCCAGGGCGCCGCTCTGCAACTCGGTGGCGGTGATCAGCAGCGCGGGCGCGTCGGGGCCGTTGATGCGCGGAAAGTCCATCCAGGCGGCGAGGGTGTGGCGCCAGGGGGTAGTATCGAGCAGACCCCGGAAGGGCCGGGCGCGAAAGAGCGCCCCGAGGCGCTCCAGGAGGCTTTCGGCGCTCCGGGCGCGTTCCGCGGGGGGCAGGGCATAGCGGCTGGCCCCGCCGCGGGCCTGTGAGGTCAGCACGTTGCGCAGGAGAAAGCGCAGCAGTGGGCGGGTGACCGGCGGCAGGTCGCGGGAGAGGCGATGCACGTCCTCGGTGTGCATCCGCAGCCACAACTCGCGCAGGCGGGCGACGGGCAACCCGGAGGCCAGCGCCGCGGCGTTGATCGCCCCGATCGAGGTGCCGGCGACGATGTCGGGGCCGCGGCCGTCCTCCATCCAGCCGGCTTCGACCAGCGCCTCGATGACGCCGATGTGGTACGCGCCGCGGGCGCCACCGCCGGAGAGAACCAGGGCTTTTTTCATTGGCAGCTAAAGGGTGGTCCGGGAGGGCGCAGCCGTACCTGTTCAGATTTACCGCAGAGTGCGCAGAGGAACGTAGAGGGTGAACGTTTTGAAGCCCTCCGCGCCCTCTGCGGTGCGAACGTGTTCGGTAGCTGTGAACACTATCGGCGCAGCCCTCCCAGACCCTCCCGATGAAACAGCGTTCGTCATGGTACAAACGTCGGGGTAGCCGTAATTTCACCAGCGGGGCCGGGGGTTTTCCTGGGAGGGCGCAGCCCTCCCAGACCCTTCCATCGGTGGCCCATTTGCACCTCAGCCGTCCATGCAATGCGTACACACCGCCCGATGAAAACCGGCCCGCGTCCGGCCGCCGCGTGCTGCGGCCCTATCGGCTATCGGCTAT
>DAOUDA010000153.1:0-16122 GCA_034431835.1 Chloroflexaceae bacterium | reverse complement strand
CTGGCTTGAGCAACCTTGCCGCCTTTCAGCGGTCGATGGCCGCTGCCAGTGATCGGCTCCTCTTCCGGAACTGACTTTGCATCAGCCCTGGTTTCCCCATACCCCTGCCTTTTCCCTTTTCCCTTTTGCCTTTATACTGCTCATGGCGCGGAATATGCTACAGGTGCGGTATGCAGCAGACCCTGGCGGGCGACCTCGACGTGGATCTGGCGCCCATTCGCAAGATGTACCCCTTTCGTACGCGGCGTTTCGCCGTGCCCGGCGGCGCGCTAAGTTACGTGGACGAAGGCGCTGGCCCGCCGGTGGTGCTGTTGCATGGCAATCCCACCTGGTCGTTCTACTACCGCCGGCTCATCTCCGGCCTCCGCGATGCCCACCGGGTCATTGCGCCCGACCACATGGGCTGCGGGCTTTCCGACAAACCCCAGGAGTACCCCTACACCCTCAGCACCCACATCGCCAACCTCGACCGTCTGCTGGGCCATCTGGATCCTGGTCCGATAGACCTGGTGGTGCATGACTGGGGCGGCCCGATCGGCATGGGCTGGGCCGTGGCCCACCCCGAGCAGGTGCGGCGTCTGGTGGTGCTGAACACGGCGGCCTTTCTCTCGCCGCGGCTGCCGTGGCGCATCGCCGTGTGTCGCTACCCGCTCTTCGGCGACCTGGCGGTGCGTGGTCTCAACGCCTTCGTTCTGGGCGGTACGGTGATGGCCGTGGAACGCCCCATGCACCCCGAGGTGCGCTATGGCTACCTGCTGCCCTACCGTTCCTGGCACAACCGGGTCGCCATCCAGCGTTTCGTGCGCGATATTCCCATGAGTCCCCGCCATCCCACCTGGGCCGTGGTTGACGCGATTGATCGCGATCTGGCCGCGCTGCGGAAGCATCCGATGCTTATTCTCTGGGGCGGCAGGGACTGGTGCTTCACCGACCATTTTCTCGCCGGCTGGCTCGAGCGCTTCCCCGCCGCCGAGGCGGTGCGTTTCGACGACGCCGGCCACTACGTGCTCGAAGACGCCCACGAGGAGATCGTGCCCCGCGTGCGGCGCTTCCTGGCGTAAGACAGGGCGCCGGGGCGCCTGCTACTCAGGCATGGTCATTTGCCAGACACAACGCACTGCGGGGGGCGTGGAGGGTTTCGAACGCGCCCTTCCTCTGCGTTTCGCCGCAGTGAATTGGCACAGGTGCCAGGCAGGGGCGTGGGGAACCCCGGGTTCCCCGTTTTTTCCCTGAGAACGACAAACATATGACCCTCAAACTGGAACCAGCCGAAACCGGGGTCTACGGCGCCAACATCGCCCGCTACCTGCCGCAGATGGCCCGCGAGCGCCCCGAGCAGACCGCCGTGGTGGCCGCGGTGGGCCAGGACCGCGCCGGCGGGCCGATCTACCGGCGCCTCAGTTTCGCCGAACTCGACCGAGTGAGCGATCGCTATGCCTGGGGCCTGAGCGCCTCGGGGATCGGGCCAGGCACGCGGGTGCTCTCGATGGTGCCCGCCGGCATCCCCCTGATCAGCCTGACCTTCGCGCTGTTGAAGATCGGCGCGGTGCCCATTCTGATTGACCCGGCGATGGGCCGGCGCAACCTGGCGCAGTGCATCGAGGAGTGCGCCCCTGAGGCGCTCATTGGCGTGCCGCGCGCCCATCTGGCGGCGCTGATCTTCCCGCGCGCCTTTCGCGCCACCTGGCGGCGCGTCGTCGTTGGCTCGCGCTTCATCCCCCTCGGCGACGTGAACCTCGCCGACCTGAGCGTGCCGCTCGATGCGCCGTTTCCGCTGGAACCGGTGGCGCCCGAGGCGCCCGCGGCGATCATCTTTACCACCGGCAGCACCGGGGTCCCAAAGGGGGTGCTCTACGAGCACGCCATGTTCGAGGCGCAGGTGCGTCTGCTGCGCGACCTGTTCGGCATCGAGCCGGGCGAGGTGGAAATGCCGGCCTTTCCCCTGTTTGCCCTGTTCAACGTTGCCCTGGGCTGCACCTCGGCCATCCCGCCGATTGACCCCACCCGTCCCGCGGCCTGCGACCCCGCCGCCGTCGTGGCCTTTATGCAGGACCAGCGGGTCACCTCCACCTTCGGCTCGCCGGCGATCTGGGCGCGGGTGAGCGCCTATTGTCTGGAGCACGGCATCACCCTGCCGCACCTGCGGCGCGTGCTGATGGCCGGGGCGCCGGTGCCGGCCTCGCTCCACGAACGTTTCCGGCACATTCTGGCGCCTTCCGCCGATACGCACACCCCCTATGGGGCCACCGAGGCGCTGCCGATCACCTCAATCAGCGGCGCCGAGGTGCTCGCCGCGATTGCCATGCGCGGCGCCGATCCAACCGCCGGCACGTGCGTGGGCCGTCCAGTGCCCGAGGTGACGCTGCGCATCATCCCCATCAGCGAGGCGCCGATTGAGCGTTGGGACGAGGCCCTGGCGCTGCCGCCCTTCCAGGTCGGCGAGATCTGCGTCAAGGGTCCCTCGGTGACGAAGACCTACATCAACCGTCCCGAGGCCACGGCGCGGGCCAAGATCGCCGACGACGGCGGCGTGTGGCACCGCATGGGCGACCTGGGCTATCTCGACGACGCGGGCCGGCTGTGGTTCTACGGGCGCAAGAGCCATCGCGTCGTGACGCCTGCGGAGACGCTGTTCACCGAGCCGGTGGAACTGATCTTCAACCAGCATCCAGGCGTGGCCCGCAGCGCCCTGGTCGGCGTGGGCGCGATGGGGGCGCAGCGCCCTGTCGTCATCGTCGAGCCGCGCGACCGGCGCGTGTTGCGCGATGCGGCGGCCCGCGCCCGCCTGTTGAGCGAACTGCGCGCCCTGGGCGCGCGCTACCCGATGACCGCCGGCATCGCCGCCTTCCTGGTGCATCCGGCCTTCCCGGTAGACATCCGGCACAACGCCAAGATCTTCCGTGAGCAACTGGCCGTGTGGGCCGCCGGCCGGATCTGAGGCCGGGTTGGGGATGGCGGGTGTGGAGGGATGGAGGCGTGGAGGTGAGTGTTACCCAGACCTGACCGGGTTGCCAGACTCGTCAGGTCCGGGTTACCCGGAAGGGCTATGCTTACCCTGGTAACTGGCGGAAACGGCTTCATCGGGCGGGCGATTGTGGAGCAACTGCTGGCCCGGGGCGACCGCGTGCGGGTCATCGGGCGAAACGAGTACCCCGAACTGGCCGCTCGCGGCGTCGAGTGCCTGCGCGCCAATCTGGCCGCTCCCGACGCCAACGCCGTGTTGAACGCGGCCATGCGGGGGGTCGAGGTGGTCTTTCACGTCGCGGCAAAGGCGGGTGTGTGGGGGCCCTTTGACGAGTACTACCGCAACAACGTCAGCGCCACGCAGCGGGTGGTGCGCGCGGCGGAGCGGGCCGGCGTCCCGAAGCTGGTCTTTACCTCCTCGCCCTCGGTGGTCTTCGGCGAAGAAGACGTGGAAGGCGCCGACGAGTCCTGGCCGTATCCCGAACGCTACCTGAGCCACTACCAGCACACCAAGGCCCTGGCCGAGCGGTTCGTGCTGGCCCGTGAAGCCATCGCCACCACGGCCATCCGCCCGCCGCTGGTGTGGGGGCCGGGCGATCCGCACCTCTTTCCGCGCATCCTGGCGCGGGCGCGCGCCGGGCGGCTCATCCAGATCGGCGACGGCAATAACAGGGTTGATGTAACCTACGTCGAGAACTGCGCCGAGGCCCACCTGCTGGCCGCCGACCGGCTCGGCGAGCATTCGCCGTTGCGCGGGCGGCCCTACTTTATCGGGCAGGAGCAGCCGGTCAACCTGTGGGCCTTCATCAACGAGGTGGTTACGCGGGCGGGCTGCCGGCCGGCGCGGCGCAAGATCTCCCTCAAGCGGGCCGTGCAGATTGCGACGGTGCTGGAGCGAACCTACGAACTGCTGGGTCTGCCGATGGAACCGCCGCTCACCCGTCTCACGGCGGTGCAACTGGCCCGCTCGCGCTGGTTTAACCTCAGCGCCGCCCGGCGCGACCTGGGCTACGGCCCGCGCATCAGCACCGAGGAGGGCCTGCGCCGTACGCTGGCGGCGCTGGAGCAACCCCGCGCCTAGCGCGCGACGCCTGTGGTATACTGCCCCTGGGATTTGCCGCCGCCACGCCAGCCGGTACCGTATGAGCGCCAACGAGCCGATCATCGCTACGGAACAGCGCTACACCTCCGGTCTTTACCCCAAGCGTCCCGTGGCGATTGTGCGGGGCGAAGGCGCGCGCCTCTACGACGCCGACGGGCGCATGTACATTGATTGTGTCGGCGGTCAGGGCGCGGCCAACCTCGGCCACGGCCACCCGGCGGTGGTGGCGGCGTTGCAGGCCCAGGCCGCCACCCTGATGAGTTGCCCCGAGATCTTCTACAACGACCAGCGCGCCGCCTATCTGAGTGAACTGGCGGCGGCTCTGCCCTTCCCCGCGCGGATCTTCCTCTGCAACAGCGGCGCCGAGGCCGTCGAGGCCGGCCTGAAGTTCGCTCGTCTGCTCAGCGGGCGCCGCAAGATCGTCGCCGCCATGCGCGGCTTCCACGGGCGCACTTTTGGCGCCCTCAGCGCCACCTGGGAGCCGAAGTACCGCGAACCTTTCGCCCCCCTCGTGCCGGAGTTCGTCCACGTACCCTACGCTGATGTCGAGGCCCTTGCCGCGACGGTCGGAGAGGATACGGCCGCGGTGATCCTGGAGCCGGTGCAGGGCGAGGGCGGCGTTCGCCCGGCGCCACCCGGCTACCTGGAGACCGCCCGGTGCATCTGCGACGAGCGCGGCGCCCTGCTCCTGATTGACGAGGTGCAGACCGGTTTTGGCCGCACCGGACGGCTCTTCGCCATCGAGCATAGCGGCATGGTTCCCGATGGGTTGCTGCTGGCCAAGAGCATCGCCGCCGGGTTGCCCATGGGCGCGGTGGCGCTGCACGAACGCCACGGCCCGCTCCCCGGCGGGGCCCACGGTTCGACCTTTGGCGGCAACCCCCTGCTCTGCGCCGCCGCCCGAGCGGCCCTGGGCGCGTATATCGAGGAAGATCTGCCGCGTCAGGCCGCCGAGAAGGGCGACTGGTTCCTGGAGCGCTTGCGCGCCATGCGCCTCCCCGCCGCGCGCGAGGTGCGCGGCATGGGCCTGCTTGTGGGCATTGAACTGCGGAGCCGCGTGCAGCCCTACCTTCAGGCCCTCCTCGAACGGGGTGTGCTGGCCCTGCCCGCCGGCCCGAATGTGCTGCGCCTGCTGCCGCCCCTGGTGATCACGTATGACGATCTTGACATCGTCGCTGCGACGATCGCCGAGGTGGTGCGGTAGCGTTACTTTGTCATTTCGCTTCTTTGGGGAGGTTCGGATGGGCGAAGCCCCTCCGAAAGAAATGGTTTCTTTTTGACAGTCGCAGGCCCCCAACTTCCCCTTGAGGTCACGCTACTGCGAATTGACAAGATAGAGGTAGAGCATCAACAGTGGGTCTGAAGGAACTTCTCCCCCTTCATAGCGGTGGCAACCCGTATGCGCAAAATTGGAATAATCGATCTGGGCTCGAACACCACCCGTCTGATCGTGATGGCTTACGCGCCCGGGCGATGTTTCCGCCTGGTTGATGAAGTGAGCGAGGTCGTGCGCCTGGCCGAGGGCGTGGATGCGAGTGGCGCGCTCCAACCCTTGCCCATTCGCCGCGCCGTCGAGGCTCTGGCGATGTTTGAACGGCTGTGCCGGAACACCGGCGTTGAGGAGATCATCGCCGTCGGCACCAGCGCCATCCGCGAGGCGAGCAATCAGGAGGTCTTCTGGGAGGCGCTGCGCAGCCAGATCAGTCTGGATCTGCGGATCATCTCCGCGCGCGAGGAGGCCTACTACGCCTACGTGGGGGCGGTAAACGCCCTCAACCTGCGCGATGGCTTCATTTTCGACACCGGGGGCGGCTCGACCCAGGTGGACGCGATCGTCAACCGTCGTCTGGTGGAGTCGTTCTCGGCCCAGGCGGGCGTGGTGCGCTTCACCGAACGCTACGTCAAAAGCGACCCGATCAGCAAGTCCGACCTGCGCGCGCTGCTGGGCGCGGCGCGGCAGGTCTTCGCCGATCTCGACTGGCTGCGCGCCGGCGAGGGCGCGGTGCTGGCCGGCATGGGCGGCACGGTGCGCACCCTGGCGCGCATCGACCAGAAGCAGCGGCAGTATCCGCTCGACCGCGTGCATGGCTACGTGTTGACCCGTGTGGCCCTGCTGGGGATCATCGAGCAACTGGCGCGCAAGAACCGCCGCGAGCGCGAGCAGATCCCCGGTCTCAAGGCCGATCGCGCCGATGTCACCCTGGCCGGGGCGGTGATTATCGATCAGTTGATGGAGCGGGGTGGTTTTCATGAACTGGTGGTCAGCGGCCAGGGGGTGCGCGAGGGCCTCTTTTACAGCCACTTCCTGCGCGGAATGGAACCGCCCTTGATAGACGATCCGCGCGCCTTCAGCGTGATCAACCTGGCCCGCCTCGATGACTACGAGCAGGAGCACTGCGCCAAGGTCGCCAGCATCTGTCTGAGCCTCTTCGACCAGTTGGCGCCGCTGCACCACTACGGCCCATGGGAGCGGGAGTTGCTTGGCTACGCCGCGACCCTGCACGACATCGGCGTGATTGTCGGGTACTACGATCACCACAAGCATAGCGAGTACCTGATCCATAACGCCGCCTTGCTCGGCTTCACTCACCGCGAGATCGTCATTCTCGGGGCGCTGGTGCGCAACCACCGTAAAGGGTGGGCCGATCTGCATCCCTACGCCGGATTGCTTCAACCTGGCGACACGTTGCGCATCATGCGCCTCAGTTCCCTGTTACGCATCGCCGAGTATCTGGAGCGCAGCAAGAGCCAGGTGGTGCGCGAGGTGCGCGTGGAACTGGGCGATCCCGTGCGCATCCTGGTTGATAGCCGTGGCGACGCCACAGTGGAGATCTGGGAGGCCAATCGCCGTGCCGCGCTCTTCGAGCGGGCCTTTCAACGCAAGGTCGAGATCAGCGTCGGGCGTGCCGATGCCAGGACCCCGGAGGTCGTCGCCTGAGTTCCGGTAGTCCCCTTCCGACCCCCCGGAAAGGGTTGCAGGGTGAGGTTTCGGCGCGCCTGGCAACCTTCAATGGCGCTTTGCATCCCCACCAAAACGTGCTATAATCAAGGTCGCTTGCCAACGTCACATGCTGCGAGACTGGCATCAGAGACCTCGTCCGTCCCCTGGTGGCTCGTCAGAACTTCTTCGCTCGAAGGGAATGTACGTTGTGGTGGCCGAGCGAGGCAGTCGGGTGCTGACCCGGGTGTCGGCCTGTGGGTTTGTCGGGAAGGTCTGTCCAGGGAGTGGTCGTGGCGCCACCTGCCCTGCCACACGGCGCAGTCGCGCCGAGGAGAACTCTGATGCTGGTGAAGCTGTTTGTCGGGAACCTGTCCTGGAGCATTGGCGACGATGAGCTGGCGCGCTTCTTCGCGGACCACGGCGATGTGCAGAGCGCCCGCGTGATCACCGATCGCGACACGGGCCGCTCGCGCGGCTTCGGCTTCGTGGAGATCGAGGTCGAGAACGTTGCGAACGTGATCCGCGCCACCGATGGCCAGGATCTGAATGGTCGCCCCATTCGCGTGAACGAGTCCGAGGATCGCAATCGCGGTCGCGGCGGTAACCGCGGCGGTGGCGGCTACGGCCGGTACTAACGTGAAAATCCGATAGCCGATAGCCGCTAGCCGATAGGGCCGTAGCACGCGGCGGCCGGACGCGGGCCGGTTTTCATCGGGCGGTGTGTACGCATTTCATGGACGGCTAACGTGAAAAGCCGCTAGCCGATAGGGCCGCAGCACGCGGCGGCCGGACGCGGGCCGGTTTTCATCGAGCGGTGTGTACGCATTTCATGGACGGCTAACGTGAAAAGCCGCTAGCCGATAGGGCCGCAGCACGCGGCGACCGGACGCGGGCCGGTTTTCATCGAGCGGTGTGTACACATTTCATGGACGGCTGATGTGATGAAGATTTAGAATTAAATCCGGTATAGCCCGCGCAGGCGGGCTTCGCATCGGTAGCCCGCGGCTTCAGCCGCCGGGACACAGGGCGAATACCGGTTTATTTCCATAATCTTCATAACATCTGCTCCGCGCGGCAGGGTTCGGGGACGGCGCCCCTGCATCCCTGACCAACGGGAAGGTGCGGGAGGGCAGCTCCCTCCCATGAACCTCTCTTCATACCGTTGGCGCGCGGCACGGTCGCATCTCATATGGGGAAACCTGGTTTCCCCATTCCCCGCCCCTCGCAGAGGGGTGAATAGCTGCTGTACTTCCGCCAATGGCAGTGACGGGGACGAGTAGTCGCGTTTGTTCGCGCCCAGCGAGCCTGGGACGGTGAGAGCCAGGCGGTCGAACTCGCGATGAAGATCACCCCTGAGCCGGCAGGTGAACGGCCCATGGGCCCACTAGCCCCGCCCGGAGTTGTCCCCCGTTATCGGGACAGAGCGTTGTCTGACGCTCCCTGAGCGCGATGATCGCCTGGGCTGTGCGCGTGTGCCCGGTTCTGCCGGGTGTACGTCGTGGCGCCACGGCGGCATTGAACTGGGGTGGTACCGCGGGGTGGCTGCTGCGCCTCGTCCCCTTCCGGGGACGGGGTGTTTTTTGTTGGGCCGAAGCATTGGCGCCAAGAGTGCTTCGGCCTTACCGGGCCAGGGCCGGCCCAGCATAGATCCGAGGAGGTCGTCATGTTCAAACCGGTCGCTCCTGATGTTGCCTTTCCCCGGCTGGAGGAAGAGATCCTGGCCTGGTGGCAGGCCAACCGGGTCGTTGAACGCTCCCTCGCCGGCGGCGAGCGGCCCTTTGTCTTCTATGAAGGCCCGCCGACGGCCAATGGCCGTCCCGGTCTGCACCATGTCATTAGCCGCACGTTTAAGGACGTGATCCTCCGCTACCGGGCCATGCAGGGCCATCGCATCATCGGTCGCCGTGAAGGCTGGGATACCCACGGCCTGCCGGTCGAGATCGAGATCGAAAAGAAACTTGGCTTCAATGGCAAGCCCGATATCGAAAAATTCGGCATCGCCGAGTTTAATCGCCTGTGCCGCGAGAGCGTCTGGGAGTACATCCAGGAGTGGAAAACCTTCACCCGCCGCATCGCCTACTGGGTCGATGAGAATGGCTACTATACCTACGATAACAAGTACATCGAGTCGCTGTGGTGGATCTTTCGCCAGCTCTGGGACCGCGGGTTGCTCTTCCGCGACTACAAGGTGACCATGCACTGCCCCCGCTGCGGCACCAGCCTCAGCGATCACGAGGTCTCGCTGGGCGCCCGTGATGATGTGGACGATCCCAGCGTCTACATCAAGTTCCGCGTCACCGGCGAGAGCGCCCGGGGCTGCGCCTCGCCCCTGGCCGTCGATCTGCAGGGCGCCTTCTTGCTGGCCTGGACCACCACGCCCTGGACGCTGCCGGCCAACGTGGCCCTGGCGGTGCAGCACGGCGCGACCTATGTCGAGGCCCACGTCGGCGGCGAGCGCTACGTGCTGGCCGAGGCCCTCGTTGCGCCGGTGCTGGGGGAAGAGGCCAGCATCGCGCGGCGCTTCAAGGGCAACGACCTGGTGGGACTGCGCTACGAGCCGCTCTTCGCCGGCGTGCCGGCCCCCGGCGATACGCCAGATCTCGAGACCGCCTACCGCGTCGTGGCCGATGAGATCGTCACCCTCGACGACGGCACCGGCATTGTGCATATCGCTCCGGCCTATGGCGACCTGGAGGTGGGCCGCAAGCACGGCCTGCCCACCCTGTTCTCGGTGGACCTCAACGGCATGGTGATGCCCGGACTGGGCGATCTGCCCTTTGTCGGCAAGTTCTTCAAAGAGGCCGATCCCGAGATCACCCGCAACCTGAAGCAACGGGGCCTGCTGCTGAAGAGCGGGCGCGTGCGCCACTACTACCCCTTCTGCTGGCGCTGCGGCACGCCCCTGCTCTACTACGCCAAGCGTTCGTGGTACATCAGGACCACCGCCTTCAAAGATGACCTGGTGGCCAACAACCAGCAGATCCACTGGGTGCCCGAGCATATCCGCGATGGGCGCTTCGGCAACTGGCTGGAGAACAACATTGACTGGGCCATCAGCCGCGAACGCTACTGGGGCACCCCCCTGCCGATCTGGATCAACGCCGATGGCAGCCACATGGAGTGCATTGGCAGCCTGGCCGAACTCGAAGCGAAGGTGGGCCGTTCCTTGCGCGACCTTGACCTGCACCGCCCCTACGTGGACGAGATCACCTGGGAGGATCCCCAGCATGGCCCGATGCGCCGCATCCCCGACGTGGCCGACTGCTGGTATGACAGTGGTTCCATGCCCGTGGCCCAGTGGCACTACCCGTTCGAGAACCAGGACCTGTTCGAGTCCGCCCACCCCGCCGATTATATCTGCGAGGCGGTGGACCAGACCCGTGGCTGGTTCTACACGCTCCATGCCATCAGCACGCTGCTCTTCGACCGACCGGCCTTCAACAACGTGATCTGCCTGGGGCACATCCTCGATGAGCACGGTATCAAGATGAGCAAGAGCAAGGGCAACGTGATCCAGCCCGAGGAGGTGATTGACGCCTACGGGGTTGACGCGCTGCGCTGGTACCTCTTCGCCGCCGCCCCGCCTGGCAATGCGCGCCGTTTCAGTCTGGGCCTGGTGAACGAGAGCCTGCGCAAGTTCCTGCTGACGCTGTGGAACACCTACAGCTTCTTCGTTACCTACGCCACGCTCGATGGGTGGCGGCCCTCCGCCGAGGTGCTGCGCGCGGCGGCCAATGGCGTGGTCAGCGTTCCCAAGCCGGAGTTGCGCGACGCTCTGACCCCCACCGACCGCTGGGCCCTGGCGGCGCTCAACGCCCTGGTGCGCGACGTGACCCGCAACTTCGAGGACTACGAGGTGTACCCCGCCGCTCGCGCCATCGAGCGATTCGTGGACGAGCTCTCCAACTGGTACGTGCGGCGCAACCGGCGGCGCTTCTGGAAGAGCGAGGCCGACGCCGATAAGCAGGCGGCCTACTTCACGCTCTACACCAGCCTGCTGACCCTCACCAGGCTGATCGCGCCCTTCACGCCCTTTGTCGCCGAAGAGGTGTACCGCAACCTCACCGGCCAGACCGGGGGCGTGCCGATGGACGATGCGCCCGACAGCGTGCACCTGGCCCGCTGGCCCACGGTCAACGCCGACCTGCTCGACGAACAACTGGTGGCCGACACCGAGGCCCTGCTGGCCGCGGTCTCGCTGGGGCGCGCCGCGCGGAAAAACGCCGGGCTCAAGGTGCGCCAGCCCCTCAGCGAGTTGTGGCTGCGCGCCAGCAGCCCCGCCGTGACCGAGGGGGTGCGGCGCTTCGAGGCCGATCTGCGCGATGAGTTGAACGTCAAGGCGGTGCGCTACCTCGACGCTTCGTCGGACATCGTGGAGTACCGCTTCCGGCCCAACCTGCGGCTGGTGGGCAAGAAGTACGGCCGGCTGGTGCCGGCCCTCACCGAGGCGCTTAAGGCCCTGGCGGGCGAACCCGCCCGCGCCGCCGCCCACGCCGTGGAACAGGGGCAACCCGTGCGCCTCGCGGTGGACGGCCAGGAGCTTGAATTGCTGCCCGAGGAAGTGCTGGTGGAGAGCAGCGCCCCCGCCGGGTACGCCGTGGCCGAGGGAGACGGGCTGATCGTGGCCCTCAACACCACCGTCACGCCCGAACTGCGTCTCGAAGGGGCCGCGCGCGACCTGGTGCGCAATGTGCAGGACGCGCGCAAGAGCGCCGGTCTGGCCATCGCCGACCGCATCACGCTCTACGTGAGCAGCGAGCGCGAAGGCGCCCTGCTCGAGGAGACCCTGGCCGGGTGGGGCGAGTACGTGCGGAACGAAACCCTGGCGGCGCAACTGGTCGTCGCGCCGCCCCCGGCGGGGGCCCATGTCGAGACGGTGGAGTTCGGCGACGCCGAGGCGACCATCGGGGTGGTGAAGGCGTAAGGCAGGGGTTCGTGGTAAGGGGAGGTTCGGAGGGGCCGGGCCCCTTCCGAACCCTCCCGCCGGCGCCTTGCAACACCACTGCGGCAGGGTCAGGAGTGACCATGACCAACGTGCTGGAAGGCATGGCCCGGGGAGCGCCGCCGTGGCGTCATCTGCTCATCCGGCAGGGCCGGTGCGAGGCGGCGCCCGGCGCGCTCCGGTTGATCGTCGAGGATGCGACGGCACGGGGGTTGGCCTACTCCGACGCGCAGATTGACGATTACCAGGCCGGGTCTGGCCCGCGCTTCATCCGCCGCCCGCCGATGCGGCTGCGGGTGCAGGCGCGCTTTTCGCACCCCGAGGGCGGCCTGCGGGGCACGGCGGGCTTCGGCTTCTGGAACTACCCGATCGCCTGGCCGTTGCGCCTGCCGCGGGCGATCTGGTTCTTCTACGCCTCGCCGCCGAACGACATGCCCCTGGCCGTGGGGGTGCCGGGGCGCGGCTGGAAGGCAGCGGTAATTGACGCCACGCGCCCCCGGGCCCTGGCCCTGCTGCCCCTGGCCCCGGCGCTGGCGCCCCTGTTCAACCTGCCGTCCCTGTACCGAGGGTTGTACCCGCCCGTGCAACGCGCCCTTGGCGTGGCCGAGGCGCCGGTGCGTTTCCCAATGGAGGAGTGGCACGAGTACGTCATCGAATGGGGGCCGCGCGTAAGCCGTTTCCTCGTAGACGGGCGCGTGGTGCTCTCCGACGCGCCCTCGCCGCAAGGCCCCCTGTGCTTCGTGACCTGGGTGGATAACCAGTACCTGGTCGCCACGCCCCGGGGCCGGGTGCGCTGGGGATTGCTCGATGTCTCCGGCGCGCAGTGGCTGGAACTGGCCGGGGTATGGCTGGAGGCCCTGTAAGACGGGGCAGGCAGATTTCCCCGCGCTCCCTCCTGAAGGGAGGGTCTGGGAGAGCGAAGCCCTTCGCCCCGACCATCTGAGGAACCGGACGTGCCGGGTGCGCCACAACGGTTCGAGGAGGGTGGGGAAACCCATTTTCCCCACCCTCCCGCCCAATGGTAGTATTACCAGGTGACGCTCATCATCGAACAGTTCAGCCCCGAACCGATACCCAGCAACCCCACATGGTCGCCGGGCTGAAGCCGGCCGGCCTCGTCCGCCTGGGCCAGACTGATCGGCAGCGCCGCCGGCCCGATGTTGCCCAGCACGGGGAAGTTCAGGTAGAGCTTGGAGGGGGTGATCCCGATCGCCTCGGCCACGGCGGCCATGTGCCGCGCGCCGACCTGGTGGGGAGCGTAGAGCGCGATCCGCTCGTCGCTCCAGTCTGGCAACTTCTCCTGGGCCAGTTGCCAGGTCTCGGCGGCGAGCTTGACCCCGGCCACCAGCAGGGCGCTGGCATCGGTCTTCATATAATCGGGCATGCCCACGCACAGGTCATTGTGCTCCGTCGCCGCCAGCGAAACGACGCCGTTGAGCTTGTGGCCACGCCTTGAAACCCGCCTATGGGCCAGCACCATGGCCGCGGCGCCCGAGCCGAGGGTGAGGGTTGCGAAATTGTCGCGGAACTCCTGGAGGGTAGTTTCGGGGCGCTGGAGGCGGCGGATGGTGCTCATCACCGCGTCCTGCGAGCCTTCGCCGTTGACGATCAGGGCATAATCAATCTCGCCCGACTCGATCATCAGGGCGGCGATGTACATACCGTTCAGGAAGCCCAGGCAGGCATTGCGCACGTCGTAGTTGATCGCCCGGGGCGCGAGACCGAGATTGCGGTGCACGAAACAGGCCGTCGAGGGTTCGAGGTAATCCTGGCAGACCGAGGTATTGATCACGATCCCGATCCGCTCCGGGTCGATCTCGGCGGCCGCGATGGCCTTACGAGCCGCCACCGTCGCCACGGCGCTGGGCAAGGTTCCCTCGTCCCAGAAGCGCCGCTCGCGGATCCCCGACAGTTGTTCCAGGCGTCCCCGGGGGATGCCGAGACGCTGCATCGTCTCGCTAATCTGATCCTCCAGCCAGTCGGAGCTAATGCGATGCGGCGCAAGTTCGTAGCCCAGGGCCTCGATCGCGACGTTCTGAAAGAGCACGCCAGACCTCCCACTCAATAAGCGATACGACACTCGTGCGGCTGCGCCGCACACTGCGGAGATGAAAACGGCATGTTCCGCGAGGGCGCAGCCCTCCCAGGCCCTTCCGCGCGGGGCGGCTGTGTTCCCCAGGAGGAAAGGCGGTTCCTGAGAGGGGCGCGGCCCTCCCATGCCCTCCGGCGCGGGGCGAGCTGCGTCCCCCGGGTTGAAAAGGCTGTTCCTGGGAGGGCCGGGTCCTCCCGCGCGGGGCCCGTGTGCTATTACTGTACCACAATGTCACGGCTGTGATGGGGCGCGGGTATGGTAGAATAGCCCGCGGTTGTTCACCCTTTGGGCCGCCGATACGCGCGACGTGGGTCTGGCAATCCCCACTGGCGCGGCGCATGGCCCGCCTGCCACTCAGGAGCGCCGTGGACTTCTTCGCGACCATCTTCCGCCTGGCCCTCGGCGGACTCTTGCTCGATCCCCGCGTCTATCGCGCCCAGCGCGACTCGCCAACCGGCGTGCAGCGGGCGCTGCTCGTTGTGGTTCTGGTGGGGCTTCTTGTTGGCCTCGCCGCCTGGATCGGCGACATCGGCGAGTACCTGACCCGGCTCGATCCCCAGGCCGTGCGCGACACGCTGTACACCGGCCTGACGGCGATGCCCTGGTACGATCAGGTCGCGCGCGCCAATCCCGAGTTTGTTGTGGCCTTTGAACAACTCTTCGCTGACCCGTCTACCTTTACGCTGACAACCAACCCCCTGGTTGGGGCGCTGGGGATCGTGCTGGCGCCGCTGGCCGGGATCATCGGCTGGTTCCTCGGCGGTTCGGTCGTCCATATCGCGGCGAGGGCCTTTGGCGGGGCGGCGCGCTACCCTCAGACCCTGGCCTGCACCGGTCTGGCTTCCGGGGTGAACCTGCTCGGCCTGGTGCAGGTTGTGCCCTACGCCGAGGTGGTTCCCGGAGGTCTCTGGCTCTCCACGACCTTGCTGGGGCTGCTGGCGACCTACGTCGCCGTGCGCGAGGCGCATGGGCTGGCGCCGTGGCGCTCGTTCTGGGCGGTGTTGATTGGCCCGTTGCTGCTGGTGGTGGTGCTGGTCGCCCTGTACTGCTGTGTGGTGTTCTTCTTCGCGGGCGCGGTTGGGAGCCTCATTGGAGGAGCCGGGCGATGATCGAGCTGTTTAACGGGGCCCTGACCCTCAACCAGCGTGTGATGCTGGGGCTGCGCGAGTCGCCGGATGTGGTGCGACGCGGGCTGACGCTGGTGCTCTTTGTGGGGTTGCTGGTCGGCGCGGTCAGCGGGGCCAGCACGCTGCTCAACACCGCCACGCCAGAACGCACCGTGGCCACGGTGCGCGAGTTCGTCGAGGCGCAGAAGCGCCAGATTGCCCTTGGCCCCAACGCCGACCAGTTGCAACCGCTGTTGCGGTTCGTCAACCAGAATGAAGAGGCGTTCTACGCCCTGCTCCAGGAGTTGCTCGAACTGCCGACCCCCCTGCCCCGCCCGTTCCGGCAGGCCTTTCAATGGCTGGCGACGACGGTCAGCACGCCGTTGAGCTACCTGGGCGGTCTGCTCCTGACGGTCATCTTCACCCACATCGCGGCCCGGCAACTGGGCGGCCAGGGCCACATCCAGCACATGCTGGGCCTGGGCGCGCTCTCGGTGGCGCCGCATGCCCTGGACGCGCTGGCGTTCATCCCCGGTCTGGGATCGATCCTGGGCCTTATCGCCTGGGGATGGGGCCTGGTCATCCTCATCGTTGCCACGTCGGTGGCCCACCGTCTCGAGAGCACGCGGGCCATGCTGGCGGTGCTGCTCTACCCGGTGTTGCTGGGGTTGCTGGGGTTCCTGCTCTTCTGCGGGTTGTTGTTCCTGGCGGTGGTCGTTGGAGGGCGGGGATAACGGGTCGGGGCCGATCGGGGCGTGGGCCGGGTGTGCGGGAGTCCGGCGCGGATGCGAACGTTCCACCCGCTGGCGGGGGCGGTTCGCGAACCGCCCCCGCCTCCTCTACAACGAGAAGTCTCGTTGTAGTCTTAGTCTCTATCCGGCTAACCGGTGTTCTACCTCATCCGTGTTGATGGCTATCACGCCAGTTTGCGATGACGTCCTGACGCCTCAGCGCGTCGGCCAATGGCCCGCGATC
>DAOUDA010000152.1:0-10013 GCA_034431835.1 Chloroflexaceae bacterium | reverse complement strand
GGCGCCCTGGTGCAACTGGAGACTCCGCCGCTGGCCCTGGTGGGCCACACCTGGAGCCACGCGGAACGCCAGAGCTACCTGGCGCGTCTGCGGGCCGAACAGGACCAGGTCGCCGCACGGGTCGAAGCCCTGGGCGGCAGCGTCCTGGCCCGCTTCGATCACGCCGCCACCGGTCTGGCCGTCGCTATTGACGCTGGCGCGGTCGCGGCGCTGCGTGACCTGCCGGGGGTCGAGGGGGTGGTGCAGGTAAAGGATTATCCGGTAGATCAGGGCGCCAGCGACGGCGCCGCGCTAACCCTGGCTGAATTGTCGGCGCTGATCGGCGCTGATGCGGTGCGCGCCCGGCGCAGCAACGGCGCCGGCATCGACATTGCCCTGGTTGACTCGGGCATTGACTACACCCACGTGAAGCTGGGCGGCAGCGGAGACCCGGCCGACTATCGCCGCGCGGCCTGCGGCAACCCCGCCCTGGCCCCGGGCCAACCCGGATGCGATCCGGCCCTTGACCCTCCCGCCGATCTCTTTCCCAATGCCAAGGTGCGCGGCGGCTATGACTTTATCGGCGACCTCTGGCCCAACCCGGATCCGCGCTGCGGCGCCCTGCAGGTCTGCCTCTTCTTCGATGCCAACCCGATCGACCTGGCCGGTCACGGCACCCAGGTTGCCGACATCGCCGCCGGCCTGCCCACCAGCCCCGGCGGCGCCGACAGCGGCGTCGCGCCCGGCGCCAATCTGTGGGCCTTCAAGGCCTGCAACGGCGACGCCGGGCTGTGCAACGGCGTCGCCCTCCTGCGCGCCTTCGACGCGGCCCTTGACCTCGACGGCTCCGACCGCGGTCTCTGCACCCCCGGCGTAACACCGGGTTGCCTGGCCTACGATCCCGCCGACATCATTAACCTCTCGGTCAGCTTCAGCTACGGCCAACCCGAAGACGCCCTCACCCTCTTCGCCGACCTCGCCGGCTACTACGGGTCGCTGGTGGTGGCCTCGGCCGGCAATGACGGCAACCGGCCCTACATTATCGGGGCGCCCGCCGCGGCGGACGCTGCCCTGGCCGTCGCCGAGAGCCTCGCGCCCGGCGACGGCGGCGAGCGCATCGCGCCGAGCGCCAGCCGCGGGCCGCGCATTGCCGACAATCGCGCCAAACCTGACCTGGCCGCTCCAGGAGCCGTGCTGTCGGCCCGGGCCGGCAGCGGCAGCGCCCTGGCGCCCTTTGGCGGCTCGTCAGGCTCGGCGCCGGTGGCCGCCGGCGCCGCCGCGCTTATGATCCAGCAACTCGAGCGCCTCGGCATCCTCAATCCCAATCCCGGATTGGGCGACGTACCTGATTTCCCCCTCTCGCTGGCGCCGTATGTCAAAATCCTGCTGATGAACCACGGCCAGAGCCTGCGCGCCGCCGAGGGAACCGCGCTGGCGCCCATCACCTTGCAGGGCAGCGGGCGCCTCGACGCCCTGGCCGCCTTCCGCGCCCGCACCCTGGCCTGGGACGCGACGGAACTTGCCGCGCGCCTGGCGGAAGACCCCGGTCTCCGGGGATGTACCTTCACGCCGTTGCTCGACCTGCTCAACTACCTGTTCTTCCGCATCCTGCCCCCCTGCGCGGGCAGTTACCCTTTCGGCGATCCACTCTTCCGCGCCTGGAACGCTCAGACCGGGAGCGTCTCCTTCGGCTACCAGCCGGTGGCGACGCCGCAGACGCTGCAACGCCAGGTGGCGGTTTTGAACTACTCAATGTCGCCCCGTAGCTACACGCTCAGCACGAGCCTGCGCTCCGGCGAGCGCGGCGTGAGCCTGAGCGTCAGTCCCGAGCACGTGGATCTGCCAGCGCGAAGCGCCACGATCGTTACCGTAACAGCGACGGTCGACCCGGCCCGGCTAAGGGCCTGGACGCTCGAAGACGCCGCCGACGCAACCTGCGCCGCGGGAACCGCTGCCGGGGAGTGTGGTGGGATGGCGCCGCTGGAGCTTGACGGCCTGCTGGTGGTTGACGGCGGCACGGACAACCGCGTCAGCGTGCCGATCCATATGGTCCCGCGCCGCGTGGCCCAGGTGCGCGTGACCCGCCAGGAGAGCGATCGGCTCGAACTGGCCAATCCGGCGCCAGTTGCCGCCGGGCCGGTCGAGAACTTCGCCCTGGTGGAGATCAGTCCCAACCAGTGCGACTCGCTCGACGCCACGTCCGCACCCTGCGCCTCACCCGACTACATCATCGGCTCACGCCCCGGCAGCGGCGAAAGCCCGGTGGATCTCTCCGGCGCAGGGCTACGCAGCTACAGTGTGCCGGGGCTGAATGCCAGCCTGGGCTTGCCGCCCACGCCCCCAGGCGCCATACCCGATGAAGTGATCGAATTCGCCCTCACCGTTTACGACCAGCCCTTCCGCGCCTCGCCCGACGTGCCGGCGCGCTTCGAGGCGCACATCGACGCCAACCGTGACGGTGTCACCGACTACGTGGTGTACAACGCCGCCCCCGACGGGCGCAACGGGCGCAACGCTGTCTTTGTGCGCGTCGTCGGCAGCGCGGCGCCGCCACGGAGCTATTTCTTCCTGGTGGCCGATTTCAACACCCAGAACTACGTCTTGCCCGTGCCGTCCGCGGCTATCGGCCTGCGCAGCGACCGGCCCTTCAACTACTTCGTCCTGGCCTACGACGCCTACTTCCTGAACCGGGGCGCGCCGCAACTCCGGGACTGTTCCCCCGCTCCCGCCCCGACCTGCGGCGCCACGGCCCACACCATGCAAACCGGGCAATTGCGTTTCCGCCCCGCTGTGCCGGAGTTGACCATCGCCCCCAGGAGCAGCGCGACCCTGCCCTTCAGCGCCGACCCCGACGGCGCCACCGGCTCACCGTCGCAACGTGGACTGCTGCTGCTCTTCCGCGATGCCCTCCCCGGGCAGGGATCGGCGGCAGTGATGCTGCTGGAGAATCTCAGAGGATCCGACCTCGCCGACAAAGCGGTTATTCTTACGCCCTTCGTTGCCCGGTAACCGCGTCCAGGTTCGATCAGGACCATGGAGCAACCTGGCTCTCCCCCACTCTTTTCCGGTCGGAGGGTCTGAGAGGGCGCGGATCGCTCAGACCCTCTGACCGAAGCCTCTGTTCACCCCAGAATCCTGGCGCAGCTCTGGAGGCGTGGAACCAGGCTGGCCGCGCCGGGCCCGCTGCACCAACCAGGCCCCCAGTGCGATCAGGGTGATGCTGACGGCGATGATCGCCAGATTCTTCAGCATCTCGACCGCGCCGAACAGGCTCGGATCGTGGTTCTCCGGGCCGTGACCCGCGTGGCCCGACCGGGTGTCGAACTGGGCCTGGCCGCGGCGCGGGCGCGTGGCCAGGGCTGATGACGAGCTATGCTCCTGGCTGAAGTGGTCCCGCTCAGGTCGGGCGCTGGCAAGCGCCTGACCAGGGCCGGTCTCACGGAAGGCAAGCAGGCCGGCGACCACCAGCAGGGCGCTTGCGAGAATGGCAACGATGCGAAACACGGTTTTCATCACACGATCTCCTGGGCTTCAGAGACGACGGGAGCGGTGCTCGGCCGGGCGCGGCGATGCTCGCCGCGGGTGAACAGACGACGGGTGGTGTTGACGATCCAGTTCCAGTGCAGACCCAGGTGCAGGCCGATCAAGATGACACAGGCGTCGGAACCCAGACGGTGCAGTTGCTCCCACAGCCGGTCGTGGCCAGGTTGAAGGCCGAATAGCGGTAGCGCCGCCCTGGAAATCATCAGGCCGGTGAACAGGGTCACAGTGAAGCACACAAACAGCAGGGCGTTGAGCAGGTAGTTGGTCCTGGCTCTCCAGGTGGCCGCGCCAAAGAAGCGGCGGGTGATCGAGACCAGCCAGTTCCAGTGGAGCAGCAGGTGGGTGATCAGGGCCGCCCCCAGGGCCACCCCGAGCCACTCGTGGATGGCCATGCCGGTGAAACGCGGAGCGGTGAGGATCAGGAAGGC
This sequence comes from Chloroflexaceae bacterium, assembly GCA_034431835.1. Taxonomy (GTDB): domain Bacteria; phylum Chloroflexota; class Chloroflexia; order Chloroflexales; family Chloroflexaceae; genus JACAEO01. The sequence continues at coordinate 6,063 of DAOUDA010000152.1, read as the reverse complement.
GAGAAAGCTCGCTGCATCGAGCAACAGGTTGGTGGTGTTGCGGTTGAGAGGTCTGGTCAGGGTCTTCATCAGGGCGCCTCGCTCATCAGGTTGGTGCGGTTCGTTCCACTTGCAAGGATAGCCGCCCGCTGTTCAGTTCCGGTGTAGAAATGATGTGAAACCTGTGAAGGATCCGGGAGGGCTTTCCGCGGGCGTGGGGAAGCCGGGTTGCCCCACGCCCGCTTGTGCCAGATTTCAGGTAGAATCAAGTAACAGGGTTATTCTTCTACAAGGAGCGCACAATGTCCGAGCAGAAGGTCAAGGTCGGGGACATGGCGCCCGACTTCGAGGTCCTGAGCGACACCGGCGAGCCGGTGCGGCTGTCGCAGTTCCGGGGCAAGAAGGTGATCCTCTACTTCTACCCGAAGGACGACACCTCGGGCTGCACCACGCAGGCCTGCGGCTTCCGTGACAACTACCCGAGCATCGAGGAGAAGAACGCTGTCGTGCTCGGCGTGAGCCCCGACAGTGTCAAGTCGCACCAGAAGTTTAAGACCAGGCACAATCTGCCCTTCACCCTGCTGGTGGATGATCAGCACAGTGTGGCCGAGGCCTACGGGGTGTGGGTGGAGAAGAGCATGTACGGCAAGAAGTACATGGGGGTCGAGCGCTCGCACTTCGTGATTGACGAGGCGGGGCAGGTTGTTCAGGCCGAGATCAAGGTCAAGCCTGCTGAGAGCGCGCAGAGGGCCATGGCAGCGTTAGGGTGAGTCTGCGACAACCAGGTTGCCCCGGGCGGCCCCTCAACCGCCAGCGGGGGCCCGGGGCAACCTGGTTTCCCGAGTATCACAGCAACGGCGACATGAGCCGCGTCAGGTTCTCGAAGAGCCGCTTGTGGAGCGGGCGCCGGCGCCACTCGTCGAGGGTCAGTTCCCGCGAACGCGCCACGTAATCGGCCTCGGCGCGCCGCAGGTCGGCCACCACCCGGGGATCGTAGCAGAGCAGCGTCACTTCCAGGTTCAACTCGAACGAGCGCATGTCCATGTTGCTCGAACCGACCACCGCGATGTCATCGTCAATACTGATCGTCTTGGTGTGCAGCAGAATCGGGGCGCGGTAGAGACGCACCTTCACCCCCGCGCGCAGCAGTTCCTCGTAGTACGAACGTTGCGCGTAGGCCACCAGAAACTGATCGCGGGCCTCGGAGTTGAACATGGTCACCTCGACCCCGCGCAGCGCCGCGGAGATCACCGCCATCATCAGCGCCTCATCGGGCACGAAGTACGGGTTACAGATCACCAGCTTCTCGCGCGCGGCGTGGACCAGGTCCACGAACAGGCGCAGGTTGTTTTCACGCTCGAAGCCCGAACCGCTCGGCAGCACCTGGCACAGCGACGTGCCGCCAGGGGTGAACTCGATCGCGTTGAGCGGATCGTCGGGATCGGTGAGCCGCTGCCCCGTCTCGGAGTACCAGTCGGTGCGGAACACGGCGTCCAGGGCGTCAACGGCGGGGCCGCGCACGCGGGCCATCAGTTCGTCGTAGTAGAGGTTGTCGCGACGGTGGTAGGCGCGGTGGATCAGGTTCAGCGAGCCGGTGTAGGCGATCTCCCCGTCAATCACCACGATCTTCCGGTGGTTGCGCAGATCGGGCCGGTTGACATCATCGAGGCGGTAGAGCGGAAGCATGGGGTAGGCGCTGATACCGGCGGCCTGCATGCGGCGCAGGGTGGCGCGGTAGGGCGGGTACTTGCGGCTCCCCACCGGGTCGTAGAGCACCCGCACGGGGAGGCCACGGGCGACGGCCCGCTCCATGGCCCGAAAACACTCCTCGGTGGCCGCGTCGGCGATCAGGATGTAAAACTGAATGTGGACGAAGCGCCGGGCGGCGTCAATATCCGCCGCGATGCGCGCCAGGATGTCGTCATAGTCGGTGAGGATCTCCACCCCGTTCTCGGCCGTGGCCGGCAGGGCCCCCAGCGCCGCGCTCAGATCCACGAAGGGCCGGTAACGCCCGGGGATGTCCGGCGCGAGCAGCGGGTGCACCTGCGGATCGGCCTGCGCCTGGGCGACAAGCTCGGTGATGTAGCCATTGATCTCCTTTTGCATCGCCAGACGCCTGCTGGAAAGCTTCGGCGAACCGAGCAAGAGAAAGAGGATCAACCCCAGCCAGGGAAAGGCGAAGATCAGCAGCATCCAGGCGGTAGCCGAGGAAGGCTTACGGTTCGCCGGCACAATGAACAGCATCACGAAGGGGATGATCCAGGTGAGGATGGTCAGGGCCAGGGCGATCCAGGTCCATACCGGGGTCATGGGCGCTCCGCACAATCCCTCACACCCGGCGCCCAAACTGGCGCTCGATCTGGGCGGGGGTCAGCAAGATCATGGTCGGGCGGCCGTGGGGGCAGGTGCGGGGGCTGGCGCACTGCTCGAGCTGCTGCAGGAGCTGGCGCATCTCTTCGAGGGCCAGGGGTTGCCCGGCGCGCACCGAGGTATGGCACGAGAGCGTGATGAGCACGGCCTCGCGCCAATCGAGAGGGGTGGAGCCGCCCTGACCGGCCAGGCGGTCGGCGAGTTCGTGGAGGGCGCGGGGCAACTCCTCGAGGGGCAACGTGGCCGGGGCGGCGCGCACCAGTACCCCGTCGCCCCAGGGATCGAGGGCGAAGCCCCAGGCGGCCAGTTGCGCGGCGTTGCCCAGCAGCAGGGCGGCCGCGGCAGGGGCCATGGGCACGGCCTGCGGCAGCAGCATGCCCTGCGACTCCACATGGCCCCGGGCGTGCTGGGCCATGAGCCGCTCGTAGGTGATGCGCTCGTGGGCGGCATGCTGGTCTATCAGGTACATGCCCTCGGGGGCCTCGGCCACGATGTAGGTCAGGCCCACCTGGCCCACCACCCGTAGCGGCGGCAGCGACACGGGCGGCCTCGCCTCGGGCGCAGCGTCGCCGCGCTCAAGCGGCAGCGGGGCGGGCGGCGCGTCGTGTGGCCGGCCGGCCTGACCCGCCGGAGTGGTCGCGCCCACGTCCCAGCGGCTGCGCTCGCGATCCCAGGCCGAGGCGCCCGCACCCCAGGCCGGCGCCTCCGGGTCGCGCGGCGCGGGCGCGCCGACCTGGCGCAATTCGAAGCGCCGTTGCAAGGCCCCATTCTCCGCGCTCCAGGTGGGCACCTCGGCCCCGGCAACCAGGGCCTCGCGCACGGCGCGGCCAACCACACCGAAGACGCGCGGGGCGTAGCGAAACTTCACCTCGCTCTTGGTGGGATGCACATTGACATCCACCGCCAGGGGATGCACGCGGATGTCGAGCACAGCCAGGGGATGGCGCCCCTTCATCAGCAGGGTATGGTAGGCCTCCTCCACCACCGCGGCAAGGGCGCCGCGCGGCTGCAGGGCGCGCCGGTTGACGAAGAGGTGCAGGTAGCCGCGCGAACCGCGGGTCAGGCCGGGGGGCGACACCAGGCCCGTGACGCGCACGGCCTGCTCCTCCTCGCCGGCGCTGGCCTCGATGGGCAGCAGTTGCCGGGCCACGTCCAGCCCGTACAACTCGACCACTACCCCCCGCAGGTCGCCGTCGCCGCTGGTTTGCAGCGCCAGGCGACCCTCCAGCAGCAGGCTGAAGCGCACCTCGGGGTAGGCCAGGGCGTACTGCTGCACCACGGCGCTGATGGCACTCAACTCGGTGGCCTCGGAGCGCAGGTACTCGCGCCGCACGGGGGTATTGTAGAACAGGTTGCGCACGGTGATGCTCGTGCCGGGCGAGCAACCGCGCGGCTGGCGCGCCTGCAGTTCGCCCCCGGCGATGCGCACCTCGGCGCCAAGCTCCTCGCCGGCCGCGCGGGTCACGCAGATCACCTGGGCGACGCTGGCGATCGAGGGCAACGCCTCGCCGCGAAAGCCCAGGGTGGTGATGTTCCACAGGTCCTCGGCGCTGCCGAGCTTGCTGGTGGCGTGGCGCTCGAAGGCCAGTTCCACCTCGGCGGCCGGAATGCCACAGCCGTCGTCCAGCACCTTGATCTCGCGCAGGCCGCCCCCACGCGCCTCGACGCTGATCCGCCGCGCCCCGGCGTCCAGAGCGTTCTCGACCAGTTCCTTCACCACCGAAGCCGGGCGTTCAACCACTTCACCGGCAGCGATCTGCGCCGCCACCGTCGCGTCCAGCAAGCGGATCGGCACGGCGACCTCCCTCATGACCCGCCATGGTTCACACGCGGGTTACCATTGGAGGGGCGCGGGGAGGCGCAGCCTCCCCACAACCCCTCCAGACGGTTCCTGAGGCGTGAACCATCGAACCTCAAGATGGGGCACGAACATCCTTGCGGATGCATTGTAGCAGGTTTGCGCCGGATGGCAACCACCGCCGCATTCTGGTTATGGCCAGTTGATAAACTGTGGGCGAAGGACACGGGAAACACTCTTTTTCATCAGCGATTGGCAGGGCAGGGGGAAACCAGCTTTCCCCCTGCCTGAGAGGATAGCGAAGCCCCGTATGCTGTCAGCCCTCCTTGCGCTCACAATCATCATCTTTCAGACCGTGCTGGCCACCCTGATCAGCGCGCGCGCCCGCGAGCAGTTCGCGTCGCGCCTGTTCATCGGTTTTTCGATCGTTTTGATCACCATGATCGGCGGCGTGCTCCTGCGCGACGCGGCCGGCACAACCACGGCGGCCTACGTAAGCCTGGGGCTCGCTTCAGCTTCGCTGGCGTATTACTTCGCCCTGCTACTGCTGCTGCTCAGCGCGCTGTTCGTTCCGCAGTGGTGGGAAGGCCCGGCACTGATGCGACGCCCGATCTTCTGGATCAGCGTGCCCTACTTCCTGATTGCCATTGCGATAAGTGTTGACATCTTCGGCAGACTCGGCCTGGTGGTCGAGGGCATCCGCTTCGAGGGGATCTACCGACTCAACTACGTCCGCTCGACGGGGACCGTCCTCATCCTGCTCGGAGCGATCGGCCAGCTGGTGTTGCTGACCCTGCTGGGGTTTGCCTTCTTCGATCCACGCCACCGCCAGGTTCGGCCGGCGATCGTCCTGCTGGCCCTGTGCTTCATCTTCTCGTTTGTGATGGGCGCCCTCACCCCGCGCCTCGGTCCGGTCGCCAATCTGATCGATCACCCAGATCCAGATCTTCCCGATGGTCGCCGCTCTGGGCTACCTGGTGCTGGGCACACGGATCTTCTCACCCACGCGCGCCGCGCTCGATATGGCCCTGGGCGCCCTGCGCGAGGCCATTGCCGTCACCGACGCCTCCGGCGCGATCGTCTTCGCCAACCCCAGCGCCCGGCGCCTGGGCCTCCAGGTTGGCCAACCGATTGACGCCCACTTTGGCCTTCACGTCGGGGACGCGCTCGCCGGGCGCGCCTCCGACGACGACCGGATTGCCTTCGGCCTGAGGACCGCCGAGCGCTACCTTGAGGTGGTCGTGGTTCCGATCCGTGACTCGCGCGACGAGCACCAGGGCGCCCTGGTGCTCGTCCGCGACGTGAGCGAGGCGGCGCGCTACCAGAGCCTGCTCGAAACCGAACGCGCCCGCCTCGCCGCAACGCTCGACGATCTGCGGCGCGCGCGGCATCAAGAGGAGCGTCTGGTCGCCACGGTGCGCTCCCTGTCCCTGCCGCTCATCCCGGTACTGCCCGGCGTCCTGGTGATGCCGCTCATCGGCGAGTTCCACGGCGCGCGTATGAACGAGTTCCTCGATGCGCTCCTGCAGGGCATCGAAACCCGTCGCGCCTCGACCGTCATGCTCGACATCACTGGTGTGACCCGGCTAGACGCCGAGGGGGCCCATGGCCTTATGACGGGTATACGCGCCGCCGCCCTGCTGGGCGCGCGTTGCGTGCTGGTGGGTGTGCAGCCCGCGGTGGCCCAGGCCCTGATCGCCACTGGCGTAACCCTGAGCGACGTGCCTACCGCAGCCACCCTCGAGCAGGCTGTGGTCGGACAACTCGCGCGAAAGCGTGTTTGATTTTGGATTGCAGTGCGTCCAAATCCAAAATCACATCAGCCGTCCATGAAATGCGTACACACCGCCCGATGAAAACCGGCCCGCGTCCGGCCGCCGCGTGCTGCGGCCCTATCGGCTATCGGATTTTCACGT